>JAUQYW010000597.1 GCA_030587525.1 Candidatus Sigynarchaeota archaeon | reverse complement strand
CGTTGTTCACGAGCACGTCGATCCGTCCCGCCTCGGCCTCGATGAAGTCCACCAGCGCCTTGCGGCCCTCCTCCGTCGATATATCTGCTTGGACGTATCCGAATGACCCGTTGCCCGAGTCTTTGTGCAATTTTTCAACGATTTCTTGTTTATCCTCGGGCAATGATGGCGATGTCACGCCATTGAATATCACGAAATAATCCTCGACCATCAACCGCGTGGCAATGGCGAACCCGATGCCCCGGGACGAGCCGGTCACGAGCGCGACGCGTTTTTCCATGGATGCTCACCTATGTTCGCAATGATGATTTGAACGCGGGATTGTAAAAAGCACAACCAACGTGCTGTTGCTCCCGCAAGAGCTGTGCACACGAACCGCAACCCTTGCAAAAATTGATTTGCTGGCTACATGAGAATAACTTTTCCGGATATGCCGGATCCGCCAGTACTTGGCGGCCAAGGCCTATCAAGTCGACTGCCTCGTCCATGATGTTCTTTCCCGCGTAATGCGGGAGATCCTTTCCGAGCATCGAATACGCCGAGCCGATGATCGCCGGGTGCTGGCCCTCGCTCGAAAGGTGATCCTTGATAGCTTTTGTCAGCCTGAAATGGTTCCAGATGCCCCACGGCACGTTCTTGACTGGGCGCGTGATTTCCGGGACTTGAGCCGGTATGCCTGCTGTCACGTTGATGAAGTTTTCGCCCCATGCGCACAGCATCGATGCGATATGCTTCACCTCAGCGAGATCCTCTATAAATTCGCAAGGTCCCGCCGTGCCGATCCCGCCAATGATGTATTCCGCGACAGATACACGAGAACCGAGGAGGAAATCTTTCTTGCCTGCATTGTTTGCTGCATTCCTCGCGTGGATTACCAGTTCCTTGAAGAACCGTGTCCGGTTCTCGATCGAGCCGCCATATGGTCCCGGGCGCGTGTTTGCAGGGCGCAAGAACTCGGCACCCAGGTACCCGTGGCAAGCCTTGATATCGATGCCGTCGATGCCGGCGTCGATCGCCAGGTCAATTGCATGCTTGAATGCATCGATGATGCCGTCTATATCGCCGTCGGACAAGAGCTTGATTGCCGGGTTTGCATCGTGCACGGACGAGATGATCGTTGATTTTTCAAGGCCGTCTCCAGTAACGACCCCGGGAACGGTCAATTGGACGATGTACTTCGTCTCCGGCGCGCACTCCCACATTTTTACCAGCAAATCCTTCAGATCACGCGAGGTGGCATCATCGAGCACGAGCTGTCCCTTCCGGCTTCGATACTGCGATGTTACGGACATTGCCTCGACGTGCAAGATTCCCCAATGGCCCTTCGCTAGCGTGATGTATTCGGAAATCAACTCAGAAGTCAATTCACCCTTCTGGGTCGATGCGGATCGCTCCATCGGTTGCGCGACGAGCCGGTTCGCAATCTTGGTGCCATCACGCTCGAACGGCGTGTTTAACAAGGCAATAGACCCGTCTTGCTCTTGATTCACACTTAATTCACTCATTTTTTCGATTTTACTTCATTCAAGGCGCACGATCTTGTATTCACCTTCATCTACAAGAACTCGATACAGCCCGCGCATCTCGGTATCGAGGGCGGGATCCCGCGTGTCGTTCCGCATGATGCCACCGGGCAGGGTCGAGTGCTTGTGGCGGGTCATGATGATAGTAATGTTTTCCCCGCCGATACCCTTAATGACCCCCGGCGTAAACTGGAGGTTTCCCCGTCCAAACAAGAATCCTTGCGCACCGATGACGGTTAAGATGAGCTGGATTTTTTTCCCTTGCCGTTTCATACTCGTGATAAGATCCGAAAGACCCATCTCGTTCAAGTCCGAACCGACCAATTTTCCATCCAGGACGGCATCGACGCCGAGCAAGGTCTTCTGCAGGCCCAGCTTGTCGAGGATCGGTTTCGTCGTCGATCCAGGCCCGATGATGTAGCACGTCCCGCGATCCATCGTGGAAACGACGTGGTCCGCGATGCGGTCCTTGTTCTCCTCGTCAGAGGTTTCCACGGGGGAGCCTTCCTTGGACCCTTGCATAAACGCTGGTTCTTGCGGGATTTGAAGGTACCCATACAAGCGAGCTTCGACCCGGTTGTTGCGAAATGCTTCCTCGTCGATATCCATGACCTCGCCTTCGCCAACACCTATCTCCCCGGCGAGGAACTTCAACATAACCAATGCCGCGTGGGCCGGCGTGATGCCGAACACTGCCGAGTGGATTTTGACGCCGGCAGGAATACCGATGACGGGCACCACGCGCTTACTACCCGCACCCATACCTTCCAGCACGTCGCGTGCGGTCCCGTCGCCACCCACGAACGCGATGATGTCAACCTTGTCCTTCACCGCCGTGATGAAATCAGCGGTGTCCTTGCCGGTCGTTTCCTCGCTGAACTTGAGCTTTCTAAATTCCAGGACCTTTGCATCGTACGGGATGGCTACTTTTTGAAAGCAATTTTCGCCCATGTATGCGGCTGCCGTTATGAACGTGGCCTTTTCCTTGAGAGGCCGCAATTTTTCAAGGAAATCGCACCCGCGACGCCAAGCTTTGGGTATCGCACCGAGTTGAATCGCCCTGGTGATGATCTCGTCGCCATCGGTTCCCTTCAATCCCACGGTTCCCCCCAGTCCCGCAACGGGATTGATAACGAAGCCAATGGTGAATTCTTTGCGGCTCATTGAAAAAAGAGAAGGACAAGATCGTTTTAAAGATATTTCATAGCTGGTTTTTCTTTCAAAATGGCGGTATCCACGACACGCTTTTCCTCGATGCTGCTAAGCGAAAAGCTAGCTTGAAGAAGATGGAGTCTTGCGCGTGATTCTTTAACTCGACAGTATCGTGGTCAAGCATAACTATTTCCAGATCCTTGTATGTGAACGAATTTACCTTGCCAAATTGATCCTTGATGGTGATTTTCCGTTCTTGCCCGTCAACAACCGTGATCTTGCAATAATACTCGTTGTTGACGGGTTTCTTCAAGAACAAGTACAATTGCTTGCCCGTTTCTTTGCACCAGGTAAAGAAACGCGTGTACCGGTCGGCATATTTTGCATCTTCGTGGATGGCCATGGCGAGGCGGAACCGGGAGACGCGGTATTTTCTCAAGGAAAGTGCAATTTGATCTCCCGAATGGTGATACCGACCGCTTATTTCGATATCGAGCAAGATGCTCGCGGGTTTCACGGCATCGCAATCGATGACGTCGATCGCTTCGTTATCATCGATGAACACCGCCTTACCTTGCAGGCCGGTCAAGAATTCGCGAGGTACCTGGTTTCGTATTTCCGCATATTTTAGCTTCTTTTCATTCTTCCTATCATCCACGACCATGCACGCCAGCTTCTTCATAGGACCCGGAAAAACTTCCTTCACCGTGCACTCGCCAAGCTTTTTCAAGCGGACATGGTCTGTGTTGTTGAGGATCGCGAACTCGTTGTCGTATGGCATAAGATCGACGGATTTCGACTTGTTCCCGATTTCGACCCCTGTGAAACTATACGGGAGCGCGATGGAATCGTGATATTGCACGCGCCCGACCTGGACATGGGAAACCATCCCTTCGAGCTTGCTGGTGGCAAGCACTTGATTTTTCAGCAAGAAATCCTTGTCGCCGTGCAGGAGGATGCTCTCAAGAAAGCCGGGCAAGTCATCCCCTACCCGCTTCCCGAATAGCTCCATAAACTTGGCGCGGGAAATCTCGTCGAACAAGTTCTTTGCATCCCCGACCTTGCTCGTGAAGGCCCGCACGTTCTTTTTTCGCAAGAATTGACCGGGAAGGCGAGCTTCCAGCCACGCCGTGTATTCAGCACCGGCGGGTAACAGCATGTTAGCGATGCGCAAGAAGGTTGGCGGGTGGCTGTTCAACAGCGTTGTCACGGCGACGGATTTCGGGGGGATCGATAGTTGCTTGTAGATCGTCCTTGCCGCTTCGATGTAATTCAGCATAGCATGGTCCTCGTCGATTTTTTCATCGGCGAGCAGCATCACGTTGAGGCCGGTTTGCTTTCCCAGCGCATAGAAGCTTTCAAGATTGTAGAGCGCCTTGGCAAGCTGTTTCCCAAGGCCTGCACGCTTGACGATGAAATCTGCCTTTGCTTCCATGACCCGGACGAAAACATAGAGAATCGCGAAAATCCCGATGTTTAAAATGATGAACCCGAGGATACCGACATCAAGGCCGAAGATGAAAAATTTTTTGCCGAATGCGAAATCGTAGTACGTGGCCGGTATTTTGAAGATCCAGCGAATGCCCAGGTCGATGGCATTGATGGCGAGCAACATGGTCGGGTGGTTGCTCTTCAAGTGGCCGAGCTCGTGGGCGATGATGGCTTCGAGCTCGTCCTCGGGGAGATCCATATCCGCAGGGGCGATCACGCAAACGCGCTTGTCGAACACGGGACCATATGCCATTGCATTAATGATGGGATAATTCCCGAACCCGATTTTTACCTTTCCACGCAAGCCAATTTTCTGCTTGGCCCGGTCAACGATTTCCTGGATAATCTTTGCCTTTCTCTCGTCGATCTTGGCGATGGGCTTAACGCCAAGGAACTTGTCGATGAACCAACCGGTCGTCAAATACACGATTGCATCGGCAACGGCCAGCACAGGATAAATCCACTCGAAGATGTTGATATGGGTAATGGAACCGACCGTGGCGATGAATACCCACGCGAGCAGGTAGATCGCGAGCGTGATGTATTGGGGGCTCATGAATCGCCACACCACGATGTATCGCCGCCCGAAAAAAACAAAACCAAGCACCAGGATGAGCCAGAAGGACAGCGAGAAGATCTTGTCGAGTAGCTCGATAGCCGGCAAGCCCGCCTTATCGATGATGAAATCGACGATACTGGCGAAAAACATGACATTGTACGTGATGGCACTTATGTAAATAACCTTGTTGACGACTTGATGTCCCTTGAGCTCCAAGGCGCCGATGATTAAATACATTGCAAAGGCGCCGAGGATGCCCGTGAAAAAATCAGCAGTGATCAAGAACATCAAGAAAAACATGAACATGATGAACAGCAAATCGGTTGTCCCGCTTCGCTTGGATTTTTTCACCCATTGGTAGAACTCGCTTTCCAGGAACAAGCCAAGCACGATTGTTATCCAGAATACAACATTAACCGCGAGGAATGCCACGATCAAATCCAACCATGCGATTATACTCAAAACCGCACCGATGGCAAGGGCGATGTTTATCCAAACGAAGAGATTCTTCCGATTCATGCGTTCCACCGTGTACCAGAATGATTAATGTAACGATACAGTATAAACTCAGATAATGACCCCGCATGGATAGGAAATGCGATGTATTTTCTTAATCGTGAAATTACCCAGAATGATCATCGCGTAGAGTGAATCGATCATGAAAGTGCCGATCATCCAGCTGAACCTCGAAGAGCAAACCGTGAAAGACGTCACGGATGTCTTGAAAAGTGGCATGTGGGCCGAAGGCAAGAACGTGCATGCCTTAGAAGAAGAATTTGCAAAATACATCGGTGCGAAACATGCCAGGGCTGTCAACAGTGGCACGTCAGCGCTGCTATGCGCGCTTTATGGCATAGGCATCAAGCCGGGGGATGAAGTGCTGGTACCTAGCTTTACCTTCATTGCAACCGCTAACACCATTCTAGAATTCGGCGCGAAGCCCGTGTTCGTGGAAGCGGAGCGGGACACCTTCAACATGAGCGCCGATGACGCGAAGAAAAAGATCACGAAAAAAACCCGCGCCATTATGCCCGTGCACCTCTACGGGCTGTCCGTGGACATGGATGCCTTCAATGATCTCGCCGCGAAACACAACTTGAAGATCATCGAGGACGCATGCCAGGCGCACGGGGCCGAGTTCAAGGGCAAAAAATGCGGCGCGCTGGGTGATGTGGCTGCTTTTTCCTTGTATCCCACGAAAAACATGGTGTGTGGCGGCGAAGGCGGGTTGGTCACCACGAACGACGACGCGATCGCGGAGCGCGTGAAATTATACTCGAATCACGGCCAAGCGCAAAAATATGTCCACGCATCGATCGGCTTCAACTTCCGCATGCAGGAGTTCAACGGGGTTATTGCCCGCGCCTCGCTCAAGGTCCTTGACAAGAACAACCAAAAGCGGCGCGAGAATGCCGCGTTTTTCAACGACGCGTTCAAGGGCGTCGACCAAATCGAAACCCCGGTGGTACCCTCTAGCCGGGTCCACGTGTATCACCAGTACACGCTCAAGGTCAAGAACCGCGACAAGCTCGCCGAGCATCTGCAGAAGAACGAGATCGGTTACGGCATCCATTACCAGATTCCCATCCACGAGCAGCAATCCATGAAGAACATGGGCATCACGGCCAAGCTCCCGGTCACCGAGCAGCTTGCCAAGGACGTCATTTCCATCCCCGCTCACCCGATGCTTTCCAAGGAACAGCTCGACTTCGTTGCCAAGACGATCAAGGACTTTTTCAAATGAAGGTCGTCGCGACTTGGGAAAATTACTTAAAACGGTACTCCTTTTATTCTATCAGCCAAGCACGGCTGTTCCTCGGCGTGCTTGGATCTGTAAAATCCTAACAAATCAAACCGGTTCGTCACCATGGCAAAAAAACAAGGCAAGCGGGCACA
The DNA here is from genome assembly GCA_030587525.1 of Candidatus Sigynarchaeota archaeon. Taxonomy (GTDB): domain Archaea; phylum Asgardarchaeota; class Lokiarchaeia; order Sigyniarchaeales; family Sigyniarchaeaceae; genus Sigyniarchaeum; species Sigyniarchaeum tengchongense. The sequence continues at coordinate 16,414 of JAUQYW010000597.1, read as the reverse complement.
ACGCCGCAGTTCCAAGGGCATGTCCCCGATGGGTGGTGCAGGGCTTATACGGTTCTACCAAGACGAGTCCAGCAGGGTCAAGGTCGGCCCGGTCGCGACGGTCTTGCTTGCAGGTGCCTTGTTAACGGTCGTTATTTGGGCCTGGCTGCGGCAGCGGGGCGTCGTCCCGTTCCCGTGAACGTCCCGGCATCCTCGTTCTCGATGAGCCTCCATCTACTTAGGATAATTTGGGGAGTACAATTGTGATCGCCACGATTTCCGTAGCTTCCCGTTTTTCACCCACTTCGGGCCTCGTTCTTGAAAATGCGCGGCGAGCCTGCTTCGCCAAAGCGCGAGCTCTTGCGCACGCGACTTGTCTTTTGCGAGATCGTGTTCCTCGTGCGGGTCCCGTTCCAGGTCGAAGAATTGCTCCTTTCCCGTGGGCCTGAAAAAGATATACTTGTGCTTGCCATCGGTCAAGCCCATCCAATAATTGCGGGGATCATAGGCCGTTTCATGCTCCATGTCGATGTACTCGCGCCATGCAGGCTTGTCTTCAGACACCAGCGCCAACAGCGACTTGCCATCCATGTCGCCGGGAACCTTCCCACCGGCCGCAAAGAGGAACGTCGGGAGCACGTCCCGCAATTCAACGATGCTTTGCAGCTTGGAACCCCGGGCAATAGCCGCTTTGTACCAGGCGGGCCATGTCAAGATCATGGGGATATGCGCGGAACCCTCGTACCCGTACGTCTTTCGCCAGTGGTGGTGGTCGCCGAGCATATCACCGTGATCCGACGTGAAAAGGATCAAGGAATCGTCGTACATGCCTTTTTCTTTTAGTGCTGCAACAACGCGACCAATTTGCTCGTCGATGAAGGTCACGTTGCCATAGTAATGCCGTCTTGCTTCCCTCGCGAAATCGACGCCGAAATCGCCCCGGGCGTGCCCGTTCACGATGGCATCGGGCTTCCGGAATCGCTTGCACCAGGAACCGATCCACGGTGCTGGCATATCCTCCAGCTTGTATGCGTCCACGAGGCGCTTCGGGGCATCATACGGGGAATGGGGTCGGGCAAACGAGATTTTCAAGAAGAACGGGATTACCGGATCATGCTCCTTGATTTTCTGCACCGCCACGTCGCCAGTCCAGCGGGTGGGATGCATGTTTTCGTCCAGAGCGTAGTTCCTTGCCTTGTTGTCGTTCCACCCAATGCCCGTGGCATCCGGATCCTTTCCGGGAGCCACTTGCTTGAACCATTGCCGGTAATCACTGATGAAGCCAGGCGATTCCGAGCGGCTACTTTCATCCAGGACCGTCTCGTGGAAGCCGTGGAGCGCACGCTGCGGGTGAAAGTGCATCTTTCCGACACCAAGCGCGTGATAGCCGAGATCCTCGAGCATCCGCGGCATCTCGTACCTGTAGTGTTCGGCGATCCTTCCATAACCGAGCATACCATGGTGCCACGGCGACATCCCCGTCAACAAGCACGCGCGGGACGGGGTGCAGCTCGGGACGGCGGAATATGCCGAGGTGAACAAGACGCCTAGACTTGCCAAGGCATCGAGATTCGGGGTCTTGATGGCCGCGTTCCCCGAGCACCCGAGCGCGTCGAACCGGTGCTGGTCCGTCATAATAAAGATGATGTGGGGCTCTCGCATAGATCCATCACCGGAGGGCGTGTAATGGCCAAGAGGCACTTTCAGTCCTTGGTTTCGTGATCACCGCTTATCGCCAGCAACCCGGTGACGTGCCGGGTCGGCTCGTCAAGTAGTCTATCAACATGATTTCCAATGGCGACGACCTTGTTTTTTTATTTTGCGCGCTTTCTATGTTATATACTTCGATCAACGAAAGGTGAAACCACACGAAGATCGTGGATTTTAAAGAAAAAGCAGAAATCTTGAAAGAATACGAGCATTTGTGCGAATACCAGGTGAAGCCGGCCAACTTGGGCGTTGGCTCGAATTTCGCCCGGCGTGATGGGTTCGTCGCGGGACAACTGATGATCGGGGACTTGATCATCAACGAGGAAGCGACCAAGAACCTGGAAGTGCATCCCTTTCCCGAATGGGTGGCGCAGCTCATCCGGATCGACACGCCGAAGGATCAAGCGAGTGGCTATGCCGTGGTCTTGAACATCAACCAGAAGGATTTCAAGAGGATCGAGAAAAAAGACTGGCGCGATCGCAAGGACGCGTTCAAGGAGCTGACCAAGGATTGCAAGCCCGAGAGCCTCGTCGCTTTCAGGCTGGTGCCGGGCATCTGCGTGAAAATCCCGGGCAGCGTTCCCCACTACTTCGTGTCGGGCAAGAAGACCGAGGGAACCGAGTACCCGTATTGCCAGGTGTACGAGCCGGAGATCAACTGGAACACGTTTGCTCCCTTTGGCAAATTCGAGGCGACCATGTATTTCCAGGTGCCGTTCGAGATACGAATTTAAACAACAGGCGCGTGCATGAACGATGGACATCCGGCAATTCCAGGGGCTCATGAAGACCCTTTTTTTCGAACGCGACACGGAACGCGGAACGATGAAGACGTTTGCATGGTTCGTTGAGGAAGTCGGGGAACTTGCACACGAATTGCGGCAGCTCGATGCCGGGAAAGCCACAGACAAGGCGAGCGTGGAGCAAGAGTTCGGCGATGTCCTCGCGTGGCTGTGCTCGCTGGCCAACTTGGCTGGCATCGACCTCGAGCAAGCAGCGGCGGCGAAGTACCCGCAAAAATGCTCCAAGTGTGGCAAGAGCCCGTGCGAGTGCGATGCAACGTGAATCCCCCAGGTGAACTATCATGACCCAACGCGCGAAAAAGTGCAATCTGTTTCAAAGACAGACCACCGTGGGCAAAGCGATCGTCTTGCAGCTCGTTGTCGCGGCCATCATCATCAACACGTTTCTCGTCGCGAGCTTTTATCGTGGCAATGCACCCGCAGCGCCGCCGGAAGTGATCTTGGACAACGCGCAAGCCCCGATATCGGCGCTCTCAGAGCTGGATAACGGCACGACCTGGTTCGCACGGGACTCGTATGTCCTCGAACCGACGCTCGACTCCGAGATGGCTGGCACCGAGGATTCGCACGGCAATATCTATGCCCCAGATATTTTGTTCGACGATGGTATGTGGAAACTGTGGTATGGCGGGCAATCATCGAATGGTCATGATTCCATCCACTTTGCGACCTCTGCGGATGGCGTTCGCTGGCAGAAATATGGCACGATCATTCCAACGGGGGTCAACAACCACGTCAATGACCCGAGCGTCGTGAAGGTGAACGGCACCTATTACATGTATTACACGGTCGCCCCGGTCGCCGAGCTCGACCGCATCTGGCTGGCGACATCGAATGATGGCCTAAATTGGACAGTGTATGGGCAGATAATTGGCCAGGGAACGAGCGGTACCTGGAACTCGTTGAAGGTCGGGCGCCCCTCCGTGCTTTACATGAACAACACCTTCAAGATGTGGTTCGATGGCACCGAGGAAGACCCCGCAAACCCCGGGCAAGTAAAACCAGGGACAGGACGGCACGTGGGTTATGCAACGTCTGTTGATGGAATCACGTGGACAATATGGCCCGCCAACCCCGTGTTCCTGAACAGCGGGGCCATCGACGTGGAATATTTCAACAAGACTTACGTGGTGGTCGAGGAATCCGGCGTGGGCATCTGGTGGCGAAAAGGAACGAACGAGACCAGCTTCGAATCTTCGCCTCGCCTATTATTCCGAAACATGAACACCACGTTCGACGCGTTCGGGCACGTGACGCCCTTCATCTTCGTGCAAGCTGGCAAGTGGGTCGCCACGTTCACTGGCGCAGCAACCGTTCGTTATTGGGACCGGAACCGCATCGACGCCTGGTATCCCATGCGCAATATCACGCTGAGCATCGACAATGGCGGCGGTACTTTCCCGACAAGTATGCGCGGCTGGGCATCGTCGAGCACGAGTCTCAAATGGGTCTTCAGCACGGCCGATGCGGGCAAGAACGTGACCTTGGCATACCATCGTGCAGCAGCCATGATCGATCAAGTCGTGGAAACACTTGCCGCTGGAACGCGCAACCTCTATTTCTTGCCTGGCACGGGCCACATCGCCGGTGCGTGATGCGGTCTCCAATACACTAACATTTTTTTCTCGCCATGCGTGGATCATGCTTGCCTTTATACTGCATGAAAAAAACCATCCGTTTATGGAAATCGTGCATTAAAAGCCCGGTGGTGTAGCGGCCCAGCATTTGGGGCTTTGAACCCCGAGACGCAGGTTCGAATCCTGCCCGGGCTATATTTACTCTTATTTTATTCAGCCGTCGAGTATTTGGATAGTAATAATAAGAGAAATTACCTACGATATTCTTTTCTTGCTTCTTATCAGCTTCTTGGTTCCTCTAAAAAATCAGCATACGAACGGTTCAAAATGTAAAATGACTGAAGTACTTACCGTTAAAAAGAATCGAGTAAAAAAGAAGATCGTTAAAAAGAATAATGGTCGTTGATCACGATTCCTTGGGACCATCGGGGCTCCAGACTTTCTCGAGATATTTCGGGATGCTCGATGAATCGTTTGGCCCAACAAGCACTTTAGCACCGGCGGCATCCTCGAGCGCTCCCGACACCCGTGCAGACATTCCAGGGATAATAACGACTTTATGCGCTACCTTTTCTTGCCACTTGAACTTCTTGAGGGATTCGGCGATTGCATCCGCGTTGAACTGACCACCTGCCGTTGAGGATTCCACGCCAATTCCACCCGTGTCGACCACGAGAAGCCAGCAATTCACGCCGGCACTCTTCAAGTCCTCTTCCACGGGGATCTTGGTCATGCGGTAGTTCGTCGTGACGAGGATGGGGCTCTTGTTCGTCGGATTGCCGACCGGGAAGAGACCGGGGTCGACCGCCGGGAAGATGCGCGGGTCGACGAACAGGTTCTGGCGCAAGGTCGCCAAACCGAGCAAGAACCAGATGTCATCGGGATTGCGCCCCGTGTGGCAGATCAACAAGCTCGTGTCCATTGAGAGCAGCATGCCGGCGAGGTTTGCTTCCTTGTACTGGATCTCGTGGAGCTTGTCCTTGCTTAACTTGGCCGCATCGACACCGATCCAGACCGTCGCCGGCACGGCAATAACGGGCCAGCACGCTTTCGGGTTGCCGGTCTCCACTGCCGCGGTCCGCAGCATGACAACCTTGTTGATGGATTGCGCGACGAGCCCGTCGCCACTCGTGACGCCAGGATCAAGAGCAATGTCCTTGACACCACCCTTGGCAAGGGAGTTCGCGATCGAGATAAGTTCATCGAGGTCTGTTGAAAACGCGACGACTGGCAAGGATAATTCCCTCGCGATGATCCCCACTTCCTTCCAATTCGACTTGTTAGCAGCATAGAGCAGTGGTTTTTTCGCGGCGATGGCGCGGGCCGCCTCCCCTAATGCCTTGGCATTGAACGAGCACAAGATAAGGGGTAAATCCGTCTTTTCTGCGACTTTCCCGACGCACGCCTTGAACGTTTCGGGGTCATCTGAAAGGCACCGGATGGCAATCGCTTCCAGGCGCAGTTGCTCGCCGATGCGCTCGATCTTGAAGTTCGTAATGTGCTCGACCGCCGCCAGCAGCGACACCTCGTCGAGCTTGTCGTGCACGTCGATGGCGATCGCGGTCTTGTTGAAAAATGTTAATTCGTGACGATACATGACCTCCTCGCCGCCGATGACGCATGCTCGCTTGCCCGTCCCAAATACGACGGGTCGCTGAGGGGGCGTGGTCAACTCGCGAATCTTTTGGACCGCCTTCTCGTTTTTCGGATCCTTCAACTCGGCGATGTCCTCGATTTTAACCTTGCGTTCGAGCAACGAGGTCACGAACGCCATCCCCGAATCGAGCCCGTACTTCTTAAAATCGATCCCCTTGGGCACATTCTTGTAAATTTCCAGCGGGTTAACTCTTTTTACCATGATGCTTCACGAGATCTCGAATCGAAACTACATTCAATAATTAGATCAACCTTTTGTGCTATTTAATTCTTCAAAGAACGCATCTAACGAATCGGTATCTCCCGTTTCATTCCACGACCCAATCTTGGCCTTGTATTCCTCGAATTCGAGATAGGCTCGGTGCAAAGTTGCTCGGAGTTCCTTGATCGCTGCGGGATCAAAGGGATGGTAGGGCTTCTTGCAACGAATCTTTTCCAGGCGCGTGATCTTGCCGTGATCGATGATGAACGGGTATGTCCGGCAAATCATCGGCTTGAAGTCGTGGATCGTGCAAAGCCCGTTCGATACATCGAGAAACCGGCACCGGCGCTGCCCCGTGGCCTCGTCGATCACGAATCGAAGGCCGAGGTAGCACGGCTCATTTTCGAGCATTATGGCCGGATATCCAGCGAGCACGTCAAGGTCGACGTAGCCGATGTACGACGTGAACAACACGACCAGGTCCCGGATATCCAGCTGTGGAAGCCTTTCCAATATCCGGTGCACATCGTAATGCGTGAGCAGGATCGAATGGTTGTAGCAGCAATCGCCCGAGCGATCGCACGCACATGCCTCGCCAGGCGCCGAGAACACGGCATTGTCGAGGGGCAAGTCGATATCACTGTCCTCCATCACGGGCACCTGCACCGCTTGCTTTCGATTGCATTGCCTTGCCGGGCAAGTTCAAGGCCGTTTTCACGGCGCGGATTGCACCAGCGGGATCTTTCACGACGACGAGGCCGGGCGAGTGCTGCTTATCCACCCGTATGCCGCCCATGTCGACTGGCGTGTCCTCGATCGCGAGGACGATGACCGGTTTCTTGAACACTAGGGCATAACACATTTCCGACAAGGTTCCTTCCTTGCCATCGATGGCAATGATCGCATCCGCCGTGTACACGATGACCGCGTTTCGCCCGTACCCGACGCCGGTGGCGATGGGAATTTCCACGAATGGATTCGCGGTCGCCACGTCTGTTTCCGGCAAGATGCCGATCGTGATGCCGTTGTTCTTCCGTGCGCCCTTGCACGCCGCGGTCATGACGCTCTCCAAGCCCCCGCAGATCAAGTACCATCCCTCGGCGGCGATCAACTCGCCCACTTTTTCTGCCACGGCCTCGTATTCGGGAGGGGCGCTCGAGCCCCCGCACACCGCGATGATCGGCGTCTTGCCACGCTTGAGAGACATCGTGGAAAAAAAGGTCGGAGCGATTAAAAAGGATATTAACCTACCGGTGATCCACCAAGTGGTGCACATGAAAATCCGCGTTGCAGGAGCCCAAATTCCCGTGCTCGGCGATATCGAATTGAATGCCGAGGCCATCAACAACGCGCTCGACTTCGCCATCGGCGAGAAGGCCGATATCTTGCTCACGCCCGAGGGCAGCTTGAGCGGGTACACCCCCGCGTTCGATACGAAAAAATTGGAATCTGTTCTGGCGCCGATCCTCGCAAAGGCCGCGAGCGCCGGCGTTGGCCTCGCGCTTGGCACCTGTCTCGAGGAGCTCGACGGCGGCGTGTACAACCAGTTGCGGTTCTACGATAAAGCTGGGAATTTTCTCGGCTTTCACAGCAAGATCTTGAAGACCACCGGCGAGAACGAGCTATACGTGAGCCTCCCCTTGCGGGCGTTCACGTTCCACGGCGTGACGATCGGCGGCCTCATCTGCAACGACTTGTGGGCGAATCCCGAGTGCACGATCGGACCAGACCCGCATCTCACGCAGCAGCTCGCGGCCATGGGTGCAAAGATCATTTTTCATGCTGTGAACGGCGGCCGGTCATCCGACTCGTTCATGGAAACGATCCACAACTACCACGAGTCGAACCTGCGTATGCGCGCTCGGGCAGGCAAGCTGTGGATCGTGACGGTCGACAACTGCTTCCCTTTCAATATGCCTTGCTCTGCTCCTTGCGGCGTCATTGATCCTTCGGGTAACTGGGCGATCAAGGTGCCGATGCAGGGCGAGCAATTGTTCGTCCACGATATCGTCGTATAAGATGAAAAAAGGAGTAAAGGTAATTTCTGCGAGTTAAATGACGTTTTTTCGCTTGAGCTTCTTGAGCGCCGCGGCATCGATACCGAGCAAGCCCGTGTAGATCTCGGCATTGTTCCCGCCAAGATCGGGTGCCTTCGACACGATTTCCCCGGGCGTCGCCGAAAACTTGAGCACGGGGTTCGGGATCGTGGCATGGTCCACCCCGTCGAACGCGAACGACGTGTTGAACATGTTCCTCGCTTTCAGCTGCTCGTCTTGCATTATATCGTCGATACGAACGACCGAACTGCAAGGGATGCGATTTTCTTTCATTGTCTTGAGGATCTCTGACTGCTCATGCTTGGTCGTCCACGCCACAATAGCCTCGTCAAGGAGATCGATCTGATCCATGCGCTTCACCATGTTGGCGAGTCGCTCGTCCTGGAGCAAATCCTCTCGACCCATGACGGTCATGAGCCGCTTGTATTGGTTCTCCGTGATCGTGACGAGTACCACTTTCCGGCCGTCCTTTGTAGGATATTGATTGTAGGTGGGCAGCAGCCGAGAAGTCAGGTCTCGGCTCTTGGCCTTGTCCATGAATTCGTTCACTTGTGCCCTGATATTCATAGAGAACATGAGGTCTTGCATGGACAAGTCGATGAACTGCCCGATGCCGCTGTTTCGCTCCCGGTAAAACAACGCTTGCATGATGCCGAGTGCCGCTGCGAGGCCGGACGAGTAATCCGCGAACGGGATGCGAGGCGTGCCCTCCGTGATGTTCGACGCGTGCATTATCCCGCCCGCGGCCTGAGCAACCAGGTCGAACGCGGGGAGGTCGGAGCGCGGGCCGGTCTGGCCGAATCCGGAGATGGCCGCGTAGATGAGCCGCGGGTTGCGTGCCTTGAGCACGTCGTAATCGACGCCCCAGCGCTTCATAGTACCGGGTATATAGTTTTCAAGCACGATGTCAGCCTTGTCGATCAACTTCAAGAAAATATCTTTCGCATCTGGCTGGCTAAGGTCAAGCGTGATAGATTTCTTGTTCCGGTTGAGGATCGTGAACAGTGGCGCCATCTGCTTGTCAAAAAGCAGATAAAAAAGGCGCATAGGTTCTCCAAAAGGCATAGGCTCCAGTTTAATAACCTCCGCGCCCTGGTCGGCGAGGTAACTGGAACAGTAGGGCCCGCTGATGAATTGCGAGAGGTCGAGCACCCGTATGCCATCAAGTGTTTTTGCTGTCATAATTTCACGTTTTATTCCTTTTTTACCAATTAACGAGCAGTCGCTTCAAGTACTTGATGATATAGGAAGCGGCAAGCGGGAATCGCATGAGCTTGCTCGTGTTGCCCTTGATCTTGAACTTCCCGCCCATCAATGCTTTCGATGGCTCAACCTCCCCGCTGACGAGCGAGGCCCAGGCCGATTCAGGCGCGGTAATCGTGTATTCTATCGTTGCTTGCTCCCCGGGCTTCAAGAACTTCGCGGCGCGGCACTTCCCATGCCATAAATCCAGCCATAACCTCACGGTTTCCTTGAGCTTCTTATTTTCCGCCGTGAATTCTAGGACCAGTGGCCCTTCCCATGTCTTTGCACTTTTCTCGTAATTTGGATTTTTATTCAAGCATTGCGCGTATGTGTCTGCCCATTCTTGCGTTTGAAATTGCATCTTTTCAGTTCTCCTTTAGTTTTTCAGAGCTCGGTCGGCAGTTCGCTGTAATACCCAAATGAAAGCATCCCCTTGATTTCATCCTGTGCTTCCCGTAAAAATTCCTTGTAAGTCATCCCGAATCGTTTCTGGAATATCGGGAGCACGTCCGCGATATTTTCGTAATTGAAGACAATTCGGAGAATGATAAACGTGCTGTCGATACCTGCCTTGATCATATCTGCATTCTCGGCTTGCTGCACGAGAAGGCCGACGGACATTGATTCGCCTTCAGCCTTCTTCCATTTTTCATCCGCAGCTTTGTAATATTGCGCTTGGAAGATTTTGTTCATGAACTTCTTGAACTCGGGCGTGGGATCGAAGCTGAGCGCGAATTTTCCCTCGGCCTCGATATCGAAATAGTGTTCCAGCACGTGGTTCCTCCACTCGGGAAAGCTATCGAGGTTCGCGATTTCGTATACGTCGTAAAGCTCAATAACCTTGAGCACGCTGGTCATGTCGGGGATTGCCTCGATCCCGTTTGCATGGAGAGTGAGATATTCATTCATGATCCGGTCTAATCTTAGTTTGGATTATTAAATAACTACTTTAAGTCACCACGGCGAAATGGTCACTATTCATCACCGATTATCGCAGCCAAGGATGGCCGCTTGCCATGGATACCATCACCGATCTGTTCACGCAGCTGCCGGGCGAGTATAAGATCAACAAGGACACGATGATCATCCTCGATGATTGCGTGAAAGCCTTGCCCGCCATCAAGAGCGAGTCGATCGACGTGATTTTTGCCGATCCTCCGTACAACATCGGTAAAGAATACGAGCGCAAGAAGCTCGAGCGCGACGAGTATATCAAATGGTGCAAGGGATGGATTAATCAGTGCATACGTGTGCTGAAGCCAAAGGGCACGTTTTACCTCATGGCGGCGACGCAATTTATGCCGTACCTCGACGTGTACGTGGACGAGCGCTGGGTCGTGAAATCTCGCATCGTGTGGTATTACGACAGTTCCGGCGTGCAGGCGAGGAAGCATTTTGGGTCCATGTACGAACCCATCCTCATGATCGTCAAGGACGAGGACTCGTGCAAGTTCAACGCCGAATCGGTCATGATCGAGGCGAAGACCGGGGCCAAGCGGAAGCTCATCGATTATCGAAAGACGCCACCACAACCATACAAGGACAAGAAGGTCATGGGCAATGTTTGGGAGATTCCCCGGGTCCGGTTCTTGATGGACGAGTACGAGAACCACCCGACGCAGAAACCCGAGCGATTGCTGGAGATACCGATACAGGCGTCGTCGGATCCGGGCGACGTGGTGCTCGACCCGTTTTCGGGCAGCTTCACCACGTGCGCGGTCGCCCAGCGGCTCGGGCGCGCGAGCATCGGCATCGAGATGAACGAGGAGTACTATAAAATGGGGCTGCGGCGGCTTGGCCTGGCAACCGAGTACAAGGGTGAGCGACTCGTGAAGGAGAAGCTGCGGAAAACGACCAATAAATCCAAGAAGGACCACTTGCGATCGGGCACGCTGAACGATGGCCAGCGTACCCTCGACGAGATGATGGACGGCACGGACGAGGGTTGATACGCCATGAACGTGTACGAACGTTTGTTCGCCGCACTGGACGTTGCCCACGGCCGCGTCCCCGACAAGGTCCCGAACCACTTCGTGAGCTTGCGGCCGGGCTTCGCCAAAAACGTCGAAAATTCCATCGAGCTAAAGGATGAAGACATCGTCTTTGAATCAGGGTTCGACTTGACCATCGCGAAGGCCATCGGTGCCGAGTCGCTCAAATGCGGCCCCAGCCTCACGGGCTACACGTCGATCCCCTTTCCAACGGATTATTTCGATGGCAAGAACATCCCGGCAAGCGATCGCGGGTCATACCACGTTGGCATCTACGGGGAAATCACCAAGCAGGATACGAGAGCCACGGATGAATTCGACTCGTGGTACATGGACGGGTGCATCACCGACGAGGCGAAGTTCGAGGCGTGGAAACCATACATGCTGGCGCCGCGACCACCGAAAGCCGACGTTTTGCGGGCATTCGACTCGTTCGCGACGATGGCCATCACGAAGGGCATCTGCCCGGTGCCGACGCATGGAGGGCCATTCACCGCGGTACTGGAGGGCATGGGCTGGCCGGCTTTCGCCAAGTATTCCCGAAAGAACCCGGGGTTCATCGAACGGTTCGCTGACATCGTCACGACCACGTCCGAGGCGTATCTCAAGGCCGTCGCGCACGGTACGTGCATCAAGATCTTCCACATCCCCGACGACATTGCCATGAAGCAGAACGTCATGCTCACGCCGAAAATGATGGAAACGGTCTTTTTTCCGTTCTATCAACGCTATGCCGAGGCCGTCCACCGCGAGCACGGCAAGATCTTCTTGCACACGGATGGCTTCGTCGAGCCGCTCATCAAGTACCTCGTTGACGCTGGCTTCGACGGCCTGCAATGCCTCGAGAGCGCCGCGGGCGTCGACATCATCCGGGTGAAAAAGGAGTGGGGCGACAAGCTGTGCCTCATCGGGAACGTGGATTGCAACCGGGACTTGTTTTTCCTGTCGCCGGCCGAGATGCGGGCCAAAGCCCGGGCGATGGTCGAATCGCTGAAGGGTGGTGGCGGGTACATTTTCGGTCCATCGAGCACGCTTTACAGCGGCCATCCATTACCGGTCGTGAAAGCCATGGTCGATGGCTGGAAAGATGCCCGGGATTACTGAATCGGGAGAAGAACATGATAACAAGCAAGCGAGCGCGGGCCCGCATGGAATTTGGCCCCATAAGTTCCGCGGAAGTGCCAGAAGTCTGCAAGCTGGTCGAAAAGGTGTTCATGCAGTTCGAAGCCCCGGAATACTCGGCTGAGGGCATCATCGAGTTCATGAAATACATCAGGCCAGAGGCAGTGCGGGAACGACAACTGGGCGGGCTGCACTTCATTTTGAGGTGCCGTGCGGATGGTAAGATCGTGGGCGTCATCGAGGTTCGCAATCTCGATCACGTGTGCCTTTTATTCGTCGATGCAGACTACCAGCGCAAGGGCATCGCCCGCCGGCTCTGGCAAGATGCCTTGCGCAAATGCCTGGACAGGGTTCCGAGCCTAACGCAAGTTTCCGTGAACTCTTCGCCTTACGCCATCAGCGTTTACGAAAAACTTGGCTTCAAAGCCGTGAAAGAGGAGCAAGTCGTGAACGGTATCCGCTTCACACCGATGGTGATTGATATCCGGGAGAAGGTCTAAGCATCATCGGTGCTCGCCGCGCACGTGATTATTTACGTACGATCCATCGTGCGGGGAAAAACATTTTTCCCGCTCGTAATTAGCCGCGATTGTTAATTTGGTACTTTCAACCGTGGGATTCCGAAAGCACTTACTTGACAGTTGATATGCCATGTCAGAGGAAAAACCAGATTCTGCCGAAGCGGGTGCGCAATCACCCGCGCCGGATGATAAGAAAACCGAGCCGGCTGCCCCGGCAGCCAGTAGCACGGGAAATGCCAACGAAAAATGGCAAAAATTCGAGCAAGAAATGCAAAAGCGCGGTTATGTTGATGGTCTCGACTTGATCACGTTCTTTGCGTCGTTGTATGGCTTCGTGTATGCCGTCGTGTTGTTTTTCAGGTATGCGATAACCAATGGACCGTCCGTGACCTGGGCGGGGGTATGGTTCTGTATCATCAGGATCTTGATCTACTTGCTCGTGCTCGTGTTCCCCCTCGTCGCGAAATGGATCGCGTCGATGCGCAAAAGAAACGCGGACGCATTTCCGCTGTCCTTTATCAAGACGCAAGAGGATTACCGGCAATTCATCGTGTTCCTGGGCTTCTGGAGCGCCTTTATTATGCTGTGCACCGGCGACACGTGGTGGCTCCATCTCATCACGATGGTTATGTTCGGGATCGTTGTTTTCGCGGATATGCTTCGCAAGAAATTCACGAAATTGCCCGTGAACAAGCCCGTTGCTGATTAAATTTAACCATTCACCTTTTTTTCCAAAAAAGAAAAAAAATCGGATTTTGCTTGCTTGATGCTGGCATTCACCGGACGATGAGGACCTGGCACGGCGCCCTGTTCGTAATCTTATTTGCAACCGTGCCGAGGAGGATTTTTTTTGCACGGGAATGGTGCCCCAAGCAGCCGAGGACGATCAAGTCGACCTTATTTGTTTTCGCGAAGTCTTCCGCATAATCCGCGGGAGAAAGGGTCGTTTCGAGGGCATATGTGACCTTTCCGTCCAGCTTCACTTTCAGTGCCGCGACTTGCAGCTTTGCTTGCTCGATGATCTGGCGGCCCGACTCCTCGTAATATTGCTGCAGCTTGTCATCGGAAATCCCGACATCGAGCATGGGTGTTTGATGGCTGAGATCCATGGTGAGGGGAAACACGGGCAGCTGGAAATGATGGCGGATCGCATGAAACACGAAGAGATCTGCCTTGAACGTCTGTGCCAGCTTCACCGCGGTCTCGAGAGCCTTTGCGCCTTGCGGGGATCCGTCGACACCGACCAAGATTTTCTTGTACATTGTCATCACGCTCATAATATACAATTGCCTACCAGAATGAGAAGACTACGCACGTCTATATTAGAATTGCGGTAGTCACGTAAAATTATTACTTGGAAAAGCCTTATATTCGGAAATCGCCCCGGAAATAGCCCGGGAAAAAATAAAAGTGCAAAAAAGGGAAACGAAAAGCTGGAATCAAATCATTCGGATTCCTTGTCTTCAGCACGGTCGCGGACCACGAGCTCGAAACCCATGGCGTTGCTCATGACGGGATCTTCCGGGATGAAGCAGTCCTCGGGCTTCCCGATCATTTTCATTTGGGCGAGGGCCTTCTGGATGTATTTTCCGAAGATGTAAGCTCCACCACCGGTACAAACGTAAAGCTCTATGAACGAGTCTGGTGGCATGAACGCGATGAGCCGCTCGGTCTCGTCGACCATGATCTTGGCGATTTGCTCGGCATAATAGTTCTTGACTTCCTTGATGCTGAACGTTTCACCCGTGATCATCACGCTATCGCGGCCGAGCTCGATGGCTTTCATTAATTCATAACTCCGAACTACCTTGCCCGTTTGGTCGCCGAGCTTCTTCGCGATGCGATTCGTGAGCGTGTCGGTTGCCTCGTTGAGCGATCCAGAGGATTGCCGCATCGGCCGGCCTTGATACATGGCGAGAAAGTCGGTGCTGCCGTGGCCGATGTCGATAAGAACGGCGTCGATGGCGACATCAACTTTCCGTTGCTTGAGCGTCCAATAATAGGTCCCATAAGGCTCTGGAATGACCATGCATTTCTTGACGTTCACGGTCATTGCCTTCTTCTCGCCCGTGGCATCGTTGCGTGCCTTGACCTCGTGGGTGCCCTTGAGAAGGCGCGACAGTTCTTTCATGTCATTCATGGGAGTCGAGACCGGGACTCCCACGCCGATGATGAAATCATCGCCGTCCTCGGCAACGTTCGTGAGAGATGACTTCAGCGCGATGAAGGCATTTTCTGCAGATTTCATCCGGCCCTCCGACACTAGCGGATACTTGATTTCCGATTGCGTCCGGGCCAATTCCCCTACGAAATATTCCTTTCCTTCGTGTTCGATGACCAGATTGTTGAGCCAAGATTTATCAGTCGTCATGCCAGTCCATCCCTCGGTCACGTCACCGATAAGCGAGATCATCTTGTATTTTTTTTGCCCCATATCACAACTCGTCTTAAGGGTTGAAGTTCCCAAGTCCATTCCCGCAAATTTTAACGTCATCCATATTCACCGATGATTTAATAAGTTAAATATAATTCTGGAAGCGATAGTATATTAACACTTACGATAGAGTAAAAATTTAAAATCGCTTCTATCGAATACCGGCACGAGATCAAAATCGTGTGTGTAGGCTTCCATTAATCATCTCCTCTAAAAAATAATAAGAAAATGTCCCTCGCAGTAAATTTTTGCACGCGGGTTTTCGTCAAATCATTATGGTGCTTGGATCCAGGGGGTATCGTCGCTAGCATTCCATTCTCATCTCGGTAGTGTCGCGACGGGTTCGTTCGATAGTGGTTAAAAAGTGAAAATCGGCTCACGGGGGATCGCCCTCCTCACTGTCATCAGTAAACTCGTTCATGATCCTTTGGAATTCGGCAACCCAATAGGAAAGGGGCTTGGGCAGCTCGATGATCCCGATGGCGCGGAGGTTAGCGCTGCCCTCCCGGAGTCGTTCCTGGAAGAAGATCGATTTCATCCCGCACCAGCCTCCTTCTTGTCGTCAAGGAGCGAGAAGAGCACCTGCGGGCGGCCCTTCGACCGCTCGGTGGCGAAGAGCGGGCACTTCTTGACCTCGTTCCGCTTGATGAGTTTTTTCAAGCTATCGAAGATCGTCGAGCGGGCGATGCCCAGCTTGGCGACCAGTTTATCCCTCGTGAGCGGGCCTTCCTTCAAGACGACCAACAATTTCTCTTCTGTAGGGGATATCGACTTGAGCTTCATGTCCCCCTTGTCTGCCGATAAGTCGAGGCTGTTTGTCGCGTTCACGGGACATCGACCTCCACGGTGTTGCCCTGGTCCTGTACATCTCCCAGGCTTGCTGGGGTGCGATCGTCGGGATCCTGGGGGTGATCCTCGTCATCCTCATCCTCTTCGTCGTCGTGATCCTCGATGGCGGGCGCGATGGCGAAGGCAATGCGGGAGTCGTGGCCGAACCACGCGCCGATCTCGATGGGCGCGGCCGGGTTGAGCTTGAACGTGATCATCTCGGCCACGGGGTTCAAGATCTTGGAGATCTTGACGAGGATATCTGTCGGGAAAAGGGGAGCGGTCTCGG
>JAUQYW010000593.1 GCA_030587525.1 Candidatus Sigynarchaeota archaeon | reverse complement strand
TCGGGCCTTGATTTCGCGGGGAAATCTTCCATTATTGCGACGATCAAGAACGAGTTCGAGAAGCTCGTCAATCCCCAGCCCACAAAACTGACCGAACGCAGCGAGTTCACCTTCCTGGGCCAATCCATCCATGATTGGGACCTTGGCGGTCAACGCTTGTATCGTATCCAATACTTAAAGCGGCCCCAGATCTACTACGCCGACACGTCGATCCTCTTTTTCGTCATCGACGTGCTCGATGAGGAGCGATACGACGAAGCCATCGATTTTCTTTACGATACGCTCCAATTATTTGATAAGCTCAACATCAATCCATTGATTTCCATCTTGTTCCACAAGTACGACCCGGACGTGGAGCGGGATTCCAAGAAGAACCGCATCGAGCTCAAGATCACGGCCCTCACGAACAAGATCAAGGTCCTCGCTTATGGACGCGACGTCTTATTCTATCGCACGTCGATCTTTAACAAGTTCACCGTGATCGAGGCTTTTTCCAAATCATTGCTGCAATTATTCCCGGACAAGAACCTGGTCGATTATGCCCTCGCTGAGCTGGCAACAAAAACAAGTGCCAACATCATCATCGTGCTCGACGAGAGCCGGTTCATCCTCGGCAAGAACATCGTGGAATCCGCGGACATCCAGTATGACGAGCTGGTCAAGCTAGCCCAGAATACACTGCTATCCTTCTTGTACTTGAACGAGAACTTCCAGTTCTATCCTTTCTTGAAATCGAGCTACATCATCATCCAGCTCGAGAAATATTCGTTTTTATGGAGCCAGATCGAGGAAAATGGCCACAATTTCTACATCATCGTGTTCAAAGACGGCGCGAATTTCAACGATCTGCTCAAGATGGACGTGCAGTCGTTAGGCAGGACATTGATAAAACTCCTCAAGTAAGGGGGAGTCGTTTATTGAGATTTCGTTTTCTTTTTGTTCTTATAAAAGCCAGAAATGATTTGCTTTTTCTTTTTCCTTTCCCCATTATTCCCCTTAATGAATATATAACCTTTTTTAACTTAGAAACACAAAATAACCAACAAGGTGATTGTATGGGGCAGAAATCAAAAGCTGATCTCAAGTGTTGCTTTGCAGGATTGGTCATCGTCTTGATCATGATCGGGACGGGGATCACATGGACGATTGTTGAAACATATGCCAAGCCCGAGTCGACAATTAATTTTTCACTCGGCAGCTTCCAAAATGGGACGCGGATGATAACCGTAACAGACGGAACCACAGTTGAAGTGAATCTCGAAGCAAATAACTCCGTTTGGGTCTGGCTCTTGGCAGAAAGTGAGTATTACGAGAAACTCGGCGGCAATTCCTATTTTTATGAAGGCAAGATCGATGGTAGTAGCACCGGTTCATTTCAAGCGAATTCCTTATCCGCCGGTAATTACTATTTCTATTACACTACGGATGCGCAGCCGAGCACGGGAAAGATCGTCTATACGATAGATACCGGCGTGTACCCGGGACAAACATTCCTCATAGTATCGGTTATCCTTTCAGCGGTGATAATGATCCTTGCCATCATCATCTCGATAAAGCATGGCGCGAAGATCAAGGTCGTGGACAAGTACGGGAAAGAAATACGATGACCAGTTACCTTATCGTCTGGTTGTATCCTTTATCTAACTTTCTAAATTCATAAATTCAAGATTCCATTTTTTTTAATTAGGTGTTGTTTCACTCCATTTAGCTCATAGCGGCTCGATCAGATTCTTTATTTGAAAAGATACCTTGATTGGCTCAAGTGCCGGGATTTTTCACAGCACCATTGGTGCATCCCATGCAACATACCCTCGACGACGATGCCATTATCAAGATCTTGAAGGTTGAAATGATCCACGAAATGGACGTCGGGTTTGATTACATCGACAATCTCTTGGATGAAACGAAGGAAAGCGGCTTTTTCGGAACCATCATACACCAGATCGAGAAATTCGTGTTCGTATATTTTGCACGAGACACGACCCGCGACAAGACGATCAAGCAGATGGATATCATTTTTTCCGCCGCGATCGAGCAGAAGAACGGCGTGCCGATGCAAGACATCGGGAAAAGGATGTTCAAGGAATACCTGCACAACGACGAGACTTATCACAGGTGCGACAAAGCCCATTCCAAGTTCGGGGTCATCATCGAGAATATCAAGGCAGGGTTCGAATCCCGCATCATGCAAACGACAGAGATCTTGAAAAAAGGAAAGGGTTCGACCTACGGAGATTTGATCAAGACCACATTTTCGAACAAGGACGAGGCAAAGCAATTCCTTGCAGGGCAACTGCAATGCGTGAAAAATGAAATCGACGTGCTCACCAGCAATCCGGATATTCTCAAGGTTCCTGTCGCAAAAAAGCGAATCCTTGAAATCATCGTGAAAGGCTATGAATATGCCCTTGCACGAGTGTACTCGAATCTTGATGAATTCTTTGCATCGTAGATGCTTTCAACGCAATTTTCGACTTCCCATCATCGCTTGCATTTGGCGGAGTTTTTCAACTCTCGATCCTTCTTATTTCTTGATCTTTCCTTGATACCATTTTTGCGGCGTGGACGTGCATGGTCAACAATGAAACTTTGAAGCGCAATATAGGACTGGTTCGCCAGCGAATGATCGAGGAGCTCGAAACTTCCCTCAAGAAGGGTTCCCAGTACATCGATCAAGAACTCGAAGGGCCACAAAATGTACTCATCCGGCCCATCGTCCGCAGTTTTTACGAGATGTTCGCCCGCCCGGACATCAATCAAGGAAGCAAGGGAAACCTAGAGCTCTGCATCGAGGCTGCGAAGGAGGGCGTTCTCAATCCGAGCCAGAGTATAGATATGATCATCGACAAGCACTTTCCACGTTATTTGAAGAATGATCAGACGGCAAAGTTTTGCAGCAAGACCCACAAGAATTACAAGTGGCTCATCGAAAATACGAAAAACACGTTTCGGGCCCAGGTCAAGCATCTCGTCGTCGTGCTGCAATGTGAGGCGCCGGACGTGAAGACATATAACGAGCTCATGGTCGCGTGTTTCAAGGATCCCGAGGTCGCCCGCCAGATCTTGTCGGAGCAGATCAAGTTCATGGAGATGGGCATTGAGAAGATATCATCCGACCCCAGCATCTTAAACATCGTGATCGGCCGCGATCTCATCATGCGCGTGCTCGTGCGCGGCATGAAAGATAGAAAAGGCGAGTTATTGGGCGACATCGACGTTATTTTCAAAGCACGTGCTAGCACGAACTAACGCATGCTACCTGATTTTCGATTGCATGTTGATGATGCGCCGCTCGATTTCCTTGATGCGTTTATCGTTTCTCGCGTCCTTGAATTCATCGAGAATTTTCTTGCAATTGTTGTAATACTGCACGGCCTTGAGATAATCCTTGTTTTTCTCCGCCGTGACCGCGATTTTCATGGCATTATTGTATTCGAGGGTCTGGATCATGGTTTCCACTTGCTCGATCTTCGCATTGACCGTTTCCAGTTCTTTCGTTAGGCCCACGCCACGTGCCACCATGCGAGCGAGCTCGAAATTCTTCATGGCATCGCCGTAAATCCCGAGCTCCAACCGGTCACTGCCCGTGCTCATATATTGCTTGAACAAGGCCTTGGCTTCCTTTTCCGACGTGAACTTCAAGCCATCGTTCAACGCCTTGATTTCTTCTTCCGCTGGCTTGCCATAAATCGCGGAAACCGATGACCCTTCCTTTTGCATCTTGTCTTTGGAAACCTTGACCTCATCCATATACGTCGCGGCGGTTTCGATTTGCTGGGGCACGAAATATTCCATCTTGAGCAACTCGTAGATCGCATGGATGATATCCCGCGCAGGTTTTTGCAGCACACCTTTTAGCTCTTCGACCATTTTCGCTATGAAGAAGAACCCGGTTTTTTGGCTCCGATCGAGGCCAGAACGGTAAACATGCTGTTCCAGGTTCTCAAGGGCCTCCTCTTCCACGGGGGAGATCAATTTTGCCGCGTACGGGAAAAGCAAGTCAGTTTCGAAGATCTTCTCGACGACGAGGTGCGCGTCCTCGAAAGCTGAGACATCACCGACGAATTTTCCAAGCGCCTCACCAAAAATCTTTTCGAATAATGCTGAAAAATTGGCGAGCAATGTTTTAAGCTGGAAACCCGGTTGATGATCGCAGATCAAGACCGCCCGGATCTTTGGAGTATCGTGGACGAGCAGCACAAACTTCTGATAATTGAGCTCGTAAAGGTTTTTCACGATTTCCGGGGAGCCGGAATCCGATCCAGGCACCGCGAGGGCCAGGCTGTCTTCCCGGTCAAGCGCGATGAAATCCAGACCATTTTTTACTTCGGTGGTGGCCGGGGGCTTGACCTCGCCTTGCTGCTCACGGACGCCCTCTTGCGAGAAAGAGATCGTCGCTTGAATAAATCCGGCGATGAGATCACCATCCATGAATGACCCAGTAACGGGGTGATTGTAGATGCACACGCCGCCCTTGCTTAACACGAGTATGGCCTTGATATTGAGTACGTCTTGGTACTTGCGATAGATCAAGTCGCGGGACCCTTCCAGCGCGTGCTCCTCGCTGTCTTCTTGCATAATTGCGTTGAAATCACGAAATGGGACACCGGCTTTTATTAACCTATCTTTCCAGCATTCGGCACAGTTAGGGTATTTCTCGCATACGTCGCCACAGTCAACCAGAAAATCCACGTGCAATGTCGGGACCATTCAAACCATCCAAGCAACAAGCCTTCGTATGCAACTATAATCGGGGTAAGGTAAATAATAATACTATAATCGATAAATAATAATTACGCGCACTAACGCGACTCGACAACATAAAGGAGATGCACAACCATGTGGTTCTTCAATTCACCTAAGATCATCTTCGGGCGGGAAGCAATCGACCAGCTCGAAAACCCGCTGTACGTAACCGGGACAAAAGCACTCGTGGTGACGGACAAGGATCTCGTCAAGCTGAAAATGGTCGACATCGTCACCACCCACTTGAAAGCAGCTAACATCGAATATTCGATCTTCGACGGCGCGTTGCCCGACCCGCCCTTGCCATCCGTGATGGAAGGAGCAGAAGCATGCAAAAAATACAAGCCGGACTTGATCATCGCCCTGGGCGGGGGCAGCGTCATCGACACGGCCAAGGCCATCTGGATATTGTACGAATCCGAGGAAGGGTTCGACATCACGGGCTTGAACCCGTTCATTACCCTCCCGACCGGCACCAAGGCCAAGCTCATTGCCATTCCCACGACGTCGGGCACCGGAGCAGAAACCACGTCCGCTGTCGTGCTGACGGATGACAAGACGAGCTTGAAGCTGGAGTTACTCAACAAGGCTGCCATTCCCACGATCGCGATTGTCGATCCTATCTTCGTGGATAAAATGCCAAAGAAACTAACGAACAGCACAGGATTCGATGCCATATCCCATTGCATCGAAAATGTTTGTGGAAAATGGCACAATATCTATTCGGACGGCCTGGCATCGACGGCATTACGTTTAATTTTCAAATACCTGCCAGACGCCTATCTCAAGTCCGATCCTGATGCGAGGGAAGCCGTGCACAACGCCGCGACCATCGCAGGTTTATCATTTGGTAATGCCCAGGTCCATCTCGCGCATAGCATCGGCCACGCGCTCGGGGGCGTGTTCCACGTGCCGCACGGGTTTGCCGTGGGTGTGGCCCTTCCCTACGTGATGCAATATCTCATCTTGCACGATCCCGGTTCCGTGAAGGTCTTCGCCGATACAGCAAAAACCATCGGCGTCGCGGAATGGAAGGATGCAGACAACGCCGCCGCGGCAAAATTTCTCAAGGCCGTGCAAGACCTGCAAAAAAAAGTGGAGTTCCCGACGAAACTCACGGATCTCGGCATCACGAAGCAAAAGCTCGATGACAACATGGCAAAGTACATAGACTTGATCCTCCAATCCGGCGCCATCTCCATCACACCCGTGGATGTCACCGCGGACCTGGTGAAAAAGATTTTGTATTGCATGGTCGACGGTAAGAAGATCGATTTCTAATTCATCGTTTTATCTTTTTTTTGGATTCTCTTTCAGATCCTGGCTTGGCGATGCAATATTCATGTCACGACTTCCTTGCGGCACGCGAGGTAAAACTTCACGGGATCCAAAGCCAAGCCCTCTTTATCAACGCCACCGCATCGCTTGATCTCCTGCTCGGGCAACGGATTTTTGCCGACGGCGATGGTCTTCAACTTGCGCAAGTTCCCAAGCCCCTTGATTTCCTTGATGCGATTGTGATTGAGATTCAAGTTTTCCAAGTTCATCAGGTTATCGAAACCTTCAATGTCGACGATGTCGTTGTAGAACAAGACCAGCTCGCGGAGATTAACGAGATGATCGAGGCCCGTTATCTTGGAAATGCCGTTATACCCCAGGTAAAGCTCTTCGAGCGCGGCGAGCCGGTCGAGCCCCTTGATCTCGTGGATGCGGTTGTCGCCAAGCCACAAGATGCGCAGGTGCGCGAGCGTTTCCAAACCACGAATTTCGTTGATCGAATTGTCGTCGAGAAATAGCTCGGCGATTTTCTCGCAGTTTTCCAGGCCGGCGATATCAACTATCTTGTTCCGGCTCAGCGTGAGGCTCTTCAAGTTGCGCAACAGCTTGACGTCGCGCATGTCGCGAAGCTTGTTGTTAAACAGCGAGAGCTCTTCCAAGTTCTCGATCTTGGCGAGGCCGCTGATATCGACGAGATAATTCTCGCTTAAATTCAGTTTCTTCAAGCTCTTGACCGAGTACAACCCATGCACCTCGTCGAGATCGCGAATGTGCATCCCCGCAAGGTTCAAGGTGCCCTTCTCGACGGGAATTTGCTCACCGCGGAGCTCGACCCATCCTTCGGTATTAATGGATCTGATCATCACTTCACATCTCGCCGCTCGGTTTTTTATATGTTCAACTTTTCGGCGATCACGTTACTATCCCTTTTTTTATATGTTTAGTGCCTATTGCTTATCATGGAACCGATCAAGCAAGACATTACTGAGAAGGATGTCCTGGAGCTTGAAGAGAAGGGCGATGTCCAGTTCTTGTGGAAAAAGGTGGGTTATCATCGCGCGCTGGCAAGCTTCTGGTGGAATTACAGTCTAATTCTCGTGCTTGCTTTGCCCGCGTTGCTCGTCGTTGGCTACGTTATACCGCAGCTCATTTTGCCCTTTCCCGCAGCGCTTGGATTCTCCTCTCTTACAACACAGTTTTTCGGCCTCTTCTTTACCATTATGGATGTTTGCACGTATCCCGCGGTTGAACGTTACGTGGCTCAATATTCGGTCACGAATCCTAAAAAGGCAATATCGTACATCTCCTTTTTTGTGTGGTTTCAGTCCTTTACAGGACTGATTCAAATCACGGGTGTTGCTATTTACTGCTTTTATTTTATGCCAAGAAACCTGGAATATGCCTTGTGGTTTTTCTTGATCTACAGCACCACCCAGTTTCCGGGGTGGCTCGGCTCATTCAACGGCGCCTTGATCGGCTTCCAGCACTTCGACAAGGCCAACAAGGTGTCCGTGATCCAGTCCGTCCTGATCCAAACCTCGACCCAGATCGGTCTCATCTTGCTTGGTCGATATATCGGCACGTTGATTCCAAGCGTCGGCGAGCTCATAGGCGCCACGTTTGGTTTCATCTTGGGAACGTATCTCGACGATTTCATGGCCATGGTCATGTCCGGGTATTTCTTTGCCAAGGTACTGAAACCATTCGGCATCCGCTTGCGCGATGCACTTGTTCCCGACTTCGACAAGGCCGTCGTGAAGCAATGCTTGACGTTCGGGGGAAAGCTGCTATTCGCTCACATCTTCGACACGGGCATCAGTTTCACGATACTCTGGATGGTGATCGCTTGGCTACCGAACTATGCAACCATTACCGGGCTTTATTCCATCGCGGATGGAATCGCGCGGGTTATTTCCATTTCATTCACCATTACCCCTGCTATATCGGAAGCATATAATAATAAAAAGAAGGAATTGACCAAGTTCATCATCGAAAGCCAGTGGAAAAATTGGTTCCTGCTCTCGCTGTTCCTCTCGGTCGAGGTGGCAATCTTCATCCCGCCGGTTCTTAGAGCAGTCGGTGGCGAATATGCATCGGCGGCATGGATGATACCGATTTTAATGGTTTCCCGGTTTTTCGTTTTTCCCATCAATTTTGGAAGCGATATTTGCCAGGGAGCAGACAAGCCAGAATATCGGACATATGCACTGATGTTCGAACAAACCGCTCGTTTTTTCAGCTACATCTTCATGATAAGCCCATTCGGCATCTTGCGGATCATCGGGGAGCAATACGCCATTGTCACGTACTTGCTGGCGGACCTTCCTGCTTACTTGACAAAATTGATCGTGCAATGGACCTTCGTGCAGAAGAAAACAATTAAGACGAGGTTCTCATCACCGTATCAAGTGTTCGTCGCGCCCGCGATCTCCGTCGCTGCATTCATTCCCATCAACCTGGGCATAGTTGCCATTTTCAACGAGCTCTACGTGCAATATGCACCGGATTTACTCGTTCCACTGATCACCGCTGCTGGATTTCTTTTGCTTATCTTGTTTGCCTTTCCCATCTTGCTCTTTTTCATTTACGGGTTCATCGGCGGATGGGATGATTATCAGTTACGCCAATTCCGTAATGCTATGCTCATATCAGGCCCATCAAGACCATACGTGAACGCTCTCTATAGGATCACGAGCTGGGCGCATAAAAAGAGCAAGCTTGGCAATCGGTTCCCTATCGACCACGAGGCCGCGGAGATGGAGGCAATGGAACTCACGATGATCAAAGCAAAAGAAACCGGTCTAAAGGCATAGACATTCATATTATTCCTTCACTTAAGATCGACATATAGCAGAAATGTTTCTTTGTCACATGTGATCTTTATATATTCAAGCGATAATGGTAAGGATGTCTTTTCATGAGTATGAATAGGACGTGTATTGAGGAAATAATAAAAGAATATTAGGTGCAATTAAACATGGCAGACTCAAAACCGCTTTCGATCATAGCTTTGATCTTAGGAATTATCGGACTTTTCATATTCTGGTGGCTTGGAATCATTGCGATCGTCTTGGGTGCGATCGGCAATGCAAAGGAAGGCAAAAACGGGATGGCAATAGCAGGGATTGTCTTGGGTATAATCGATGTCGTCTGTGTATGGCTTATCTTGCCGTTCATATTGATCATGCTTGGATTGTCTATGATCTAAAAAAGTACCAAGCCAATTCTTCATTTTTTTTCCATTTCTTGAGGTATCGTGCCATGGGAGCATCCAAGTCTCTCGCAGCGAGAATAAGACATTCCGTGCGAGAGCTAGCGCCATTTTTGCTATCACACCACCCTTCCTGTGAAGCCTTTGATCACCACGTGATCCATGTGGGTAAGCTCCGGTTCTGCCCGGGCTGTTTTGTCTCCGTGCCGGTCGGGTTCACCATTATAATGGTATTGTTTTTCTTGCATTTAACAGTTTATACCAACATCACCACGTTTCTCGTTATTGGTTTCGTCACGATTGCATTTTATGTCATTCTTTCATTAGCGTTTCATAAAAAACACTGCATTAAAATCTTTTCCAAGGCTTTGCTTGGCATTTGCTTGGGAATATTCACGAGCAGCATCATTGCTTTACCAATTGGAATACCAGAGAAAGGATATTATGCTTATTTGATCTTGAGCGTGAGCATTGGAATAATGAATTCCAAGCGGGCTCTCGAAATGTACATCGTCTGCAAGCGTTGCAAGTTCCATTTCGATTTTGATCATTGCCCAGGCATGTCCAGGGTCATGGATGCGATCTATCTGAGATCCCATGCCAAAGCGAACTCTATTCCGGATTCAACTGCTAAAAGCAATACAACGTAAATATGCGCTCGATTTATCTGTAAATTTCGATTTACGCATAAAGAAAGACCAAATACTTGGAATTTGCCCTTTAAACGAATCCACTTTTCTTTTAAAGGTTCATTCGCTACTTAAAAGTGTTGATCGAGTCATTATTCCAATGGTCCACAGTTTATACCTTGATTTTAACTCCTTCGATTGAATCATAATTTCTTCTATGTCTTTTCGGTGAACAAATTATTATCACACGAGATCTCGCAAAGATCGCCCAAGGTAGCCTAGAATTTCGACTGGGACGCTTGAAATCGATCGATTTTATGAAAGGTGTGGGTCTCACCATCGTTCTCGTCGTTCACTGGTCTCTTTGGTGGACGAACGGCACGTGGGATTCCTTGCGAGCGCTGATCAACCTGGTGTTCCGGCCGATAGGCGTTCCCAATTTCATCACGATGTCGATGATAGGACTGTTACTCTCCTTCAAGGCGAAGGAGCACGTGCTCGGGCACCGGGAACAACTCATGCGCGTGCTGAAACGATCATTCATCTTCCTAGTGCTCGGCGCCATCAATAACATCATTTATCTTGGGCATAACTTGCAAAACGAGGCGATCCCAATCGGGGGGCGCATCATCTACGTGATTTTCTCATCGAACGTGCTCACGTTTATTGGCATAGCACAGATTATTATGTTCTATTTTAAACGCTTGCATTTTGCGGCCCAGGTAATAGCCGTCGTCGCCATTTTCGCGATCTATTACTTGCTCATCCCGTCCATCACCACGGCGGTTAACAAGGAATTCCCCATCCCCGTCGAGAAACTTACCAGCTCGCCAATCATGATCGTGTATGCTTTGTTTTTCTTCGACAACACCATGGCACCTTTTATTCCCTACCTGGCGATTCCATTCCTCACGTGCATCGTGTTTTCGCGGCTCTCCACCGCGCTGGCAAGAAAGCCGATCGATAAGTTGGAACTCCAAACCGAAGCCCGAAAGGTATTGCTCGGTTCGCTGATCATCCTCGTTGCGGGGATCGTGCTCGGGCTGCAATTCACGACAGGCATTTACAACGAGTTGCTCTTCCAGCAGCTGGTCACGCGAGATACAACACACGTGTGGACGCTCCAAGGGTATCCCATGTTCTTGTATGTGTATCATCCATCTTTTATCTTGTTCTCGTTTGGTTTGAACTCGTTTCTTACGATTGTATGCTTCGAGATCGTCGATCTGCATCGCCATACCAACCGTGGTATCTCGATCATGGCCACGTTCGGCACTTATTCCTTGATGACCTACTTGCTCAATCCCATCGCCGTGTTTTTCCCCATACCGCTCGATCACGTTGGGTTCATCGGTCTTTACACCGTGTTCACGTTGCTATTCATCGCGATATTCAACACGTGGGACAAGAAATGGCAAGGAAAATTCACGGCTGACTGGCTCGTGCGCAAGTTTTCCGACACGAACATCACGGCGCTCCTTGCATCGCGAATGCAGCAACAAAGGTTGAAGAAAAAGAATCAATACACGCGTATCTCGTAGATGCCGATTTCTTTTCCGCCATTGGATGAATGAAACACGATTTTCACCGTTTCGGCATTTACAGGAAATAATTTAATGATGACCTTCCGCTGGATATTATCTTTTACCGAGGCGACCTTTTTTTCCATTTTACCTACCACGATCAATACTTCGAAATCCTTGGGGCAGCGGGGTGCCTTGCCCGGGACCGGCCATGGTTTGTAATCACCATCGTATTTGTGCGGGTATGGTTTATCAAGTCCCGTGTCGGTCGTGATGTGCACTTCCGAGATTGTCTTGAGCCCGTGCAAATCGAGTTCGAGCGATTGCGGGAAGCTGGCCACGGGATCCGACATCCATAAATTGGATGCATTCTTGCTGGGACGGTTGAGGCCATCGATCGCGTTCTCCGCAGGAAAAGCAACGAAGCCCGGTACCTTGAAGTTGAAGACGCCTCTTGGCTTCACGACGGGCGTGAAAAACGTGGCAGAATCGTGCAGCCGCGGCACCATCCATATGTTGTTGTCCTCGTCGAAGAACGCAGTTCTAAAGCCCGGATAGTGGTCCAGGTCCTTGCCGACGAATACACCATTGGCATCGCAGTCTGGACTGTCCAAGCGGAACCAGAGAAGCGCCGGGTTGGCCGCATCCAAGGAGCGTTGCACGAGCAGCGGGACTTCGAGCTCGAATCTAACCCAGCTAATTTTTGAAGCAGGCGCTATCCCTGTCATCTTGATGGATGCCGTGCTTGCCTGGATATCACCGAGCGCCATCGATGTTCCAACACTTCCTGTCATTTTGACAAATTTGGGCAGATCATTCTTGATCAACACGTCGATCGTGGTAATCGATCCTTCCTTTCCCACCGGGAACCCAGGAAATTGCTGGGCGATGGGGAAAAGGATGGGGATCCACGCGTCATTCTGCTCGAATGACAACGGTTTCGACGACGATGCCGTGATCGATGCGCTCAAGGCGAGGTCGCGCTGATCGGTGTCCTTGAGGTTGAGGACAAAACCATCATTTTTCACGAGATTCTGCTGGAATTCGTTTATGGCACGCGTTCCGAGCACGCGCGGGGTAAATCCGCGTTTGACACATTCAGCAGCAGCAATACCCGCGGCCTGGCCGATTGCAGCAAGCGTGCCTTGCAATCTCGTGGAGCCATGGGCAACATGCGACACGCTCAAGCACCGCGATGCTATGAACAGGTTTTCCACGTTCCGGGAATAGATGCAGCGGTACGGTATCGAGTATAAATCTTTTAACATCAGCTGCGAGCACGGTGGCGCCTTGTCGTAGAAGCCTTCGGGTGGATGCAAGTCGATGTTCCAGCCGCCAGTTGCGACTTGATCCTCGAAGCACGTGCTCGATATCTCATCTACTTCCGTGAGCATGTAATCCCCGACGAGGCGCCGGGATTCCCTTTTCCCCGGGATCTGCCCCATCCACGTGATGTCGTAATTCAGCGCGTTCTTGTACCGCCAATCACCGCTGTTTTTCACGTGATCCCAGAGGCCATAGAGAATCGCTAGGAGCTCATCCTTGATGCGATCGTTATCCGCTATCGTGTCGAGCGTTCCCCCGTATTCGATCCACCACCAGCCCACGTGCATATCCCCGTGCCAGTACCCGTTTTCGTGGGAGCCGCCACGAGGTTGGCGCGATGTGGTCTTGTCGGAATAATCCTTCGGCATTTTTTTCGCCCACGATGGCGGCGTGAACGGCACGGGGTGGCCCATGTCACGAGCCTCGAACATAATGGAGCTGCCGAGCGTGCACTTGTCAGGCTTGTCGGGGGCGAGGGATTCGTGGAATTCATCCCGGCCTTCGCGGCCCATACGATATTCAGCGCCGGCCAACGCACCAAGCACGCCATCGCCGGTACCATCAATGAAAAACTTGGCTCGGAACACGTGGTTTGTTTCGGTATCTTGCTGGAAACCGCTGCATCCGGTTATCTTTATCGAATATCCGTCGCGTTTGGTAACTTCCGTGGTCACGGCGGCAAGTACCGTGCTGTAAAAGACGACGAGGTTTGGTTCCGCAGCGCAAGCGTCTTGTAATACTTGATCTATCCACGCGTACGTGTTCCCTGGATCCTTCACCGAATAGGCAAGGCGCAGTTCCTCAATAATCCCGGATTCACGCGCATCGAAATGCCGGCCATGATCGGATGACCCGCCAATATGCACGCGCACGAGACTCGATCCGTTTCCACCAAGCACGGCGCGCTGTTCGACGAGCGCCGTCTTTATGCCTTGCCTTGCAGCAGCGATAGCAGCGCACATACCGGCGAAGCCGCCGCCAACCACCACGACATCTAAGTCATGCGTTGAAGATTTCATATTGATGAAATATTACAATAGTAAAATAAAAAGAGGTTACCGGGTTCTTTGAGTCGGTTTTTTCTCCCGATAGAAGATTTTCTTCCCGAGTTCAGATGTCGCGATGTAACCCCCGACGATGAGCCAAACCAACAGGAATAACCACAAGGGAAGGAAGGTGAAGCTGAAGAGTTCGCCTACTGGTGTGTACGGGAGGAGTACCGTTGCAATGGTGACAATAAGAACGGAAATCACCAGGCTGCGCGATGCCCGGCTCTTGAGTATCGACTTTTTTGACCGCAAGACCAAGAGTATGAAAAGCTCGGTCAACATAGATTCGATGAACCACGTGGTTCGGAAGGTCTTTACAGAGAGCCCTGGTATGCTGAGCAATGCAAAGAACGTCACCGTGTCGAAAACTGAACTGATCAAGCCGAAAAAGATCATAAAATTTTTAATGGACCGGATGTCCCAGCGACCGGGTTTCTGGAGAGCTTCAGGATCGACGTTATCCGTGGCGATGTTGATCGCCGGAATGTCGCTGATCACGTTCGTGAGCAAGATTTGCGTGGGAAGCATAGGCAAGAACGGAAGTATTAATGATGTCCATGCCATGGTTACCATATTTCCAAAATTGGCACTTTGCGTGATATAAATATATTTGAGCGTGTTGTTGAACGTTTTTCGACCTTCTACGATCCCATCGTGAAGAACTTCCAAGTTTTTCTCGAGCAACACGATATCCGCGGCATCTTTCGCGACGTCCACGGCACTGTCCACGGAGATGCCCACATCAGCAGCGTGGAGCGCTGAAGCGTCGTTGATCCCGTCACCCATGTACCCGACAACGTTTCCCGCTTTTTTCAAAGCGATGATTATTCGTTCTTTTTGATTCGGTTCCATTTCTGCAAAGATGTCAACTTGGGATACCTGGGCGAGCAACGCTTCATCGATCATTTCACGGATCTCTTGCCCGGATAAAATGCGGGGATGTTCCAGCCCTAATTGCTTTGCAACATTAAGCGCAACATACTTGTTATCTCCGGTGATCATCTTCAGATTCACGCCGATTTTTTTGAGCCGTTTTATCGTTTCATCGATGCCTTTCTTTACGGGGTCGTGTAAGACCAAAAATCCCAGAAATGTCATGTCTTTTTCGTCGTCATTTTCGATAGACGTCGCGCCATCCAGGTTTCGATATGCAACGCCTAAGATGCGGAATCCCTCGTTTCCCAGCTTCTTGTACTCTTGCATAAGCTTCTTGCGGACCTTGTCAATCTCGATGATGTCTTTACCATGGACTTCTGATGTGGTGCATGCATCGAGAATATTCGAAAGTGCACCTTTTGAAATCATCATCGTTTTACCTTTCCCGGACACGAGAACCGTGAGTCTCTTTCGCAAGAAATCGTAAGGAATCTCGTCAATCTTTTTGAAATCACCAATATCAAATGACCGGTATTCTATGATGGCATTATCGATAGCATTGTCATAACCAGCTTGAAACTTGGCATTAAGGAAGGCATAAAATAGCACCTGTTCTGCCTCGTGGCCTTCGATGTCAAGAGCGGATTGCACTTTTACGACACCCTCGGTTAGCGTGCCAGTTTTATCGGAACACAAGACATTCATACTCCCGAAATTCTCTATCGAGTTCAAGCGTTTAATTATAACTTTCGCTTCGGCCATTTTTTTTGCGCCCCGCGAAAGGGTGATAGTGACAATTGCCGGCAAGAGATCAGGCGTTAATCCAACGGCGAGTGCAAGTGCAAACAAGAAAATCTGAAAGGGATTTTCATCAAAAAACACATTCACTACGAAGATGATAGATACCAAAATGAACGTGAGTTGAACGAGAAAGTTTCCAAATCGCCTTATGCCACGTTCGAAATCTGTTTCTGCAGGTCGGAGCTTGAGCTTGTCATATATCTTTCCGAACTCGGTCTGTCCCGCCGTTCTCACAACAACGACTTTACCATCTCCACTCACGACGTTCGTGCCCATAAAGAGTATATTCTCTCGTTTGGCAATCGGGGCGTCGGGAGCCACGATCCCGGGCTGCTTGTATTGGGGAAAGGTCTCACCCGTGAGCGTTGCCTCGTTCACGAACAAGTCTTTGGATTCGATTAGAATACAATCTCCCGGGACACCTTTTCCCGCAGACAGTTGGACGATATCGCCAGGTACCACGCTTTCTACCGGTATTTCATGAATATCGCCGTCCCTTGAAACCTTCACTCGCGTTTGAATCTTCAATATCAACTTTGCGACCGCATCGGATGCCTGGCGTTCTTGCCAGAAACCGAGAAAACTACTCAAAAATGTGATAACGAAAATCATGATAGCTTCGACATAATCGCCCAAAAATGCAGAAAGGACCGCGGAAAACAAGAGCAATAAGATGAGGGGACTTTTGAATTGGATAAGCAGCATAGCAAAAACACTTTTTTTTTTCCGCGGTTTGAGGACATTCGGACCATAGAGCTCGGAGCGACGAGTGGCTTCACTTTCACTCAAGCCGGAAGGGGAACTATGCAATGTTTCAAGGATCTGGCTCGCTGGAACGTTCCAATATGTTTTTAGATTTGAAATTGCGTCGACATCGAGCCGACGCGTGTCTTTTTGCTTCATTTTCCGCACCATGACGTTATATGCCGATCGGGAAAAGGCTCCATCGCGTTTAGATGAAAGGGGGGATATTTAGTGCTGTCAATGCTGGATCTGCAAATAAAGGGTTTCGGTTATTGATTAATCGGAAAAGGATTTTTAGGTATGTGCTAGGATATTATAAAAAATCATGCAGAACGGATCGTTCATGGGCTTGACAACAAAGGAAGTCGAGGCGCGGGCGCGGATCTACGGCCTCAATGAAGTGCCCGAGACCCGCGAACATCCCTTACTATCGTTGTTGAAGAAGTTCGCGGGATTGGCGGCCTTCACCATTGAAGCGTGCATCATCATCGCCGTGATTCTGGGAAAAGTGGTCGAGGCCACAGTCATGGCATTCTTACTCGTTCTCAACGCCATCATCGGGGCGGGCCAGGAGGCCAAGGCCGGGAAAGCCGTAGCGTTGCTGAAGCAAAAAATGTCCATCCTCGCGAAGGTGTTTCGTGATGGAAAATGGAGCATCGTTCAAGCTCGTGAGCTCGTTCCTGGGGATCGCGTGAAGCTCATGCTGGGCGATGTCGTGCCGGCGGATATCCAGGTCAACGAGGGCATGCTCACCGTCGATCAATCCGCGCTGACGGGAGAATCCTTACCCGTCGAAAAGAATCCCGGGGAAACACTTTATGCGGGAAGTCATATAACACGCGGCGATTCGATCGGAACAGTACAAGCCACCGGTGCGAAAACCTTCTATGGTAAAACTGCCCAGCTCATCCAGGTCGGGAAAACAAGACTGATCATCGAGCAAATCACGACCACGATCACGAAATTCCTTCTTACTCTGGACGCGGCATTCATCGTCATCATTGCGATCGTTTTCGCAGCACTTGGCAAGAACCTTACCGATGTCATCCCGCTTTTGCTCGCCCTCGTCATTGCTTCTGTTCCCGTTGCCTTGCCGGCAATGTCCGCAGTCACGCTCTCACTCGGCGCGCTAGATATGGCACATGAAGGCGTGATCGTTCGGAGTCTCAACGCCGTCGAGGCTGCAGCGATGATGGATATCGCATGCCTTGACAAGACTGGAACCATCACCGAGAATCGCCTGACCATCATGGAAGTCATATCGCTCGATCCGAAATACACGAAGGAGGAAGTCCTTGCTTTTGCCGTTGCTGCTTCGGAACGGGTCACGTCAGACCCGATCGACATGGCTGTTGTCCAGTACGCGAGCACGGCCGGGGATCTTCCGAAGCCATCATACGAGGTCATTAAATTAAAACCATTCGATCCGCGCGTCAAAAAATCAGAAGCGACCATCGCACGTGGCGGTCGTACCATGAAAGTTGCGAAGGGGGCGCCGCAAGCTATAGCGAAGGACGTGGCGAATATCAATAACATACAGTTCAATGACCTCGTGAATCGCCTTGCATCGGACGGCAAGCGAGCACTGGCAATCTCCGTGCAGGACGGCGCCACGCGGGATATGGCAGGATTGATCGTGTTTACTGATCCGCCCCGGGCAGATTCAGCGATCTTGATCACGAGCCTCAAGGAATTAGGAATCATGATCAAGATGATCACGGGAGATAACGAGCCGGTCGCCCGCTCGATCGCCACTCGCGTCGGCATCGGTGATCGCGTTCGAAAGGTACACGAAATTCCCGATTTCCCGGGATCCGCTTCGATAAAAACCGTCGAAAGCACCGATGTCATAGCAGAGGTGGTTCCCGAGGATAAATTCCATATCATCGACATCTTGCAAAAGACCGGCCACCACGTGGTCGGTATGACAGGCGATGGGGTGAACGACGCGCCCGCGCTTCACAAAGCGGATGTCGGCATCGCCGTGAGTAATGCAACCGACGTGGCGCGATCATCCGCAGGCATCGTCCTCTCCAAGGCGGGCATCACGAACATCGTGGACCTTGTCCGGCTCGGTCATAGCATCTATCGCAAGATCATCATCTGGATCCTCAACAAGATTATCAAGACGTTCGAGCTCGTGTTTTTTATCTCCCTCGCCACGATCCTCTTGCAACGACCAATCATCGCTCCTGTCCAAATGCTTCTCATCTTGTTCTTGTTTGATTTCGTTACCATTTCCATTTCCTTGGACAAGGTCTCGGCGTCAACCAAACCAGATCAATGGCATCTGCGGAAATTGATTGCTTTGCCGCTGGGAATCGGCACGTGTAACGTGGTGGAATCATTTTGTGCCTTAACACTCGCGGCACAGTTTTTCGGCCTTTCGGCTGGGGCGCTCCAGACGTTCGTCTTCTTGATGGTATTCTTATCAGGTTTGCTCATGATCATATCGTTGAGGGAAAAACGCCGGTTCTGGGCTTCACGACCAAGAATCATATTCGTAGCCGTCATTTTATGTGATGCTTGCTTTGGAACGATCCTGGCAGGTTTCGGTATTTTAATGGATCCAATCTCGCTAGGCGTAATCGCATTTTTAGTACTTTATGAATTCATCATGGTTTTTCTCATCAACGACAAGATTAAAATCGTGTTGGAGAGGCGCGCTGCAAAATAAGCGAATTCCATTGACCTTTCATCGGGCTAAGGGCACGTCTTATAGAACCCGAAGGCAGTATTTACTTGAGGTTTTGCTGCCATAAGATGTAATCGATGAGGAAGTTAATGGTCTCGTCGACGTTGTAGTTGGTCTTGGATGACGTGACGCAGATGTATTGCAATTCGAGGTCGGCCATTACCTCCTCGATCCGCTTGTAGATGGAATCGAGATATGCTTGGTCCGAGACCAGGTCAACCTTGGTACCGACGAGGATAATGGGGAGTGCCTTATTATTCGGGTTGAACTTGCGGATGAGCTCGACCCACCTGTTCACTTCTTCCAAGGTTTCAGGTGCGGATATGTCGAAGACGACGAAGGCACCGGTTGCATCACCTACGTATGCCGGATGCAAGACTTCGAATCGCTTCTGACCACTGAGATCCCAGATGATGAGGTTAATGACTTTGCCATTTCGCTCGATAATGTGACTCATGTGGGAGACGCCAATTGTCATAATCATATCGGGAAGGAACTGGCGATAAAAATAACGATGGAGCAGCGTGCTCTTGCCAACGCCGCCTGGTCCACACACTACTATCTTCCAGCGAAATTGTACCTTATCCGGACTGATGGCCGCGGGCCTCGCGGGAGGCTTTTCGACTGGTTTGGATGGCTCTTTCGGCGTGGCTGGGGGGGATTCTTCAACGATCTCGGTATCTTCATCGACGCGCCACACGATATTAGATCTACGCGGGCGACTATTTTCAAGCTTTTGGGACGCGAGCATGCACCTACTCGACCAACGTGACCACGACGTAACCCCGTTTTTCCATTATTCTCCCGCTTGATGGGCGGGGCTCGCATCCGAAGGATGTCATTTTCAATTATAACCGATTTTACTTTTGCTTTGGGGATGCGAAGCATTCCTTCTTTATTCAAGAAACGTTATTCCACATTGTTCGCGTGATGTGCTATGGTCGGATACAAGGATGATGGTTACCGGGGCATCTGGTATTACAACCAGCCGA
>JAUQYW010000572.1 GCA_030587525.1 Candidatus Sigynarchaeota archaeon | reverse complement strand
AAAAAAGCGTGAAGACCTCGAAGCACAGAAAGATGAAGCGAATCGACGACGGCAAGAGGAATTGGAAGCCTACAGAGAGCGCCTTCAATGACGAATACAAAATGACTCTAGGAATCAACGGTTAGGTCGACCTAGATCACGGCTCCTTTTGTAGGGAGGCGCTCGGTATTGATAATACGATCAAGCATCTTGCAGATGCTTGAAGGCCAATTGGATATCAGAATCAGTTATCGTTTCTCTTCTTGCTGGACTGCGCATTCCACTCGATCTCAATCGCAATGGGGCACTCCATCGCAATGGGGCTAGATTTTTTTCACGATTTCATGTGCACGATTGGTGATCCTATCGCTTCTGAAGTTTCTTCTTCATTGATATCGCGTATGTATCGTCACATTCTTTAATCATTCCTTTCTTGACCAGGGAATTCAAAGCCGCGATGAGTTTATCCTTGCTGTCAAGGATAAAGTTACGGCGTTTAAACTAGATCGTTACAGCGTTTAAACTAGACTACTTAGTGTGGAAACTCATTTGTTTGTACAGTGAAATCATAACAGTTCTCCGAGTTACACCGTTTAAATTGGACTACTTAGTGTGGAAATGTGTCGTCGACTTTATCCTCGTTATCTTGTCTATCATTTTCTTCTTCGATTAATACATAATCCGCTATCTCGGGCAGTGTCATGTTCAAGGTTTAACTGCATCGCCCTTCCATCCAATGGAGAATGGTATGAATGGTCCATGACGCGCCAAGGAAGCAAAAATATCTGCGTCGGTACAATTTTTCTCCTTCATGCGCCGGATCAACCATTTTGGCTTGTAAATGAGCACGTTTCCGGTATCGGGGTCTAAAACTGGACGCGATAGTGTATCTTGAAGCTCGCGCGTGTTAATTCCACCCATCTCGCTGAGCTTGCGTCTCAAACGGCACGCATAACTATCTTGCTCTCTCTCCCCTCCAAAATGATCTTCAATATCTTGTGCTGCAAAAAACAACCGCTCTAAGCGCGGATGGGTACAATGCGGTAACACGCGCTCGTACAGGTATTTCAAGTTAGTTACTATATGCGTGATGGCTTGATCTTCGGTATCGAAGATGGTATCGTTATATCGTCTTCCAAAAAAATAACCTTTTACGCACGGTTTCTCGGCTGGATACCACGTCACCGAGTGATGTTTCAATCCCTCGACGATTATACCATTTCCAAGAATATCGACGGGGATTGGCCGCGGCATAACACTAAGCCATTCAGACACGTTTTCCAGGGGCAAACTGACGGCAATTCTAGAGTATTTTGATGCAATTGTGAGATGAACATCCATGAAACCGGCAATGAATTCGTCGATCTCGGCAAAGTTATTGGTAAAAGACAAGTTTCTCTTCCCGGCTGGTCCAAGGGCGCTCACCTTGGTTAACCAGTCGACAAAAGGAGGCGAGAGTTTAATGACGAAATGCAAGTCTCCCGACAATTGATATCTGGGTATGAGAAAATCAAGTACTAACAAAGGGTTGGAATATCCAATCTGGACTAGCGCTGATGGCGGATCTAAGGTGATACTTGTTTCCCCGAGCATTGCACCGAGAAGCCATGCGTGATCATGGACATTTTCTTCCGTGAATGGATCGTGAATCAAGGTTTTCTCACTCTTTTCCATCCAAAATCTCAAGGTCTGTATCGATATGGATGGGAAGGAGTCTTTTATCAAACCTGAATAGGCTATGAGTATATTACCGCCATCGATGTCTTCAAACTGACTTTCGAATTTTCTTGCGCAATCGATTAGATGATCAAGCAAGTGGCGAGGTATGGACTTATCTTTAAAAGAAACGGCTGTCACTGGAAAAAAAGAGTCAATGTCGACATCCTCATCCTTGCTTACGATTAACGGGGAATGCGGATGGATTCCGCTCACGTGATTTCGAATTGCCGAGAAAACATTTCCGAACATAAACAACAAATCAAGTCTCGACGAAGCTAAGGGATTCTGTAGCCGATCCTTTGCGGTCCAAACCAGTTGGTTGAAATAGGATTTTGACATTACTACCCAGTGTGGATTTATAATATAAGGCCGGTGTTCATTTGGATGCAAGATCGACCAGATTGTCGCGTGAAAATTCTGGTAAAAATCTCTGGCTTTTTCGTGCTTGATGGAATCGAGGAGAAGCATCGCGATTACCGGCGTCACGTCATTACCATTAATTTCCGCCAGGCAATCTTTCAAAAATTGTATATGACTCCGCACGAGATCGGAGGTGATTAAACCTTGATCGAAATCATCTTGGATATCGCCAAGAATAGAATAAATTTGAACAAGTGACGATGGATCGCCATTCCAGATGCACGTGCGAAATCCCGTGCGAATGCCGCGGAGGGAAACTAAAATGTCGCCATATATATCTCCTAATTTGGATGCCACTTCACTTTTTGCGACGTATATATCCATCGTCTCATCTGGTATCACGACCACGATTTTTTTCCGAAAATCTCCGAATTTTTCTTTGGGAATAATGATAAAATAATCTGAAAAGATGATGCCGTCGTTTTCCTTCGAAAAAGCACGGCGAGCACAAACCGGACACCAGAGGTTGTATGATAAAACGTTCTTGAGTCGGATCTTCCATTCGTGGCCTCGACTGCAGCGCCATGCACCGATGGATTTTGAAGTCGTGATCTCGGGCGTCAGATACTTGCCACCACGTTCTGCTGCGATCGCTTCTAACGACACAGGACCCGGGGATTTACTTACACGTGGTTCTTCATTATGACAAACTTTACACCAGGAGCCATACAAGATTTCATACGCTTTTGCTTCCCATTCGTGCCCCCGTTTACACCGCCACCGGTACTTGCATTGAACGATTGAGAATGTCTCTGAAAGGAAGTCTCCACCCCGGGATCTCGCTAGATTCTGCATATTTTGAATGGAATATTTCCGAATTTTTCTACCCCGTATTGATGGACTGCAAGTTGGGCACCATCTTCCTTGAATGATGTTTTTCGGATATGCATTCCATTCGTGCCCGCTCTTGCACCGCCATCTCAATTTCTCACGGGAGCCTTTATATTCAGACGACAGGCATTCCCCCTCTTGATTTCGTGCTAATACTTGCATTTCTTCGATCGTGTGTTTGGTCCTTTTCACCGCGATTATTTCCTTCGCACATTCGGGGCACCACTTATCCTCCAAAATATGCAACAAAGACGATGCCCACTTATGCCCCAGGTGGCATTTCCATAACAACCGCGATCTAATGCTAATATATTCTGTTGACAAGCATTCGCCTTTTTTAGCAGCAGCGGCTCGCCGGGCTTCTTCAAGGCTGTGCTTTTTCATATATCTCGTTTCCTTTTCTTATTATAGCTGCTCGTTTTATTTCGGTGAATCAAATTTATTCGGACAGAAGTTAATCTCTATTTTCTTCTAAATTCACCCCACGATGATGTAATTTGAACCCTTCCGCACGAGAACGTTATCGGCCACGAGTTCTTGCAGCAAGTGAGATACCGACCTTGATCAGCAGTCATGCCGTTTCACTCATCCTCTTTCGTATGATATTCCTATTAATTAAAGTTAAAAAGCCCGATCATGACGAACCATTATTATTTGTTAATCCTCCTTTTCTTGACGATACTTCTCGTGGCAGGAAGCGATGCAAGCATGGCAGCGATCGATCTCGGCGTGTGCGACCCCGGCAGCATGAAATCGATCCTCGTGCGCCCGAACAGCGCCGGGAGGATCATTTCGCAGTAATTCCACAGCCGCGTGATGATGCCGCGGCGTCGCAATGCGGGGTCGAGCACGATGTCGATCATGGCTGCCGTTCGCTTGTTAACTTGGTGCAAGGATACGGCGATCCAGCCGAACCATTTTTCTTCCACCGAGAAGATGCCGACGACCGCCGGCTTGCTAAAACCCGTGCCGAACACGGAGTTAACGACGAGTGCCGCGCCGGCTTCCCCCGACCCGTAAAGCCGGAACAAGCCCGGCTGGATCTTTGCCGGGTCCAGTTCATTTTCGGTGAATAGCGAGTACAAGTCATCCGCGAGATGGCGCACGACGGTTGGGTCTCGTGCATCGAGCTGGCGCGCGAGCACGGTAATCGTGGGTCGGCCGATTGCCGGGTATCCTGTTTGCAACCGAATCACGTTCTTGAACCCCGGCTGCCCCGATATCCCGGCCAGCGTGCGCATGAGCGCCTTGCTGCCAACCATGTGATCGAACCGCGAGCATGACGGGCACCACGATCCCGCCAATATCGAAGCGGGAGTGGCAGTCCACTCGTGCCCGAGCGAGCATTTCCATGCAAGTTTGGTTCTTGTACCGGCATACCACGATGACAAGCATTTTCCGCCATGCTTCGCGGCGACCTGCCGCATGAGCTCGATCGTGTGGGACATTTTCTGACGGGACGACGACCGCGCGCAATCGGGGCACCACGTTCCTTTCAACACGCTTTGCAAGGAGGTCTCCCACTCGTGGCCTACCTTGCATGCCCATCGAAGTTTCTCTCTTGCATCGCCAAGCGTTTTCGACAAGCACTTGCCGCCGCGTGCCCACGCGAGTTTTCGGGCATCCGTGATGGTTTTTTTCCTGTATTGCGCCGCGCTACGTCCCTTCAGTTTGTCGATCGCGCATGTCGGGCACCACGTGCCGCGCATCACGGTCAAGGGCATGGCGTGCCACGCGTGCCCCTTGTCGCACACCCATTCGAGCTTCGTCGCTTGGCCAATGTATTCCCGCGATAGACAATCACCGCCGCGCGCCCGGGCGAGTGCTTGCATGTCCAGGATGCTATACCGCTTCCGTCCTTTCGCCGGGTTTTTCCGGTGCCTGCCACAGCACACCGGGCACCATGTTCCGTGAATGATGTTGTTGGGTATGGCAAGCCACGCATGCCCGCGCTGGCACGACCATTGCAAGGGGGCGCGGGAATTCACGTACGCGTCGGAAAGGCACTCTCCCTTGCGCTGCCGGGCAAGCTCGCGCATGTCGTCCAGCGTGAATTTCGTGCCACGCGTCATGACTGTTCAACCTTCCACCATTGCCGAGATGATCATTTGTTCGAGAACTGAGAATGTTTTTTCTTCATCATGCTCGAATAATTGAAATGCACCACGAGATGCAAAATCTATCACGATAACATTGGTGTTTCCATTTATAAACATTTTATTAGCGCGGAATATAGATATTCGTGTCAAATCCATGCCCATGCATGCAAATCTCGTGAATCATTCACCCATGCATGAGAATCTTCTTCATACGCGCTTTTCGTTTAAATATCCCGGCAGAGATGCGACGGCTCGTAATGAATCGTTGAATTCATCACGTGCATCGCGGTCTTGCGTCATGGAAAATGCAGACGGGGATAACTCCGACGACGTCGCTCCCGTGCTTCCCCGTAAAATCTTCCTTTTTTGTTGTCATATGGCTCGGATCGACTGCAATGTCGTTCCTTGATTTTCAATTGCCACGCGCTTAGCAGAACGGTCGCCGATCGTTGATGAAATATCTATTTAAGGTGTACCGTATATCAATCGAGAAGAGACGAACGATGGAACGCGCAGAAGGATGAAGGAATTCACTCGCCCGCGGGAGCAATTCAAATCGTCG
Source organism: Candidatus Sigynarchaeota archaeon (assembly GCA_030587525.1). Classification (GTDB taxonomy): domain Archaea; phylum Asgardarchaeota; class Lokiarchaeia; order Sigyniarchaeales; family Sigyniarchaeaceae; genus Sigyniarchaeum; species Sigyniarchaeum tengchongense. The sequence continues at coordinate 1,317 of JAUQYW010000572.1, read as the reverse complement.
ACCTTGCAAGGTTGCCTTTTGCCCGATGGCCGGAGATCATGCTTGCAATGACGAGAATCGACCCTCCCCGCTTCATGATGGCAAACACGAGATACATGCTTGGATCATTACCGGTGGATCGATCCTTCGCCGTCCAATTTCCGATGAGGGCGGTTAATAAAGGCTGCTGGAAACCCGGGAATGACGATTTCCAGTTTCTCCATTTCGTCTTACTTGAAAAACAAGTCCTGGAAAATCGATCGAGGTACCGAACATGAATCTGCGAGGCCAAGATTTGAAACAACAATGTAATTATCTTGACGTGTTCAACAGAGTTTTTGATTTGTTTAGCAGGCCCAGCCCGGGATTGTCCGATCAAGCAACGTGCGAGGTGCATGTGGCGGGAGCAGAAGAAGCGAACGTGAAGACTCTCGTGTTCACGTTGCTCGCAGCGAACTTTGTCGGCGAGACGAGGACCATCGTCATTCTCGAGGGTGAACGCCTCACCACGTCGAGATTCTTGCGAAGCATTCTCGACGCATTCCCCGCTAACCGGGTTGCCTGGGATAAACTCGGCACGCCTGCGGGCCTGATCGTGCCCGATGCAAGCGAGCCGGAGGAACAGGATCAAGAGGCGCCTGGAAGCTCGACCGTTCCCGCGCGTTCATATAACGACATCCGGGTACTCGTCATCCCGAACATGGACGAGAAACCACGGGTTTGGAAATGTTTTTCGGATTGGAACGACCGCGACGGGTTCACGGTCGGGTACATGCGCGGCCGGCCTCCAGTCGTATGCGAATTGAAACTTGGAAAACCCGTCATCGTCGCGACTTGCGAGCATGCTGCATCGCTGCCTGCGTGGTTCCGCACCGGCGCGTGGATCGTGCCATTGCAGATGGACGACAGCAGCAAGCAGAAATCGATCGAAGACCTCAAGCACGCGTGCGAGCCGCGGGCCTGGCAAGAGAACCAGGAAATCAAGGGCGAGATCAGCGCTACGCTCGATTCGGCTAGCCGTGATATGCACGTGAGCATCCCGTTCATCGATGACCTTGTTTCGATCTTGGACATGGGCGTTGATAATAGCATCGCTGAATCGGTGCGATTCGTGAACCTCGTCAGCACGATCACGCTGCTCAACGGGCAACATCGTCTCGCGTACATCTCCGGCAGCTCGCGCTTCGCAGTCGCGCATCCCGATGACGCGATCAACGCCGCCCGTCTCGCCCGCTCGTGCATGAAGCAACCGCGCTCGCTAACCCCGGATGAGCAAGTTATCATTGCGTGCATCAAGGCTGCCACGCGAAGGCGGAAAGATGAAATTCAGAAGGCAGC
>JAUQYW010000571.1 GCA_030587525.1 Candidatus Sigynarchaeota archaeon | reverse complement strand
GTGGGGACAATCAAGGCTTGAACGTTCCATTCAACGATCCAATCGGTTCACCCCCACACGCGTGGGGACAATGAGGCCCGCAAGAACAAGAAACCCCTGACGTTCGGTTCACCCCCACACGCGTGGGGACAATTTCCATTGCGTGATCTTCGTTTGCACGGCTTTCGGTTCACCCCCACACGCGTGGGGACAATCATTCTCTGCGGCAAGCCCATCGATGATTTTCCGGTTCACCCCCACACGCGTGGGGACAATGAGTCTGCCATGATTTAATTAAGCCTTCGGCGCGGTTCACCCCCACACGCGTGGGGACAATGAGGTCAGTTAAATGTCATTCTCTCCCGCTAACGGTTCACCCCCACACGCGTGGGGACAATTCAAGAATTACTATGAATCTGCTAAATCAGTACGGTTCACCCCCACACGCGTGGGGACAATACTGGATTTTTTGTCCGGATCTAGGTCGATCTTCAAATCCGTTAACGTTCGCGTTTCGAAGCCTTTTTCAGTCTCGACGAGCCCGCTGCAAAGAAAGGGGAAACGATGAAAGTTGTATCGCCTTGGTTATTCGCGTTCAGGGTCTCCCCTTCTGCATTCCCTTCGCGAATTCTTCACGCGGCGATTTTATTCGTTTTTCGTCGCCGAGCTCGCGTGGAACGCAGTGCTTCGTCAAAACCTAGAAAGTCAGGATATAAAAATATAGCGGGGAAAGCGTGTCCATGATATTGTAGATGCCAATTGGTTCAAGCTGTTTCCCGGTGCCATCCGTCTTCGTTCCTTTGAATAACGCGTAATATTCCGAGTAGTTGCCTTTTTTACTCAAGGTGCGCGTGAAATTCTTGCTTGCGGCCAAGTGTGTTTCCATTGCTTCAAGGCTGTTGAAATACAATTGCAGGTCGATGATGTTGTTGGGGATCTGCTGCGATAATTTGTAATCCGTGATGATCTTCTGCAAAATTTCGATGTCGAAACTCCTGTTGAACACGAGCAATATATCGGCGTCGGCTACGTGCTTCCAACCGAGATGGAGGAGCCCAGGCACGAGCCATTTTTTGCGGAGCATGTTGAATGCCTGGTACACGAATAACTCAGCTTTGCCTGGGACAAAGCCATGCAAGTCAAGAACGGACAAGCCCAGGATGTTCACGAATCCCTCCTTTGCTTTTTGCAGGAAATCGGTCGTTTCTATGTCCAATGCCACGATCTTCTTGTTAAAAAACGTTTTCTTCTCGATCTCTTGCAGCGTGTTCAAATAATCGAGGATCTTTTTGCCAGCATTCTCCATATCAGAGGTCATTTTGACATCCCAGATCGCTTGGCTCGAGAATTCGGGATAGGTGGAGCGTCCCCCATAATCTATCTTCAAAGCTCCTTTATAAATAGCCAATTTCGCGTGGCGTTCGATGAAATTCTCTGGAAACGCACCATCTTGCAAGGTAATACCTTCAGGTTCCGCCTCGGGAACGTATTTGCTCGCGCGGCGTCGCACCGGCTTGGCAGGTTTTGCTTCGAGATCGTTTAATTCACTATTGACGAGATTGACACTTGTTTCGCTGTCTAATGGCGTGTCGGTATTCGCAGCTCCTCTTTTTTTTGATCCTGGTTTCGTTGGCTTGGCCGGCAGGGTCACGATCGGGGGTACCCGGACGAGTTGCAAGCCATCATAGTTTTCAAGAGATCGGTTGCAATTGCCGTGCATCTTCATCGCGAATTTCTGCTCGTTGTTCGTCGAGTGGATGAGGATCGCCCCGCCATCCTTTGTTTTCTTGCACAGGTCTTCCCAGAGCTTATCTCGCACCATGGCTGATATAGCGCCGACGAACACGCCTGCCCGGGCTTCCAGCATCCATCGAGTCAATTGCCCGCGAACAGACACCGGCACGTTTTCCGTGATGATGACGGTCAGTTTTGCCATAATCGCTCTATCATCTCGGCCCGTCGCCGAAATTTCTCCCGCCTTGCACGTCATCATCGTCGGGATCCCACAATTTCCCGGGCAAGGCAGGATCGACATCAAAATCATCATCGCCTGCCTCGCTCGCGACAGCTTCCGCTGGTACAGCGCCGTCTTTTGGTGGCCCCTCGACATCCAGAACGCGATCGATGTCTGGGATGATCTTCGCGAGCAAATTCGAATCCCGGAACAGATCCCTGCACGCGAGTCGCACCTGGCGCTCTGGTTCCGACGGCTGCTCCTTGGTGATGCGAAACGCCATCGGGATGATCAAGTCAACCTTGTACAGGTCGGCGATGTCGTACACGAACGACAGTTGCTTTCCCGTGTGGATGAACCCGATGGATGGCGAGTATCCCGCCGTCACGATGGCCGCGTGGCATAGCCCGTACAAGCACGCATTGGCCGCCGAGAGCACCTTGTTGATCGTGTCGGATTTGCCCCACTCGGCGCGATTGTACTGCCGGCCATGCCATGGGATCCCCGTGTCCTTGCTCGCCTTGGCATATGCGTTCCTCACGCGGATTCCCTCCTTCCCCCGCATCTGCTCGATGGTGGTGCCAAATGGCACGTTCTCGTTGAAGCGCATCTTGTACATCTTCTCGACGGCCAGCGTGCGCAACGCGGGGTCGCAGAACAGCCGTGCTTGTTTCAAGAGCCTCGCCGCGCTCCGCGTCTCCCCCGTGCCTTGTGCATAGAACCGGATGCCTTCCTCGCCGCACCACATGACCAGGCACCCGTTCTCCGCGAGTGCCCGAATCGCCGCATGCGTTATGTTGGTCCCAGGACCGAGCATGAGCAGCGCTAGTGCTGCGCATGGCACTGGAACCTTTCCTTTCAGGTCCTGAATGGCAATGGATTGCTGTTCCTGGTCGATCTTGCAGTGTTCCACGTAGAGGTAGCTCAAGCCGTCTTCAAACTTGGGCAGCTGGTGCAAGTCATGCAATCCTACCACGCATGTTCACCATCGCTGGTGAATCATCATCCTTTGTTCGATTCAACAAAAAATGTTGAAAATATTCTATCAATTGGTGCCGTGGACATAAATGTTGATAGATATTTGTTGAAATATATCTTTGATTGTTATAAGATTGACTCACATATAAAAATGTTTTTATCAGTTGAACAAGGGACTCAACTATTGAGGATGTATATATTAAATGGTGCATCATAAGTTTTTAAAATTCAGTTTAGGATTGCACTTCCAAGCTCACTGACTTTGATGCGGATGTTCCGGCCTTTTTTCTCGCGGGCGATGAAATTCGATTCCTCCAGCTTCGAGAGATGGTGGCTTATCCGAGACCGCTCATTTCTAAAATCTTGCGAATCCTTCACGATGCTTGGATTTACCTTTATCACGAGATCATCGAGCGTTTCGACACCTTCCCCGATGGCCGAAATCAGTGCGAGCTGCTCTTCGCCCGGAAAGGTCACGGGAAGTAATGGCACGGGAATAAGCTTCTCTGCACCGATCTCTTTGCCATCTTCGCCATATTTCGGCAAAACCGTGAAAAATCGCGAGCTTGTTATGCAAGCTGCGAAATATCCGGCGATGGCGAGCGTTCGCATCGACCCCGAAGCGTTGATGACTACCTGATCTCCCTTGTCACGCGCTCCTTTGATAACTCCAAGAATTTGACTGATTGCTTTCAAGACGTCGAGCTTGCTCATCATCACCACCTCGACCTTCCACAATTGGGACAACGCCTTTTCTAAGGTATTCGTCGTCTCCCAGCACAAGCCTTCGCCCTCGATGTCCTTGTCTTCTCCCTTCACGAGCACGATCTTGTCAAACACGCCACCAACCATGCGGATCGATTCAATCAACCGCTGCGCGTGAAGCCCGACAAAAACCAGTTGTATAGATGACATTATACTTGAAAGGTTGATACAAGTATTAAAGTGTTATGACACCCGAGTATTTTTGAAGGTCACAGCGACGACATCTATCCTTAGGAAACAGACAATTTATTGGAGATTCGAATCGATCCCGCGCGAATGCCACTATAACTTCGCAGCCGGCTCAAGCGGGGGCTGCGACCACGGGGCGGGGGAAAGCAGTGAGCGACGAGGTGACGGACAAGAACGCCGGGTACGTGCCTCCCGAGCGCGTGTTTGTGCCGGCCGTGTCGATGCCGGGACTGCTGGCGGTCAACGACGACTTCATCGGCATGGTGCTGCGAGTCGGGGACAAGTTCAAGGCAATTAGCGACAAGGACGGGGCCATCGCCGCCTCCGAGCATTTCATCGGCGAGCTGCGACGGTTCACCATAGTGCCGCTCGATGCTGTGATAGAGAGTTCTTGTTGTTTAAAAATGTCGAATAGGTTATGACTACGTGAAATACGAACACCTCGACACGGAGGAATAGCTCGTATGGGCAATAAATATTCAATAGACGATGCCCGGTTGCTAGCCGCATCTAAGGGCGGGCGCTGCGTCTCTTCGACCTTCATCGGGACGAGGAATGTCTTGGAGTGGGAGTGCGCATCCGGTCATGTATTCACGGCAACTATGTACAGGGCCAATCAGACCTGGTGCCCTTTGTGTAATCCTCCAAAAAAATATTTTTCTTATACGATCGAGGATGCTAAACGATACGCTGAAAAGAAAGGCGGAAAGTGCCTTTCAGATCGTTTTATAAACACCACCACAAAATTGAGTTGGCAATGTGCATCAAGGCACACTTGGGATGCATCACCTGTAAACGTGATATATAACGGCTCCTGGTGCCCACACTGTGCCAAGACCCTCTGGAAAATCGAGGACATGCATGAATTTGCTCGCAAAAAAGGGGGTACTTGCTTGAGCACCACGTACATAAACCAGTATCAGAATTTAACGTGGCAATGCAAGCTCGGGCATAAATGGGTCACAGCTCCCAAAAACATTATTAACGGGAGGTGGTGCCCGGTTTGCGCAAAGGTTACGGCAAAAAATCCGAAAAAGGTTACGATCGAACGAGCCCAGGAGTTAGCGAAACAAAAAGGTGGTTTTTGTCTATCACCAGCAATCGTGAACACCAAGCAGCTGCTTGACTGGCAATGCCAACTCGGACATCTATGGAAAGCGCGGTATATCGATATCCATAATGGTTCATGGTGCCCTACCTGTGCAAACGGCAAGAGAGGCGGCGACCTAATTCCGACGTTGGATGGCATGCGGGCTTTTGCTTCATCGAAGAAAGGAAGATGCCTTTCTTCCTTGTATGTAAACGCGAAAACACACCTTGAATGGCAATGCTTCAATGGACATGTATTTAAAGCAACATGGTCGAACGTTAAAAAGGGGCGATGGTGTCCCGAATGCGCCGGGAACAAGCCATTGACCAAGCAACAGCTTGAAGCGATTGCTTCTTCAAATGGTGGATATTTGATCAGTTGCGATGTGGCAAGATCAGCAAGTAGGGCCATATGGCAGTGCAAAGAAGGACATGTGTGGGAGGCAATAACAAGTTCAGCGATAAAGGGGATGTGGTGCCCGATTTGCGCCGGGAAGATCTCTACAAGCACGAGCCCAGGCATCATCTCATCCACTTTTGCCATTATCATGCATGCCAAAAAATGGACAGAATTGAAAAATATCTTGTATCAACAGCAAATAACGCGTCAACACATCGATCCCGTCGAAATAAATCACTTGATGGTAAATGATGTCAAGATCGCCATGGATATCATTCTCGGAAAAGATACCCCTTACCTGGCATGCACGACCGAGACTGAATTCTCGACCTTTGAAGATCTCGTTTCCTTTCAGGAAAAATCAATGTTACCTCTCCAGAAAGATGAGACGGCGCACTCCGCATTCTTCGTCGAAATCAATACTAAAATTCGCCATCTAGCAAGCATCCTTCGCGAGGTACAAGGACGAGATCTAACGCCCGTCATCGCTTCCTTGCTTTCTGCTCCTTTCGGCAAGGAAGCGTATGATACGATATTCATGTGGACGGCGGATGCGCTAGGGAGCTCGGATCGCCACGGGATCACGATTGGAGATGCATTCATCGCGCATGAAGCAGATCTCGATAAGATGATCAATTTCGCGAGAAAACTCCACTTAAGCGAAAACTTCGAAGGTAAATCGGCCATGAGTTGGCTCGTCGGCAAGGAAATGCGTGCATTATTGCAATATGTGACGGGTAAGCAAGATCACTTGCCGATAATTGCAAGCAAATGCCAGATCAAGGAGTTCCAAGCATCATTGCAGCTACAAGAAACCCCTGATTTCCTGCCTTTCAAGGAAGGATTCATGATCCGCCGGGCTTTCTATCAAGAAGCACTTGCACGCCGCGACCAAGCAAAGAAACTCCTCGCGGAGGTGGATGGGTGCGACGTTAGTAACGTGATAGCGGGGGTCTATCATAAACAATTTCCCGAATTGGGGCTACGTGTAATGCAAATCTATATGCAAGAACTACAGGTTCCATTTACCTATGATGATTTTGACCTTGTCAGCACGCCTGAATATTCCTGGTTTCTCGGAGCATTGCTCGCGGAAGGTACAATCACAAAGCACAATGTTAATTATAATTCGGTACGCCTCCGCATCAATGAAACGAACCCCGCCATATTTTTCGACCATGCCATTCCGCTGGTGAGACATCCTTCGTTTACCGGGCAAGAACTGACTTTGAGTCCTGCCTTGACCCGCTTTTTATTTCCTGACATGAAACGGGGAGAGCAAGTCAGCAAGCACTTGATTCCATTCGATCACGTGAATCGCGATATGTTCCTCGCTGGATTCTTTGATTGCCACGGGTGTGTTTCACGTCCCCGGAGCATCTGCCTGCATCTCCCATACAAGACTCCCGAAGCTTGGCTTGACATCATGCCATTCACGATGCCCGCGACGCTGACGGGGGATATATTCGACCAATCAACACCTTATACCCATTACAATCCAAGCGAGAGGAACACGTTTCGTGTTCATATCTGTGGCAGGCGCGTTCCAGAGGATAGCGGTCTGCCCGACGAGGAGCGAGCAAGCATCGTGGCTGATAATATTCGATATTGGTTCAAAAAAATATTCCCGCATTGTGTCCACCCTCGATTAGAGCTCATTCATCAAGTCGGTGAGTACATGGACATGCGCTTCGGCAAGGCAAAGAATGCAAGCACCTACACGAATATCTTGAGAAATCTTCTTGATACAAGCCATCGTATCGATTTATCTGGCATTGAAGACACGTTATCCCGGCCTTTACGCGATCCAAGAACAGGGAATACAATCTTGTACATCCCGAAGTGGCTCGATCAATTCAACAAGCGGCATGGCTTCTCGATGGGGGACATGCTCGCATCATGCGATCGATCCGGTGGTTTCGTGCCTTTCCCATGCATGCAGCAAGACATGGAAAGCAGTCTCGACACGGACGAGGCGGATTGGTGAATGCCGGATGGTTCGATCGAAGAAACACGATGGTGATCGCCACGCTCGCCGCCGATACGACCGATGGCGGCTGTCTACCGAGTGGCGGGCATGGTATGACTGGCACGGGTGGCGCCTCCAGCAAGCATTGCCGTCGAGGATTATCGTGCCGGTCGCGCAAGCATCGCGGGTCGTGCCGGGCATGGCGTGCTTCTGGCTGGACCCCGGGGAAGGCGGGGCGGGGACGTGGGAATCATTCAAGGCGGGCGAGCAAGTGTTCGTGGCACCGGCTCGCAAGGATCCGCGCAATAAAGACATGCACCTCGCCATCGACTTCACGCGAGCGAGGCTCGCGGGCACGGTATCGAAGATCGAGCTGCGCGTGTTCGACCCGCCCCTGGTGCGGCTCGATGTTACCATTGTTTCCCGGGATTTTGACTTGATATCCGTCGGCGTCGTCATGAACCGGGCGGCGATCGACGTGCATTTGAACGGGCTCGCGAAAGACGCGATCCGGTTCTTGCACGAGCGGCGGTCGATCCGGCCGCGCGTGGACGGGTTGCTCGCCATGCAGGAGCCCGAGGTCGTCGACATCCACCGCGCCATCGATGCGGGGCAATCTGGGTATGGCGAGATCGCCGATGCCATCGACACGGCTAAGGGTAACGCGCGTCTCGATGGTCTCCCCGAAAAGAATAGATCCAGAGCCATCGCGGCGATCGCGGGATGCTTGGTCGCGAAAGGGAAACATGTCCTCGTCGTGAGCAGCGAGTTTGACTCGATATCGAAAGAAATGAAATCCGTCCTCAAGGGATTGGCCTCGAATGATGCCAATATCGTGACACTCTCGCATGACGCCGCCGCTGCCAAGGCTATCCGGTGGCGCCGCCTGACTTACCACGTTGCGCTCATGGACGCGGTGAACGGGACCACCGTGGTCGACACTATTGGTCCTGCAGTGCTGGCCGGGAAAGTCGTCGTCGCTGGTCAATCGCTCGCGAAGGCACCACCATTCGTGTCCAAGAAGGAGAAGGTAGTACCGAAGCCGCGCGAGCATGGCAAGCCTGGTATAATCCGGAACGCTGCTCGCGCTGGGGAGATGTCCACGTGGCTCGTTTCGAAGGTGTATTATCCCGTGGAGATCCGGCCGGTCGGCTATGGCGTCGTTTCGAGCTATTGTGGCATCTCGGGAACGCGCCTCCCCGCGCTCGGCGCGAACGTGAGCCGAGCCATCACGGATCCCCTCGATGATTTACCCCGAATCGGGCACGACGCAACCCAGCGGGCTGCCGAATCGGAAGACGATGCCCGTCTCGCTTTCATCCCCGTCACGATACAGTGGCCGTTCGACGGCAGACGGTTGGAGGCGCGTTTCGATAGCGGTTTGTTCGGGGACGCGACGGCGTGGATCGAGCGGCGCATCATGGCCTGGCTTGCCGAGGGAACGCTGCCTGCCGCGATCCGCGACCAGTTCTTCTTGCCCGTTCCCGGTGCGCCCGTCCTCGACGTGCATGCCACGCCTTCGGGCGATTCGCCGGTGATCGTGCCCCCCGCGGCGCTGGAAGCTCGTGCTGGCGGGGTCTTCGCGCAAGGTGCAGAAGGTGCTGGCGGAGGTGAAATGGCTTGCATCGACGTGAACGGGTTTGTCGCGAAATTCTTGCCGCGCGTGGCACCATCCTCGCCGATCTTGCACGTGCGGCCTGGCATCGGGCCGTCGATAGCGAAGACCAATGACGGTTACACGTTCGCTTGTTATTTACCTGACGACATACCGCCATTCATCTCGGGGCGTGGCAAGGTGATTGTTCCTGTCTCGGTGAAGGGCTTGATTCCCGGGAAAAAGGTACACGCGTTCGGGATTGGTGATGGGCAGCAACTGGATTGCTACGCGACCGTGATGGATAAAATGCAATCCCAGCACCAGCCCGCCATCAAGGCACTCTTGAACGAGCGCCTTTCCCGCGAGATCGACCAGCAAGGATGGAACGCCCTCGTGGAAGACGTGATCGCAGTGACTGGTGCCGTGGTCACGTTCACGGGCGACGCGTCGCAATGGTGCGCCGTGCTGAATATCCTGGAGCAGCGGGTGACTGATACTGATCTCGATGGTGTCCCGAATATCTCGGCTCCGCTCGGTCCCCTCGTCGCACGGGCCTCGTCGTCTCCTGGAACGCACGCGGGTGCGGGAATTGGCGGGAAAAAAAGGAAATAAAATGTTTCATCACCGAATCACGCATTTTTAACGATGCTCGGTGCGGTTCGCTTGACCTCCTTGATCACGTTGAGACATACCTTGAACCCGGCAGCGTTCGGGATGGTTATGTTGCCGCCAGTCGTGCCCACGATGATCGACCGCTTGGCTTTCGATAAACCGACCTCGCGGGCGAGATCCACGACGATCGTGAGCACCCGGCCATCGCACGTGATGCTTGCATTCTTGCACGGCACGGTTAGACCACCGGAACCGACGTTGGACCGGGGTATTTATGGAAAAATGAAAAATAGTTGTCCGAGATGTTCAGATCCACTGGTGCCTTTTCTTGCGAACGACCACCACGACGCCGATCGCCACGGCTCCGCCGCACGCGACGCCAACACCGATGATAATGGCAGTGATAGCCGCGGTAGGGTCTGATATGTCCATCTTGAGCACCAGTATATCTATATATCCACTGCCGGTGTTCCAAGTTATCCCGCAGATGTAAAGAGACCCGGCACCATCGCCCCACAGACATGTGCCATAATCATCGAGGGGTCCTCCCCACGTGCGATACCAGGATGAATTACCGGTTACCGCGTTCCAAGCGACCACGACCACGTCAGCTTGATCGGTGACATGACCATCAACCACGATCGTTTGATACACGACGCCCGTAATGTAAACAGCGCCGGTGCCATCCCCCCAAATCGAGCCACCCATGGCACTAGATGCGCCGTCCCATGTCCGGTTCCATAGAATGTCGCCGGTCATGTTCCATTTGGTCAAGAGAATGTCTGTGGTATTTTGATTCCAAACGGTACCGCACGTATAAATAGAGCCTGTGGTATCACCACATAATGACATGGCATTTTCATCCAAGGTGGTCCCCCACGTCCTGTTCCATAATTGGTTGCCAGTCGCGTCCCATTTGACGAGTATCACGTTGGCAGGGCCAGTCTCGGAATTCCGGGTTGTCCCGCACGTGTATATATTCCCCGTTGTGTCGATCCATAACCCGTATCCCGTTTCGTAGCCTGGACCTCCCCACGTGCGGTTCCACTGCTGGTCGCCGGTCGAGTTCCACTTGATCAAAGCGAGGTCGCTATTTCCTGCACCAATGCTATGTGTCTCACCACATGTGAAGATTCCTCCCGTGCCGTCACTCCGGACAGCATATCCAGATGATGAGTTTCCCCACGTGCGATTCCATTGTTGGCTGCCGGAGACGTTCCACTTGATCAAAACAAGAGCACTACCACTAGCACTAAAGCTGTAGGTGCTCCCGCACGTGTAAATGCCTCCCGATCCATCGCCCCAGACAGCAATTCCTGCATCATGAAGCGATCCGCCCCACGTGCGGTTCCATTGTTGGATGCCATCAACATTCCACTTGATCAAGAGTAAATCCTCGCGACCTGCACCGAAACTCGTCGTGTCCCCCAGCGTGTAGATGCTGCCCGCACCATCGCCCCATATGCCATAGCCGTATTCCGTGTTAATGCCGCCCCACGTGCGGTTCCACGGGGTTTTTTCCATCGCGCTCGATCTCAAATCGTGCAAGATAAAGCGCTCTGGCGATGGATCTTCGATTGCGCTGCTAACTTTCATCGATTGCTTTGAAATATTTACAAGGAAAATGAATATCATGAGTAATAACCATGAAAAAATATACATGTGCATTTTTTTCTTTGATATTCTGATGTTTCGATTCAACATGATATGATCTTTTCTCCTATTAATCATCTTTCATTTGTTATCTTGACAAGATTTTATCACGAATTGCTGGATTAGACGCGCGAATTCGTCGATATCTTTCTGGGTGCTATTTGGCAAGTCACTCGGTTTGCCATCCACTTGCGTTACGCTGATATTGAAAAAAGTTTTGCAAGCCTTTGGTTCCAGGCTCGTCCCGTAGATGAATTTTCTGAGGTGCAGCTCTAGGGCAGGTATAGGAGTGTTGTCGAGGTGCGTGTAAAAGATTGCTACGCTAGGCTTCCAGTCGCTGCCGTGGCTAGCCTTGGCATCGTGCTTCGCGAGGATCTTGTCGAATCGCTTGACCCAGCGCCGCATGGCCCAGCTCCACTTGCCGCCGTGGATCGGCGCGCCGAAGATGATCAAGTCCGGTCTCGCATCGATGACCTTCTGTTGCGTGAACCCCGGCATACCGATGCGCTCGCTGTCGATGCTATCAAAATCGTGCAATGCTTTCACGAGCATACCGGCGATCCGCTGGCAATTCCCGTACCGCGTGTCGTAGATGACCAGCGCCGTCCGCTTCGTCGCGCCCATGTCGATCCCGTACCGCACGGGCGTATTTAAACCCGTTTGCTAGCTTGGTTCACGTCGTGTTACAGCGACGGGAGTCCTGGTTCATCGATGTCGAGCCGTCCTCGCACGATTCATCCCCGTGGTGCCCGTGCTCGAAATAAAAGTGGGGAATAAGATCCCGAGATCGACAAAAAGGATCGATTGCGCCACGAGCCGGCCAGCGCCGGGCATGCATTCCCGGTTCCCTCGAATTTGCACGAATTCCCGGGGAGCGTGGAAGCAACCCGCGGCGCGGCCCGCGGCAGCTCGAACCCGCCAAAAATTATATATAGAGTCACATATAAAGCAACCACCATGCAGAGGACGGCAACGGGCATCGGCTATGGGCGTTCCCGTGCCCCCGTTTCCTCGTGTTCCCCTTAAATAGCTCGCTGAAATGATGAAGTGGTCATGATCGGTCCCGATCGGCGTCGCCGCCGGGATGCCCCCGGCGATGACCGCGCAAGGCAAGGCACCTGCAATGCACGCCAGCACGGCAGCGGCAAGCGGAGCGCGGGAAGCATACTCTCCAGGGCAGCGGTGAACACGCTGGTACTCGTGCTTGCCACCGTAGTGATGGGCACGGTCGCCCGGCAACCCGATACCGGGACCATTGCATTCGCAGTACTCATCACGGCCGGGATCGCCCTGCTCGCATCGGGCGTGATCCTCGTATCGCGGCGTCGATGGATCGCCCGCCAGCATCATCGCAAATCTTCAAGGATAGCGCAAGCGGGCAAGGGCGCGTCAGCTCGCGCAGCGATCGCCGAAAAGCAACGATTGATAGGAGCCCGCGACGACATCGGTGCAGCAGAAAAGCTCCACGCCATCCTCGAGCTGCAGAGCCAGAGCCGGGAACAAATCCCCAAGGATCAGCGGGAATATGGGAAATACCAAACCAGCAAATCAAGACCC
>JAUQYW010000565.1 GCA_030587525.1 Candidatus Sigynarchaeota archaeon | reverse complement strand
ATCATTTGCTCGTCCCGCTTAATATTCCTTTAGATTATCTAGGGCTTATGGTCGCAATGGATGGATATTGACTCCCCGTCCGTAGTTTTCACCATTTTCGAGTCGGTTTCTCTATAGAAACCTTTAAATCAGTAAAAAAGGATTTGAAATAATATGCTAAAGTAAAATCAAGTTATAATTCCCTATATTAAAATATGAAATAGTGAAAGAATGGCGAAATTTTCAATCAAGATGACCTTTCGATCCGATCCACACCCCGCAATCAAGAAAATGGGGAAAAATAGGCCCGAAAATCCAAATCCGCGACTTGTTCCGCGGTTTGAGCGAGAATCAAGGAACGTCTGGGCTGAAATGATTCTTGGCATCGACCACGCAATATCCATAGCATGGTTATTTATAGATCATGCAGTGCGTTTTAATTCATTACACGCTGTGCTGGTCACTGTTTACTCTCGGAATTATCGGCGTTAAAATACAAGGAACCAAATCAAGAGGACGAAACACGATTGTAGGAAGGCATCGGGGCAATATATCATGTTTTTACATGAACGTAAAATCGTTTTCTTTTTTAAAGAAATATAGCGCGGTCGATCAACCTAAAAAATTGGAGCAAGACATTCATGTTACTCGCTGAAAAGATTACAATCACGAAAATAAAGAATCATAATAGGATGTTATACCACACCGCGGCGCTTCGCGACCGTTCGGGCAAGAATCATCACGTTTCCTCCAATAACCATCGATCGCGACTACCCTGGAGCCAGGACAAGTGGCTCGTAGTTGCTGTCGTGATGGCCAGCGTCGTGATCTTCACCGCGTGTTTCTCCGGTCTCCCGGGAGAGGTGACGACACCCGAACCCCGAGAGGTGCCGCGGCAAGCAACGGGCAACATCTATGCTCCGCCAACTCCCGGCAACAATAGCCTCCAACTGCTCTTCGATGGAAACCGCAGCATCGAGAATTACTTTAAAAAGAACGGCAGCGGCACGGGCTGGGATTCCGCTTATGTCATTACCAATTATAATGTTCTCGCTAGCAACAATTTCAGCATCTTGATCAAGAACACGAGCGCGTGCATTGCCATCGTGAATTGCACCATCGCATCCACGGAGAGCCTGAACGGGCGCGGCATCGTGGTATCAAACGCGTCGAACGTGCGAATCCAGGGCTGCACGATTGTCAACCAGCGCGTTGGCATCGTCCTCGATGGCGTGGTGAATGTCACGATCACCAGTTGCAACATCTCTTGCATCGAGACGGATATCGCTGCACATGATTTATCCCACGGCGTGACCATCTTCGGGAATGCATTTTCCCAATCTAGCGTGGAAAATTCGACCTCTTTCGCGCCCATCACGAGCGATGGCGCGAGCACCGGCACGGACGTGGCCCTCGACGACGGCCTTTCCGGCAATTATTGGCAAGGGTACGCTGCGGCACATCCGGCCGCGACGCTTGACGGGACCGTGCTGAGCGAATCCCATTTTATCGCCGGTTTTACCGACCGCTTCCCGTTAGCGAACCCATTCGTCGGGGATGGCATCCCCGTGATCAACGGGATCATGGCGAACACGACCGTGGCATATGTGGGCGACCCGATCGGTTTCACGTTCGCGATGACCAGCTCGAACAACATTTCCCGCCAATTACTCGCCTGGGATTTCGATGATGATACGCAAGTATCGCAAAACCAGAGCGTTGTCCACGCGTTCTTGCGACCCGGCAGTTACACGGTCACGGTGACCGTTGGCGACGTCGACGGTGACCTTGCGAGCAAGACATGCACGGTCACCATCATCGCCCAGCCTGTCAAGGTCAGTGGCCCATTCGTCATGTACATCATTGCAATAATTCTTGCAGGTATCGGAATCTCGTGCATGATCGCGGGCAAGTACATGCGGAAGAAGACGCAAGGCTGGGCTTTCATCTTTAATATACTGTTTTTCTGCGAATTCATTCTCGTGTCCATGGCGAACGCCGCTCCTGGCGAGCCGGGCTATGTGTTCCCGCTTGCCGTGAGCCCTTCCACGGGCACCACTTTCAGATTGACAGACAACGCCACGATCACGATTCCGAGCACCACGGCTGGCAGAGCCATCGTTATGGCCAGCCAGAATGGGCGACTCATCCACACCGAGGGTATCACCCTCCCACCGATTGATGGTATCAATCTTTTGCTCGATCCTGCGTTCGGGTTCACGAATGGAACGGTCGATATCCTCGTACGGAAAGTCCGCGATCACATCATCTATTGTACCTACACGGATGTATATTCCACGTCTATCGCGGTGGAAAAAGAGGAGGCCCGGGTTAATTTCGAGATCGACCCGAGAAAGGAATACGACTACGAGGGCGACAAGACTTACTATTCATTCAAGCTTAATGGCCACGTCATCGACAACGAGAACGTGACGATCCCGGGCAAGATCGTGAGCGTGTGGATGTATAACGAGTCATCCCACGCCGACCAGTTCGTGGCTAATTGCACGGCCGGCCGTGACGGCGCGTTCTCGCACACGTTTACCCGTGACCAGCTCTACACGTCCGAGGTCTTGTTCACGTGCACCGTGGCAGGCGACGCCATCTACCTCCCGGCTGTAGGCCACGAAAGTTGCCCCGTCGCGAGCATCCTTTCGGATTTTGACATCATTGACCAATATGTTTCCGAAACGGACTCGGACACGGGGCCGGCTAACAACACCTGCATCCACATACCGACCCATATATATCGCATCTGGGATTGGGGTTTTGGACTCCAGGATTTCGGCGGCTGGACGTTCACGGCCGTGTCTGGCAGCCCGGTCATCGATATTTTAAACGCGAGCATGGTTGCTGGCGAATTCAGTGGCATGGATGACTTCTCCGGGTACTTCTTGAGCCCGGGCATATATTTCGGTGCTGATGAATGCTTGAATGCAACGATCGAGGTTTGGTATAGAGGATTCCAGTTCCAGAGCGGCAAGACCGACATTCTCCGCGATGGTGACGTCTATGAAATGTGGTTAGACATCATCGATTTCGAAGGGAACCAGGTCGCTTCTAGCACCTTGGCCAATGGCCGGGTCCTTGGATGGAAGAATGCCACGATCAACGCAACATCAGCGTTTCAGCAGCACGGCTATTATTACATCCGGTTGTGGGCCTCGGTACGCCCCGGCACCAAGCAGACGTGGCTAGACCAGCGTGATTTCTTCGGTTGCCTGTTTGACTGGTGCTCGATCAATATCTACACTACAGCAACCCAGATCCTCGAGTATGGCAAGAGTGGTCATGAATGGACCGACTTTCAATACTTGCAGCGAACGGCGTCCCTGACCGGCACCAATGTGGCGCC
>JAUQYW010000557.1 GCA_030587525.1 Candidatus Sigynarchaeota archaeon | reverse complement strand
TATAGAAAGAACCTATCGCCGTCTATGGCAGTCGATTCTTGATATTCCGCGGGCTGCCCGATCCTAGCCTCGATTTGCATAACGATTGGTTCGTGCGCATTCAGCAACATTACCCTGATCCCACCGAATAATACCATTGGGTTCATCTCGTAGCGAGGGTTGGCGCGGGATCCTCTTGTATGCTTGCGGAACAACACGAACACGCAAGCCGAGAAATACAAGAACGTGATGGCAAGATAGCACGCCAGCGTCGCGAAAGGAAATGAATAATCTTGCTCGCTCGAGAAGCCGGTAATTATGATCATCATGCCATCGCCGATGCCTGACAACGTTTCGTACATACCTGCGATCCGTATCGATGATCCGTTGTTACTGTGCCGTAACATAACTTGCGCAGTGAACCCGTAAATTAATCCACTGGCGAGTCCCACGAAGACGAGGGCAGCGGCGTATGCAAGCGGCGCGGATATCACGAGCATGTGCGTCGTGAGCAAGGCGACAGCCCCGATGCTCGCGAGCGCCCCGTAATACTGGCCTTTTATTCCGCGGCGGCTGCTCACATAAATGCCGGTCATTTGTGCTACTTGTTGGAGCAACGATACCGAATATACAAGCCCCGATGACGCCCCGTTCTCGAACACGATGAATGGAAACAAGAAGTCATATGTGCTCTTGATCACTTGCAAGGAAAGCTCGCCGACGATCATGAGCAACAACGGGCTTAGCAAGACACCAAAGATCACACTTTTGCTCGCTTGCTTTGCACGCGTGTTTTTCGCCGGCTTTTTCGCGCCTCCTTCGCGAATTTTTTGTTGCTCGGAAGGTCTCGCAGCGGGAATGGAAACGTGATGGAGCATGGGGAGTTGCACGATTGCGAGAAGGAACCCTATGGCAAGCACGACCCGGTCATCGAGTCCGGTGAAGATGACCACACAACCGATGATTTCTCCTGCGATTGCTCCGAGGCTCCAGCTCAAGCCGTAATTCCGAAACACCGCAGACTTTTTCTCTCTGGGCACGTTATCTTGCCAGCGCCCTACGATCACGCTCATGTTCGTCCAAAACAGGCTTGCAAGGATGCCATCTAGGATATTTACGATGATTAAGGATACCGCTGAAAGGAAAAACGTCGTGATCGCGAGCGTGACGAGCTCCATGTATCCCAAGGTGATGATGGCCCTCCGAGCGCCTAGACGAACCGAAAGTCTCGAAAATAACGCCGGGCCTCCAATGTATGCAAATGCATTGATGGCACTTGCTAGTCCTAGAATTAAAGGAGAAACATCCAATCGGAAAATCAAGATGTTTGGCACGGCAATGGCATACAAGCAACTGATCAAGACCTTCGTGAAACTAGTGCGGTAGACCGAG
>JAUQYW010000541.1 GCA_030587525.1 Candidatus Sigynarchaeota archaeon | reverse complement strand
AGCGACGTTGCCCTTTCCAGAAGCGATCATATCCAGGACCTTGTCGATGTCAACAGTACCGCTTGCAATCGCCTCAGGCTTGATGTTTCCATCCCCGTCAAAGGCCAGCTCATTGATCGTGCACACCCCGGCGTCATCCGTTTCGCTTTCGGCTTGATCACTTGAATCCGCATCGGAATGCCCATCCTGGCCTGATCGATTCGCGAGTGCGTCTTGGATCTCGGTGCCCTTGTCGACCATGGTCTGCGATTTTGCCCTGCACAGCACCGATGCTGAATGCAGCACGATGCCACTCACGTGAAAGTTCACGATCTTGCGACTTTCCATGCGCAAGAGAAAGTTTTTGAGCCGGGATGCGACCTCGTATTGCCAAGGGTCATCTTTCGTGACTTTTCGCAAATCCTCGTGGTTTATCAGCGGTGAAAACTCGCTATCGCGCCAAAACTCTTTCTCCTTGGATGATTGCTGGATATCAGTCTCCGCGGCCATGTTTCAAATGTCACCAGATGTAAAGCAAAGTTGTATGGAATGTTGAGATGGAAGCCGAGACGTGTTTTAAATGAAGGTACGATCCCGGTGATACAATAAGAGACCATGCTGGAAAGAATGAACATCCGCGGATCAGTTCAGTCCTCGAAGAACGTGACGCGCTTGCGGGAAATGATATCCGCTTGGCGGAGAGGCTCTGGTAAATGGAACCCGCCAGCGCATGCCTTCACGATGTCGATTGCCGAGGCAAGATCGACCAGATGACCTGCAGAAATGTAAACTGGCTTGACATTCTCGTGCATACGCATAGCGACGCCGATGGTGGCCCCGTCTGTCTCATCCACGATCGGCACGCTGGAAAACAGGGAATTCCCGAGCGTGCCGTGGAGCCTTCCGTAATACAAGTTCTTGGCGCAGCCAATCGTCGGCACGCCGAGCGCCACGCCAAGCTGGCAGGCTGCCCCGAAACGCTGCGGGTGGGCGATCCCGTGGCCATCGTACAAGATGATTTCCACGGGTTCCTCCAGCGTGAACAAGGCCCGGGAAACCAGGTTCAATTCCCTGAAACCGAGGAAGCCCGGGATGTAGGGGAAGTTGCAAGCCCCGGCGACTTGACCGGTTTCGATGACCGTCAAGGCAGGGATGCTCATGGTCACGGCAACGGCGACGGCACCCAGGGCTGCCGTGGTCTGATATGCAATGTCGACCGCCGTGATCGTCTTGGGAACTGGCAACGGGGAAAAAAGCACCTTGGCCTTGTACTCGGCTTGGAGTTGTCGAGCTGTCTCCATCGACACATCGTCCCGGAGCAATTCCGGATAAACCGCTTTCAATCGCATTGTCGTGGACCTCGAGGCAAGAGAGCCGGCCTGGTGTCATATTTTTTTAAGCAAGCAACAAGATGAGATTTATCAAGAATATGTTGATTAAATATCATCTCTTACCAGAAATCAATGAATGATGTCAACGGGGAATAATGCGCAATGCCGATAGACCAAGATAAACCACAACCCGTCGAGCAAGAACCACGAAAAGAAGTCGATGATGCAAGTCTAAGAATCGAAGCGCAGCGGAAAGCTTACGACGATAGGCGGCGACGCAAGAGCATCTCGATGCGTCGTATTGTCCAATACCTTTTCTATCCGTTCGCAACTCCCGGCCCGAGGCAAGCAGGGGTTCCCACGCGATACGTCGGCTTTCTCTTGATAATCGCCGGTGCCGTGATGGAAATTCTCGCACAATCGGCGCAATTTCCAGGCTTTCAGGGCTATCTTCAAAAATACGCACTGCAGATCATCGCCGTCCTTTGTTTGATAACCGGCATCGTGCTCGTGGTATTTGTAGCTTCCATCTTATCGTCGAAAAAACCAGTAAGAGCGAGGTTGGCACCACCTCCTCCAGGCGCGGCTTCTGTGGCCGTGCCTGAAAAAAAAACCGAGGTAAAAAATCGTGCGTGTACCAAGTGCGGCACCGTTAATCCTATCGATGCGAGTGCTTGCATAAAGTGCCACGAGCCATTTTAAATGAAGCCGACAAATAGTGCGACCTCGCTCGCTTTCGTTATCATACCACCTAATAACAAGGATTTTATCTTTTTTTCACCAAGGATCGACACATGAACAAGATTCACTTCACGATTTTTTCGCAAAGCTATTACATCGACGCGCAGTGGGGGTTTGGATGCCCGAGCGGCGGAATCCGCAATTTTGGCGATCTCTGCCACAAACACAAGCTCCCGGTGACATGGCTCGTTTCACCTAAGTCTGCCCGTTGCGAGCAAGACATGTTCACGGAATACCACGAAAAATTTGGTGACGAGATCGCGATGTTTTTCCGTTTTCCCACGGGAGAGAAATTCCATCATTCCAAGGAGCGGGACATCGCCACGAAGCTCACCGTGGACGATTACAGGAAACTCTTGCGGGACCAGAAAGCCGAGGTGCAGAAATGGCTCCCGTGGGCCGACATTAAAGTGGCGGGTCAAGGCATCCGCACGGACGCCATGTACACGGCGCTCGAAGCGGAAGGGTTCATCGGCATGTTTGGCCACTGCTATTGCCAGATCGGCACGGATTCCATCACGGACTTTGGTATGCCGTGGGGCTCCTTCCCGATGCGCAAGGGAAGCTCGCACTTACCTGCCGATGCAATGAATGATAGCGGCATCGTTGCATTCGAATGGACGCAGCGAGACTTGAACAAGTCATTCCATACGTGTTTTCCCGAATTGTGGTCGACGGACCCGAACGATGTGGAACGCGGCGGGGTTTGCACCGACACGAACGTGGAATACTGGAAGAACCTGGTTATGGAATACGAAAAGGCGCTTCCCTTGAACGATCACGGGATCTGGTTCCAATTCCACCAGGAAGCCCACGAGCAAACCTGGGGGGAGATCTGCAAACCTTTCACCGAGGCCCGCGTCGTGTTCTGCACCAAGATGATGGACTTGTTTTTCGAATGGCTCGCTAAGCGCGACGACGTTGAATTTCTCACGGCGACGCCGGCGGCACAATTGTATAAGAAAGCCGTGGCCAAGGGCACGATACCGATGCACGTGCCGTTCAAATGGGTCGACGTGCCCAAGGACCTGGATTTCTGGCGACAGGTCCGCGATGGAAAAGATTACGCGGGGCAGATTCACAAGAATGCGCGACTTCCCGTCGAATACCTCTATGATTACTTGAACGTGGTGAATGGGAGCGACCGGGTAAAAGCTATGGAAAGCCCGCCGTGGATGGACAGCTATTTCTACTTCGATGCAGAATGCCAGCTCGTGTTCGACGAGGGCAGGCCGGCGCCGGTGGCCATCTTCAATTACGTGAATTTCGAGCCTGATCCAGATATGCCCGTCGACGCGGGAGGCGGAGCCCCGGGCTTCTACCTCGATCCTTTAATACCATCGGCATCGGTGGAGGTGTCCATCTCGAAGCAGATCACGACCATTCGCCTGCGCGCAGAGAATCCCCGGTCGAAAGCATTGCCTTACGGCATTTTCTTGTGGGAATCAGCATATCCCGGCGTCGTGCAATCGTTCAAGGGCCGAATGGGCATCCCCCGCGCTGTCTGGTACAAGGTCAGCCCCGGCCAAGGCGTGTTCGTTCGATGGACGCTGCAGCCGGGCAAAAACGACATCGTGATTACAGGCAAGTAAAGCGACACCTTCATTTCTTCGTCTGGAACTACTCTCGTTTTCTTGTTACTTCGTTTCATATTCAATCACCCGCTTCTTATACGAACATACATCCCGTGTCCCTATCCCCGTAGCCCGTCGCAAGCGACGTGCTTTCCAAACGGGACACGGACAACGAGCGTGCCGGAGCCGGACTCTTAGTTTCCTATGCGGGTGGGCCCATTGGGACAAGTCGCTTGGCTCCAGCCTCCCATTTTTCCCTGCGGTTACCGCACGTGGCGGACCATGTAAGTTCCGGGAGTCTGCTCGAGCGATGGGCATGGTGGCAACAAAAAAAAGCTTGTCACGGGACGGCTGGCACTAGCCAGCTGGGATTTTTCCCTATCTCGCTTTTTCGGTTGACACCCCGCCAGGTAATATTATAACACGTCGTGGCGGGGTGATTACCTAAAAAGATAGGAAAAGATAATTTTTCTTTAGAACAGACTCGAATACTCTGATTCACGTGTCATGGACCAGGAACGCAACGAATCCCATGAGACCCGGGTTCGGATTCCATTCCGCGTTGATTACGCGCCAGCCTTGATTCAAATATGCATTTATGTCTGCCTCGAACTCTGCAAAGAACCGCTCTCGTGATTCATCCTTACTGATATTACCCGGGATTCTACGAAATACAACCTTGAATTGTTGTGGCATGATGATTTGCACCATACTATCATTATCCACAAGCAAAATAAGATCGATGGTGCAAGGTTGCCACGCACTTTATGTTCCCATGGTTTAGGTAAGCTGAAGAATGCAAAAGGATTGCATACAGAAACGCTATTCTGTACCTTGTAAATAGAAAGAGGAGAATCTATAGCAAGAAAAACTATCAGAAAATGCAGTTTACGAGAGACAAGCCTTGATCGAGCGCAGGATCAACGCGATCGAATTTGCAGCATCGGTGCCTTGGAGCGAGAAGATGATGAGGCTATCGTTTCCCACGATGCAACAACTCCCTTTCTCCAGGGTGAGATTCATGGCCTGGATTCCGCCTTTTGCCGTGGCCTTGCCTAAGGCTTTTGCCTTGCTGAAGGTTTCGAATGCCGCCTTGCCAATCGCAGCCTTGTCCATTTCCGTGATGGTTTGTCCTACGAGCAGAGTTCCCTTGTTGTCGAGCGCAATGAGTCCTTCTATTTCCGAGATTTCGTCCATGAGGCGGCAGAGCTTCTTCTCCAGTTCCTTCTTGTCGACCATATTTTGTCCCACTGTGTGAAAAGTAACGGTTGATTGCGATTAATTGGTCTAGTATTTGATTTGATTAAATTTAAAGTTGTTGCACGGTTGGTTTCTGGTGATGGATTTCGAAGCCAGACCGAAAAAAAAAACCGGCGGCTCGTGATTGTTCCCAGCAGATGATCTTGATGCATATTCCATTATGAATAAGAATTTTGATTAAGTGTATAAAAAAATCTTCAAAAAAATCATGCTAGTTAAATGCAAAAAGAAGTGTCAAAGATACTTATCCTTGAGCACCTTGGAGCACGATGAGGATCCATTGGTCCTCGGGCGCGATCAAGACCTCGCCCTTATCGGTTTCGAGTTTCAAGAAATGCAATTCTCCTTCGTTCAAGCCCTCTACAACCTTTTTTGCCCGCCCCACAAGCGAGGTCACCTGGGCTGCAACGAGCTCTGTTGTTTGCGTTGGTAAATCGGTCTGGATCGGTAAACCCTCATTATCCGTGATAATGACTCCCCGCACGTCTTCCCGGGAGGCGAATCGCTTCACGATCTCCTTTAAGGCTTTGGGATCTATCATCGTTCTTTACTCCTTGTTGAAATTTTTGATGATTTGGTCGTGATCTTCGAGAATTTTTCCCCTTGGTTGAAACCCAAGAAAGAAAACACCACGCTTTATATGACTAAAATCTTATCAAGACCTTAAAAAATTATTGGTCAATTCCCGGATGTATCACGAAAAAAAAGGTTGATTACTTGAAACAAAAAAAAAGAGATTATTTCTCCTCGGTCTTTTCGGCATCGGTTGCCTTTCCGCCGTCTTCATCGCCAGATTCTTCCTCTTCGGCCTCATTGCTGGCCTTTTCATCGCCGGATTCTTCCTCTTCGGCCTCATCGCTGGCCTCTTCATCGCCGGAGTCCTCGGTCTTGGGCTCCTTGTCACCCTTAACCTCTTTCATAACCTCGTCGATCGACCGGTATTTTTTATCCGCGGCTTCTGTCGCGGCCTTGTCCTTGCCGAGATCGGCACCCTTTGCCACGACATAGGGCATTTCGCGTCCCTTGCCGGCTAACTTGCCCTTCGCAAGCGCGCCCACGGGAACCGGTTTCTTGGCCTGCTTGGAGACGTTCTTGATGAGCAAGAACAAGAGGATCACCAGGAAACCGATGACGCCGAAGTATCCCAGGTACCAGATCGCGCCCAGCCGCGTCGCGAGATCGACGCTGCGGATGGAAACATCGAAGACTTGAGTTACATTGACCGCATCCTTCGTCTGCACGGCATATGCATGCAACACGATCGTGAAATTGGTATTGACGACTTTTCCCCAGCCTGGCTCATCTGCAAGCAGCACCACGCTAAAGAAAAATGACTCGTTCGGCGCGACGTTGAGCAGGTCCGCGGTGAGCCAGGTCGTGTTCCGGAAGTTAATGTTGGTGATGCTGATGTAGTTGTCGAACATCAAGGTCGTGTTGCCCGTATTTTCCACCTGGAACTGGTAAAAGTTCTTGTAATCCCCGAGCACGACGATCTCCGTCGCGAGCACGGTGATGTTGCACCGCGTCTCATAATAGGTCAAGTTCACGGTTATCTCGAGCGAGGTTTTTTGCACGGTGGACGGCACGCCTGACCAGTTCAACGAAACGTTCACCGAGTCAGTATGAACCGCGGGCAAGCGGAACTGGCTGCTAAAGGAACCGTTCACGATTGGTACCGTGTTGGTGCCATTCACGTTGTTGTACGGGACCCAGACGTTGTCTTCTCTCTTATAGACCTGGAAATTGGTCGTGTTCCTGAACAGGGAGAAATTCTCGAGCCATAACTCGCCATCGATCTTCATGATGTTGTTGATGGCCCAGACATCGCCGGTAACGGGTGCAATCACGACATTTTCAAATGCACTCGTCATGCTATTGAGAAAATTGATGATCGCGTTCGTGTACGATGTCATGGTCACACCGTCGGAGCTTTCCGGCAGCACCATGAACATGGTCGGGTGATTGTAGATAGTCTGGTTTGCACGGTAGAAATTCTGGGAAAAGATCTTTCCCGTGCGGTTAGTGACCATCTCCACGGCGATCACGCTGCCATCCGTGGCATTGTCCATCTTGACTGCAAAGGTTTTGTTCGAGAGCCACGTCGTGGCCAGCGTGCCGTCCACGAACAGGTTCAACCGTGTCTGGAACAATGATCGACGAACAGGCGCGTTGAACCCGTTCGCGCCCACGGGGAAAGTACTCGAAAGATTCAACGTTAGTTCCGAGTTGATTCTCTCCGTGGAATTGATCAGCACGGAGGCTGGAAGGGAAACATTCATCATGACGCGATCTGGATGCATCGCTTGAACGACTTGCAAGTTCACTTGAATCCTGTGAGGGAGAATCGGCGCATTGCTCTTGATCTTGACCGAAAATTGAACGACCTCTCCGGGATTGAATACGGTCTCCGACTGGTTGAACACTTCCAGGACGATATCGCCGATTGCCTGGCTGATGTTGATCCCGAGTGCTGTCTTGTTGAACCGGTCAACGCTCACGTGCACGATGGTGGTGTTGATGGACTCGTTTGAACCGGTCGCTAAGTGACCCGAAAGCCAGTCGACACCTTCATCGAGCATTTCCGTGGCGGTGAATTCCGATACCGTATATTCCACCTTGAACACCTCGTGATAATACACCCCGACCTCGGACCCGTTGAACCAGAACGCGCGGGCGAGGTAGCGGCCGGCCAGGTCCCCGCCGATGAACAAGTGCAAGGCAGCATCGCTGAAATGATAGGAGGTCTTGAATCCTGCCGTGCTGTTGATCACGGAGCTGGTATACGTGAAAGCAAGGCTTTCCGCAGGGCTGTACACGCTGAGGTTGACTTGGCCGTTGAGCACTGCCTTGCCAGAACCGGTTTGGACCTCGATCCGTGCAGACATATCATCACCCGTCATAAAGTGCGCGGCGGGGTAGAAGATCGTGCTCGAATATTTCAAATAGGAGGAGACCGATTTCACGTAGTTCGGGCTGTGGAACGATGTGCTATAGGTGCCGTTCCGTTGCCCGGCGGGGAGCGCCTTGATCGAAGTCTCGTTGACCGAATATTCCTTGCGGTTGGAGTCAATAAACTTAAGAAGCGGTGCATAGTAATAGTTCGCGTTATCGGGATAGGTGACGTTGATCACGCTCCAATCGGATGGAAACGTGAAATTGATGCCGAATCCGACCCAGCCAGCATATTTACCACTCGTGAACGCGTAAGTGACTTTCCAGAGCGGCGCGTCGCGGGATAATTTCACCAGCGTCGCACCCGGGTCCTCGGCATACGCGATCATGCTCACGGTCGCGTTGTACAAGAAATTGGCCATGCGGGAGCTGTTCCACGTAAAACCGAGCTTGTAATTTCCCGCCGACGCCGCGACGCCGATGTTCACGCGGTTCCACGTGCCGCGCCCCCACTCGTAATTCGAGCTGGAGAAAGGCAAGGTATAATTCATCTGGAAATCCACCAAGGGTAAATTGGTCAAGTTCATTGCCAAGTCCGAGGGGATCAAGCCTCTGGTCGCGAGCTCGACGATGAAAGGCGCTGCATCGACTTGCACGTATGAAGTCGTGTTGACACGCTGCACCATCTTTTCAACCCAGCTCGTGCCGCCGGTCGTGGACACGGCGACGGTTTGATCGTCTTGAAGGTCGGGATCACGGGCCCACACGGGGTCATCCGTGTAGGGAATGACGACGAGCGAGTAGCGCGTACCTGACGCCACGTTACTGCTCAACACGACGAAATAATTGCCGACGGACAAGGTTACGTCGGGAATGTTAAAGAAATTGAGGCTATCATTGATATAATTTGTCAAGGTGAGGGCTGCTGCCACGATTTCCTGGCCCATATTGGGTTGCTGGTAAAACGACGTGCTTGTGCTACTAATTGCGCTTGTAGAATGGATTTGGTTGAGCGTAATGCCGGTATTATTTGTCTTGAAGAGTCTGATCTGGAGATTCTCGCTCGATGCGATGTTCAGCGATCGCACCCAGAACCAGAACCCGCGGATCGTCGCCGATCCTCGCAAGTCGAAGGACGCGGCGACCCAATTGTTGCCGCGAATCGGGATCGTGCGGGCCTGGAACAATTTTGCCTTGGCCATATAAAGCCAGGCGTCGAACGCCCCGGTGGATGAAAAACGAAGACTCACGTTGATGCACGGCGAGGACGTGCGCAATGATTGCGAGTGTATATCGGTAAAATTCAAGATTGTTGTTTGTATGTCCACGTTCCTGAAATTGATCGTGGATGGATTGTACTTGATCCAGGTATTTGTATTTTGATTGTCATATACATACACGTCGAGCGTGACATTCCGCGAAAATTGTACTTTCAAGCTAATGTCGATCCGGATGGACGCTGGCCACGTGATGGCGCCCACACTGGTGTATGCGAGGTCAACGCGCACCTGGTTCGACGATGAGATGATCCCCCACGGGTGGGTCATTGACGCGTAATTCAGGTATTTGAAGGACCCGGTCTCGTTCGTCGATCCTATCATGAGTGACGCCGCAGTCGCTGTCGTGTTCATAGTTCCGGACGTAGCGTTGTAATAGTTATACCCGGAATCATCCTCGATGGTATGGTTCACGCGAAAACCCGTGTTGTCGAATTTAAATGAGCCGTTCATGCTAGACAAGACCGATGAAGTGGCGGGGATTGCTGATAATGTCACGTTGCTCGTCGCACTCGTGTTTGGCACGTTCACGGCCGTGCTGTTCCTAGCGATATACTTCACGACCTGGTTCGTTCCGGTGAGTTGCACGGCTTCGTTGTTTGCGCTCGTCTCGACGCCGTCATCAAGAAATGCATCTCGTGAGTCGGGTGATTTTACGAGATTAGAAACTATACTTGAATACAATACTTGGCTCGTAAACATGATTGCCAGTAATCCGATGCCCGCGAGCATCGTTCTTTTTAGTCCGAGCTTTCTCATGCATGATTACCTTGGAGTTTCAAAGTGGCATAAGCTATTCGTATAGGTCTAATAGTATTGGGTTTGTTAAAATAATAAGTGGTACAAAAATTTGAATCCGAAAAGGAATAGGTGGGGATTTAAATTTCGACACGGGGCATCGAAGGCATCGCAGAATTAATGCCGGAAGACGCGCTTCTTGGTGAACACGAGCGAGGCCCCGAGCTCGTCGGCACGCTTGATGACATCACTGTCCCGGATCGAACCGCCCGGGCAAGCAATCGCGAGCGCGCCGGCGGCAACCCCAGCCTCGAACCCGTCGGGGAACGGAAAAAATGAATCGGTAGCCATCACGCTGCCCTTGGTATCGTGGCCGAATTCTATGGCCTTCGAGTGAGCTAGTTTCACGACATGAACTCGGGACTGCTGACCGGTGCCGATGCCGATAGTGTACATTCCAGTCGGAGTCTTCTTCGCGAAGACTGCAGAATTCGATTTCGCGAACTTGGCGATGATCATTGCGAAGATCAACGTGTCCTTCTCGGCCGAGGAAACGGGACGCTTGGTCATCACGTTCCATTCCTTGACGATCGGGCCGCAATCGTAATCTTGAGCGAGGACGCCGCCGAGGATCCCCCGCATGTCGAGATGGTTCTTGTATAGCTCGTCACGTTTCGTGAGCAAGTCGCTGAATTCGAGGACACGCATATTTTCCTTCTTCGCCATGATTTTCCGGGCTTGATCTGGAATCTTCGGCGCTATGAGCACCTCGATGAAGACATTTTTCTCCTCGATCAAGTACTTGGCAACCTCGGGCTCGATGGGTTTATTAAACCCCCAGATCCCCCCGAACGCGCTGAGCGGGTCGCAGCTGAAGGCTCGCTTGCAAGCTTCAAGCTGGGTTTTTTCATCAACGGCCACGCCGTTAGGGTTTGTATGCTTGAAGATCACGCAAGCATGTTGGAATTTATTCAAATCGAGAAGGGTCTGGAAACAAGCATCGATATCGAGATAGTTGTTGAAGGAAATCTCCTTCCCCCATAGCTTTCCTAGCGTACCGATTCCCATTTTCGAGTCCCGGTCTGTATAAAACGCCGCTTCCTGGTCCCAATTTTCCCCGTAACGACACAAGTGGTTCTTGTCGTAAATCTTCACGAGAACATCAGGGAACTTTTCGGCCGTTCCTGCTTGTTTTTCCAGATACTTGAACACAGCAGTGTCGTACGTGGCCATGGTCCTGAATACGTCAATGGCTAACTTCCTTCGGGTCTCGAGCGTCGTGTCGCCATTGTTTTCACGCATCTCCTTTAAAACCATATCCTGTTGCTCCCTTCGTGAAACAACGGTCACGTGCTTGAAATTCTTCGCAGCAGCCCGGATCATGGTGGGCCCGCCGATGTCGATCATTTCCACGGCACCATCCAGGCTCGTTGCAGGGTCCTTGATGACTTCCCCGAATGGATACAAGTTGCAAACGACCATGTCGATGGCTTCGATGTTATTGGCACTGGCTTCGCTGACATCGCCGGGATCGTCTCGCCTGAACAAAAGCCCCCCTGCTACGCGAGGATGAATGGTTTTTATCCGCCCACCGAAAAGTTCCGGCGCACCCGTGTAATCGGAAACATCTTGCACATCGATGCCCGCGGATCGCAATACCTTAGCCGTTCCACCAGAGGAGATAATTTTCACGTTGAATTCGGTCTTCAGCGCTTTCACGAAATCGACCAGCCCGTCTTTCTTGTAAACGCTGACTAGGATTTTCTTTATGGACATGAATCGAGCACTCGAATCGAGGTCATGACTTTTGTGGCAACACGATGTGTGCAACGAAATCAAGGCGTTGCAAAGCGCCAAAACCGTGAAACTTGTGTCGATTAAAAAGATTTGGATCAATTGCGTAAATGCTTTTGCAGCATACTATGAATACAAACGCTCACGCCAATGCCTTTACATCATTGATCTTGTTCCTTCCACATCGATACGGGGTAAAAAAAACCGATCAAATGGTACCCCTTGCCTATCAAAAAGGAAGCGGCGCTCAAGCAGAACATACTTATCCCAAAGGATGAGATGCCCTCGATGGTGAAATCCAAGAATCCACCAAAGTTAAATATCAATCCTATCACGCTTCCCCCGAAGCCGTTCCTTATGAAAACGTATTGTAACATAACGACTCGGACTTTCCAGATTTCCGGTTTTTCGACGTAATCAATCTCATTCTTGATATGACCTTGCAGCTCCCGGAAGATCACCATTTTGTGATGGTTCATGTTAGCCATCAATCCCACGCCAATGGCATACATGCCGGGAAGGGAGTAAACTAGCATAGCATTTTGATTCACGTCGTAGCTTAATATGAGGCAATGGGCAAAGATCCAAGCTACATAAAAGGGTATTAGAACCCGGCTTAATTGCTTGTGATACACGCCACCATCGTAGAAAAAGAATGCATACATTTGATCGAAAATGATGCCAGAAACGAGTAAAAAATCGATACCTACACATAAGAAACTGAGAATCTTCAAACCATTCAAGAACGCGATGATAAGCCATACAGGAAAGAATAATTCAACAAGCATCGAAACGACAAGTAGCTTCGATGCCTTGTGCTTCACACGAAAGTGGTGTAACACGATGAATCCGAGAAAATAGACGAAAAACAGCAGCATCACCACGTGCGCGAGGACGGCAAGCAGGACTAGCATGGATGTATCCAAGACAGTTCACTCTGTGAACTGGAATACCGGGATTTCTTAAAAAGCATATTACATATACTATTTGTTTAGATTGAAATCAAAAAAGGAAGTGCAGAGGGCATGCTCTATGAAAAATCGGAAAGCTAGAGCTTATTAAATATGTAAGAGAAAAAAAAATCGAAAAAGAAAATAAAAAATCAAAGCTTACTGGATGCGCAACTTGCTCCCGCATCGCTCGCAAGCCATCGGCGAATTCTTGAACGCCGAGAATTCCTTCACGGGTTTGATGGCCCCGTGGCCGCACTTGTCACATTTTGGAACGAAATACAACGGCTGGGAGCATTTCTTGCAGATTTCGTTCCCAGTAACGATGTAGCTGCCGGGTTTCTGCGTCCATTGCTCGCACAAGGGGCAATACAAGTTGAACGGCTGTTCCTCCGAAACTGCTGTCGTAGCAGCTTTTTGAGAGTCAGCTTGTCTCAATTGCTTCTCAATCTCGGCCTTGTCTTTCTTGAACTGGTTGTATGCCTGGAAGAACGAATCCTCGCTCATCTGATTTTTCTTGAATTTGTCGCTGATATCTTGCATGTTCTTCTGGATGTATTGCAATTTCAACCTCAGCGCTTCGGTCTCCTTCCTGGATTCCTCGGAAAGAGTCTTCTTGCAGTACCAGCACGGCTCGTTGTTGGCGATCAAGTGTTCGACGCATTGATAGTGGTACTTGGCATTCTTGCACGATGGACAGATAAACACATCGCCGGCGAGCTCTTTCTTGCATACGATGCACCGGTCAACGTTTGCATCGACTTTCATTTCCGTTTCCATCTGCGCCATTTCCTCGGGAGTGGATTGAACGGCGGTCTCTTCCGCGGCTGATTTCGCTGCTTGCTTTTTCTTCGCGACGAGCTCGGTCGGCAACACTTTTGTGCTAATGCCCAGCATATCGGTCGCGGGCTGCGCCGCCCCTGCAGGAGTTTCCGACCCATCGGTGTACCGTGCAGTGCCTTTTTCTTTCCCTTTTGCGCCTGCCTTTGCGATCTTCTTCTTCCGGCGGGACGCAGCCACGGCACCAATGACGACGATCATGCCGATGCCCACGATCGACAACATCAGCCAGTTATCGACGATGAACTTCACGATATCGAAGCCGCTCGCTACAATCGTCCCGATCGCGATCGGTGATAAGCTGGTTAACTGGAACGTGATGATCTTGGCATCCGCATTCACGTTCGGGGTAATTACCGTCCAATCCCCGCCGTGGAGATGGAACACGCGCACCAGGTTCGAGCTAACGGTTCCCGTGTATTGATACATAATGGTGAGAGCCGAGAAACCGCCCGTGAATGACAAGTCGAACGCGACGAGCAATGATGTCATGTTCAGTGCCGCCTGTAGCCCTGTCGAGTCGTAGGTGTCCAGCGCCATGTAGCCCGCCGTCGTGACCGTGATCACGACGGTGAGGGTGACCGGATCGGTGAATGTCAACGTGAACGTGCCCGCGGGCAAGTAATCCAGCGTATAATTATAATACGCCCCGCTGTTATTCACGATCATGGAATTGCCTGCCCTGTCGATAGCCCGGTAGTAATAATAGACGATGGCCCCGAAATTCTGCGTCGGGATTTGACCCGTGTAATGATTTCCAGATCCATGGTTCAGCACGATGCTGCTAAAGGTGACATTCTGGTTCACCGCGTACATCACCTGGACCAGTTCGATGCCACTCTGCGTTTCAAGCACGTCGCATGCCGTGTTAACAAGCACGTTATACACTTTCACCGCATCGATCGTGATGTTTTCCAGCACGGGAGCGGTCATATCAGGTGTGACCGTGATGAAATTGACCTTGCTGGTCGTGCTTAATTCGCCATCTGCGTCCACGATGGTCAAGATTATCGTGTAAGTTCCATTATTCATAAACCGGTGGACCGGGTTCTGGCTCGTGGCATTAGCCGTGCCGTCAGTAAAGTTCCATCGGTACGAGGCCGGGTTATTTCCTACACTTCCATTGAACGTGAACTGGATCGATAATCCCATATAGATGGAGGTCGTATTGGCCGTGAAATCTGCCATCGGGAACACGTCGACCGCCACGGCGATGAAACTCGTCTTTCGTGCCGTGCTCGCGTCGCCGTCCGTGTCGACGATCGTGAGAGTGACCGTGTACGTGCCATCTGTCGTGTAGCGATGGACGGGACTCGCGACGGTATAGTTTACCGGTCCACTCACATTCCACTGGTACGAAACAATGCCGTTACCAGGGGTACCAGCAAACGTGAACCGGACATACTGACCCGCGACGATGCTCGTGGCATTTGCCGTGAAGTCTGCAATGGGCACGAGATCTGCACCCACTGTGATGTAACCGACCTTCCGCTCGAAGTCCGAATCCCCATCGGTATCGACGACATTAAGACGAACCGTATAAACCCCGGCAGATGTATACCTGTGGGAGGGGCTTGCAACCGTGGAATTCCCTGAGCCATCACCGAAGTTCCATTGGTAGGAAATGATACCATTGCCCGTGGTACCCGTGTAACTAAATGCCACGTATGCCCCGGTGAGAATAACGGTAGCGTTGGCATTGAAATCCGCGGCCGGGATCAAGTCTGCAGCTACTTGGATATAGCTCACTCTTGCATAGGTATTTCCATCACCATCGAGATCAACGACAGTCATCGCGACCGTGTACGTCCCAGCGGTAAGGTAGAAATGTGCTGGATTCTCGGTCGTACCGTTGGCCGTTCCATCGCCAAAGCTCCACTGGTATGTCGCTGGGCTATTCCCGTTGCTGCCCGTGTGCGTGAACGTTACTGACTGACCCGCTATGATCGACGTGGGGGTGCCCGTGAACGTGGCGCTCGGCGCCAAGTCCGCGGCGACCGTGATGTAGCTGGTCCGCGTGACCTTGTTGCTGTCGCCGTCTGCGTCGGTTATCATAAGCACGACCGTGTACGTGCCCGCCGTCGCATACTGGTGCGTCGGGTTCTCGGTCGTCCCGTTAGCCGTAGCATCGCCAAAACTCCATTGGTATGTCGCTGGGCTATTCCCATTGCTGCCCGTGTGCGTGAACGTCACCGACTGGCCTGCAATGATCGACGTGGGCGTGCCCGTGAACGTGGCGCTCGGCGCCAAGTCTGTGGCAACCGTGATGTAATTACTTTGGGCGAATGTATTATTATCGCCATCCGCATCGACGATCGTGAGGATGACCGTGAAGGTTCCCGCTGTATTGTACTGGTGCGTCGGGTTCTCTGTCGTCCCGTTCGCCGTTCCATCACCATAGCTCCACTGGTACGTCGCCGGCGTGTTGCCGTTGTTGCCAGTGTGCGTGAACGACACGCTCTGGCCCGCGATAATCGACGTAGGCGTGCCCGTGAAGCTTGCACTCGGGATTAGGTTAGTCGCAACCAGGATGTAACTGGTCCGAGTGAACGTATTTCTATCACCATCATTATCAGTAACTGTGAGTATTACCGTATACGTGCCCACACTCACATACTGGTGCGTCGGGTTCTCGGTCGTTCCATTGGCCGTCAAGTCGCCGAAATTCCACTGGTACGTGGCTGGCGCGTTGCCGTTGCTGCCCGTGTGCGTGAACGATACAGTTTGGCCAGGAATAATCGCTGTTGGCGTGCCCGTGAACGTGGCACTCGGGTTCAAGTCGACGATGACCGTAATGTAATTGCTTTGCGTGACCTTGTTGCTGTCGCCGTCCGCATCGGTGATCGTGAGGATGACCGTGAAGGTCCCCGCCGTGTTATACTGGTGCGTCGGG
>JAUQYW010000537.1 GCA_030587525.1 Candidatus Sigynarchaeota archaeon | reverse complement strand
CAGTTGAACTACCAGCATTATGTCAGCTTCGAAAGCTTTGACCCATCCGTCAACCTCGGCACGTTGAAAGGATCGCTCAATGTGATACGTGCATTCTAAACAACTGATTATCATGAACGGGACTTCACACGCGTCGTATTCCTTCTTGATCTTCACTTGCGTTTCTTTTTTCGTATTCGGCAGGCTACCGAATGGCACACTAAGCGTGCTCGCTCTTGCCATGGGTATGTTTCCAGACATTGATGCCATCTTTTGGGTGATACGAAATCCCGGGAAAAAAATGGGCTCATCATTCCAGCATCACCTCATGTACCCGACCCACAAGCCCGTGACCTACGTGCCGCTCGTTGCTTGGACAATTCTAGCATTCTTGCTTGATATCATACCTATGCAATCCCTCGCCGTGACGATGGGCATCTACTGCCATCTCGTGTTTGATTCGATAAGTTGTGGCGACGGGATGAACTGGGGAGCACCCTGGGGACATCGATTCATCAACTTGTTCTCATCCGCGACGGATGGCTATCATGGCATGTATTGGAATGCCAGGTTCAGAAAGACCGTGTTTTTCAAGCTCGGCAACATCGCCGCCGTCGGATCGTTCATCTTGCTCGTGCTGATCGCCCCGATCTATCCCGGGGATCTTGGCTGGTTCCTCTTTGCCTTGGCAGGGCTGGGATTTATATTCGTAACGGGGTTCAAGCCAGTGCCCGCGGAGTATGCCGCGGAGCCACCCGAAGGCAGGTATCACGATTACCGCCGATTGCCCGATTATTACGAGCATCTCCCCCAAAAAATGAAGGATCGAATTCGTGCCTGGCAAGAAACGCACCCCACCAAAGGCACACCTTAGTGATTTTCTCGTATTTTTGACTTTCTCCATACCAAGATTAAATATACTCGCGTCAAAGATTTGTATAAAGGCACCATTATTTAGGGAAGATTATATGGCCAATGATTTCGACGTATGCATGAACGATTTCTTCGCCAGATTGCATGACATCAAACAAAAATCAGCGGCGATGCAATTGACGTATGCCGCATACCAAAGCTATCTACGGGAATTGCACATCTTGCAAAATGATGGTGATCAAGCGTTAAAAGGCTATCTTGAACAGGCCCGAGTCCGGAAATCCTTCGCTGTCGCGGCGCAGATCGAAGAGACCATCCAAAAATGGCAAAAGGATATCGATGAGCTCCTGAAATTTCTGAAACGAAAAGCCCCGCGCGGCTGCTAACAAGTCTCTTGGATGTGGTTGTTTCTCGAAGTTTTCGAATGAATTGAATGGCGAATAGCTTTTTTAAACAGTAACAGCGTTTTTTTATCATGGATTTGCTTTCGATACAAGGCGGCGGGCTGGTATCGTGCAAGAGCGTGTGGGTCGATGCCCTTCCCGAAGAGGTGGGTGCTCCCGAAAAGCGCATCATCCACGTGCGCGTGATACAGTTGCAGCAGCGTGCCGTGCTCAAGCAGCTTGGCATCCGGTTGGGCCTCGGCTATTCGAAGTGTGGCAGCCAGAAGGAGCTTGATTGGGCGCAAAACGTCGTGATCTTGATCCGGGACTACACCAAAGGGACATGGATCAAGATTTTTGAAAAGCGCGACATCCCGGAGCCGCAGGCCATGACCTGGTTCGACATCGAGCACGTGGAGACCGACGCCGTGATCATCCAGGTGCGGAAGAGCGGTGTCGACCGTTGGTGGCCATCCTGGAACTGCGCTATGAACAGCCTCTTGCTCGATGCGGAATACCGGATTCCGATGCTCCCCGTTCCAATCCGGAACCTTATGGATATCAACATCAACGTCGTTAAAATCAACGCTTTGCCGACCGGCGTGCTCATGGCACAACGGGGTTCCGAGATCCGGTACTGGACGCGATATTTCGAGGTTGGCTTTATGCTGTACAGCCCGGCGTTGTCATACCTGGCAATCGACGAAAGAGGCTTAGGGAAAGTAGGAAGTCAAAACTTGTTAAAGATGGCGTCCCAGCACAGGCGGCAAGATGAGTTCACGACGCACTACGTGCAAGGGGTCAGGATCGACCCGTGTTATCCTCCGGTTTCCGATTTCTTCCACTTCGAGCCGTACGGGTTGACCACGGTCGAGGGAAATCGCGTGAAATATTTCGTGCGATCCCCCGACTCGAACGCGACGTACAAGTTTCAATGGGTTGTCCAGGAAAAATATATTCTCCTGGATGTCGTGCTGGATTGTGTTGAACCTTGCCGGATGGTTCACCATGGCTTCCAACTATCGTTTGACAGCACGGTGGCACCGCTCACGGCGCTCGGCAGCATCATCAAGCGGGGAGAGACGGGATTGCTCGACTTCCCGGTCATCCTGCACTTTCCCGGGAAAGGAAGCCTCCATTGCAGCCTTGAAGGCGGGCGTGCCATGGCAAGGTTCGATTCAATCCGACCGATCACCGTCAACACGCTGGAATTGAAGGTGGGCGAAGAACCGGCAAACGAGGGCGATTACGTGCTGCGGGAAGGCCACCACGAAGCAACGATCAAGTTTGAGGTGACCACGCCCGAGCTCGTCGAGCTCAAGCAAGACGCGCCGCATATCATCAAGAATGCGGTCAAGTACAGCGCGGTGACCGCGATGGTGTATCGCGCCGACACGGCGACGTACTCGAACAACGGCAACTCCATGCACTGCCCCGCGTGCCTGGACAGCTGGGCAGAGAACACGATCGGCTTCACGGCGTTCAAGGGGATCGATCCAAAAACTTTCCTACAACAAACCTTGGAGCGATGGCTGTACATAGCACCGGCGTATGGTAGTGGCAGGAGCATCATCGATGAAGACCACTATTACGAGGACGAGTACATCATCTGCGGCACGGCCGCCCTGTTCGGTCTCGCGAAGTTCCTGGAAACTTACCACGATCACGCCTGGTTTGGAAAATTTAAGAAGTTGATTCTCGACCAAATCGCCTTGATGAAGCACCGCGACGTCGATAACGACGGCCTCGTGGAAAGCACGTCCCGCCTGGGGATCTCGGGCCAGCACCAGTGGTCGACCAACTGGTTTGACGTGATATCTTTCGGCTGGAAAGACGCGTTTTCGAACGCCTTCTTGTACCCGGCGCTTCTGGGTTTGAGCAAGGTCTTCGCCGATGAGGGCATGACCGAAGCTCGTGACCTCGCAACGTGGGCAGAAAAGCTGAAACAAAACTATGTCCCGACGTTCTACAATGAAAAAACAGGTTGGCTGGCAGGCTGGCGGTGCAAGGAAGGCAAGTTACACGATTATGCATTCCTGTTCGTGAACGGGGCCGCGGTGGAATATGGCCTCGTGGACGGGGACATGGCAAGGACGATCTTGGAACGACTCTGGGAACTACTCGAGGCGTCCAAGTTCAAGGATTATTCCCTCGGGTTGCCCGGGAATCTCTGGTACATCCCTGATTCCGAAACAGCGGCGCCCCAGCACAGCGAACCCATGGGTACGTACGAGAACGGCGGCGCGACGCTCAGCCAAGCTCGCCATTTCGTGAGCGGCCTTTACAAAGTCGGTATGACCGTGGAAGGAGATATGTTGCTCGAGCGGATGGCCGAGAGCATGGCCGACGGAACGGCCTTCGGCGGTGTTGGGTCGGGCGTCGATTGGCGCACGTGGGATGGGCGCCCTTGCGGTTACGAGGGCTTGCTCTGCGACCAATTCGGGATCCTGGTGCCCGCCATGCAACGCTGGGCGAAAAAATATCCGATTGGTAAATGATATTATTATTCTCTCAGGAAAGAGACAAAACCAAGAAAAGAGAGTTCCTATGGAGTTTCCGAGCTAATCAGCTCATTTGGTCCCCATAGGAACCGCACACCAGTGTTCGGCGTTATTGTATTAATGATATCCAAGTTCTAAGGGACAGCACCATCTAGGAGATGCATGTGTCGATTCTTAAGTCACTGGTGCACGAGCAGTGTATCAAAACCTTTGCTTATAAAATCACGCATATGAAATTATAAGTGGCTCGCCTTTGGCACGCCATTATTCGTTAAACTGATCCGTCAATACCTTTCCACAATCCGCTCCCTGCCTTTACGAAAATCAGAAAAAAGATTAACCTAATCATGGGCTACGAGGATAAATATATTGTTTCCATCATCGAACATGGTCGTTTCCTTTGGGTTCTTCATAAGCAACCAACCATCGCCCTCCCCTTTTTGGTTGATCCTAAGGCCGTTTAATTATGAATAGAAAAGATTTTTTTGTTATAGGTTGTGAATGTTATACCTCAAGTCAGATGAAAATCTAATCTCACGGGTCAATGGCATGAAAAACGAAACGTTTTCGAAGATTTTATTATTTACATGTATTGCAGCTATTTTTTGCTTGCTCTCTAATAATATACCGGAAAAAGAAATGAATGCCTCCTCGGAGTCCACGTTTAAGGCATTCCCTTTTAGTATTTCCGCACCGCATGCACCGATTCTCATAACCGGCAACACGGAACTGGAGTTGTTTCCTGATAAAACAGGATTTGGCACGGAATTGAGCCCGTACATCATCGAAGACTTGGAAATCACGGGCAGCAGTACTCAGTCGTGCATCGAAATCAAGAATACAAACAAGTACCTTGTCATTAAAAATTGCGCCTTGCAAGGCGCGCTGGGCACCAACGGGGGAATACGATTGGAAAATTGCACGAATGTGAACCTGA
This sequence comes from Candidatus Sigynarchaeota archaeon, assembly GCA_030587525.1. Classification (GTDB taxonomy): domain Archaea; phylum Asgardarchaeota; class Lokiarchaeia; order Sigyniarchaeales; family Sigyniarchaeaceae; genus Sigyniarchaeum; species Sigyniarchaeum tengchongense. The sequence goes on along the minus strand of JAUQYW010000537.1, from coordinate 2,347 downwards.
CGGGGAATTACATCTTTTCATCTGATAACGGGATCATTCTGGATTCTTCAAACTATACCACCCTTCTAAAAAACAACGTTTCAGGGAGTGTATACGGGATTAACTTTTTATTTTCAACTAATAACACGATTTTAGAGAATAACATAACAAGCGACGGGTCAGGTATCGCCATGGTTTATTCTGATAACAATAGTTGGATCAGGAATAACATCATGACAGCGATAGGTGGAAGGGGCATTTATATCGTCGAATCAGATAATAATACGCTCTCGGGAAATAATGCATTGGGTGGTACGTGTGGGATCTATTTATCAACTTCAAGCTTTAACACGCTTACCGGAAATAATCCCTCGTCATCAGCCATGAGTGGTTATGGGATGATCTTGTATGGTACTTCCGAAAACAACACGCTCCGGGGCAATGACATCGTGGGAAATTTTGCAGGGCTATATATTTACATTTGTAGTAACAACGAGATCTTGGAGAACAATATCTCTGGTGGCGATCATGGTATTTTTTTTGAATTCACCGACAATAACAATCGAATATCAGCAAATAATGTCACTGGAACTGAAAATGGCATATATCTGTATTGGTCAAGAAATAACATAATCTCCTTTAACACCATAACCGCATCCAGTGGATCAGGGATTTCCTTGGATTCCCACAGCGATTTAAACATGATTGAGAATAACAATGCGACAGGAGGAAATACGGGCATTATTTTAGCCTCGTGCAATAACAACACGATCTCGAAGAATAACGCCACGGGGATGGTTTACGGCATTCATTTATCCGGTTCAAGTGATAATCTCATATCAGAAAACAATGCATCGATAAACAATACCGTTGGCATTCAATTGCAATCATCAAGCATCAATAACACGATCTCGGGGAATATCGTTTCGGGAAACTCGAATGCGGGCATTTTATTAGACGGATCATGCAACAACAACAGGATTTCTGGAAATAACGCCACGGGTAACTCTAACGCGGGTATCTGCCTCCAGAATGCTTGTGAGGGCAATATTATCTCGATTAACCGGGTCGAGGGTGGCATGATGGGTATAATCCTCGAATCATCCAATTCAAACAGGATTCTGGGGAATAATCTAAACGGAACTACAGATTCTGGAATGTCTCTTACGTGGTCCGGGAATGTTACCATCTCGGGGAACGACGTGTCAGGTCTGGGAAATGGTATTTACTTTGAACATGCCCAGAATGACACGATCTCGGGAAATAACGTGACTGGAGCCACTTCCGGCATCTTCTTCTCAACTTCAGACTTCAACAACATCTTGAAAAATAACATCTCAAGCGAAGTGAGCGGAATTTACTTGGAAGCTTCCACTTATAATTGGATAAATGCGAACAACGTGACATCGACTTTCGATACTGGAATAAAGTTGTTATTCAGCAGCATCTCTAACCAGATCGATTACAACAATATAACCGGTAAAGGTGTTGGCATTTCTTTGGGAATCTCGAATTCCAATATAATTGTCTGGAATAACATATCATGTTCATGGACTTCGGGCATTTATTGCTTCCAATCATCATACACCCAGATTCAAAACAACAACATCACGGGTGGCAGTTTTACCGTCCATTTGAATTCATCATCCGATTGCACGGTAGATTATAACATCATTACGGATTCCGGGATTGGTATCCACTTGCAAGGTTCAACCAACAACTGGATTTTGAACAATAGCATATCGAGAGCGCAGGACAAAGGTATCATGTTGTCCACATCGAGCAGTTTTAACCACATCATGGATAATAACGCTTCCAGTAATGGAACAGGTATCGTCTTATACTTGTCTTGCATCTCCAACACGATCTCCGGCAACAACTTTACCGGCGGCATCCAAGGCTTGTACATGTTAAATAGCTGCAATGCTAACATGATTTCGGAAAATACGATGGCCGGCGAGTCTTATGGCCTTTACCTCGAATCATGCAACGATACCACGATCACGAGCAATAATGCTACCAGCGACAATTATGGCATTTATCTTCTGGGTTCCAATTTGAATAATAGCATCTCGTTAAATCGATTTATCGCGCCAACGCCGGCTGTTGATGATGGAAACGCCGGCACAATGTGGGATAGCGCTGGGCTTGGAAATTGGTATCCTGATTACAGATCCAAATATCCCAATGCAACACATAACGGGGTATACTGGGGCATACCGTATAACATCACCGGTGCTGCATGCTCGATGGATAATTGTCCATTATACATTTCAAATGGTATATTCCCTGTGGCCGGGTATTTTGTGAACCCGTATGGTCGTGTCGTGGTAAATGACTGGATTATGTTCAACTTTACCGGTTATGA
>JAUQYW010000535.1 GCA_030587525.1 Candidatus Sigynarchaeota archaeon | reverse complement strand
CTATTTCATGTACGTCATGGGAGATCCCACGCTGCTGGTGTACTTCGGGATCATCACGGTGCTTCTAGGCGGTGCTGGCATGTTGCTGGCCATTTATTTGCTCAAGAAAATCGGGAACAAGAACATCTGGGTGTACGGGACGATATCCACGATAATTCCGGTGCTCCCGGTGCTTTTCATCCCCTCGGGTGAGACAGTTGTGATTCTTTTCTTTCTTGGCGTGAGCCGGGTAGGCGCGGGCTTTGCCTCGGTCGTGAATTACGCGATGCAAGCCGATCTGATGGATTACATCGAGTGGAAAAGGGGGTTCAGGTCGGAAGGCGCCATCGCTTCGGTCTTCTCGTTCATCGTTAAAGCTGGCGGGGGCATCGGGGCCGCCATTCCTGGATACATCTTAGCTGCCACTGGATTCGTGCCGAACCAGGCCGTACAAGCACCCTTCGCGATCTTCGGCATCAATCTTGCATTTATCGGCATGCCCTTCATCCTGACCGCCTTGTCGTTGGTCTGCATGCTTTTCTTGTATCCCATCACGCAAAAAATGAGCAAACAAATTCAAGCAGACTTGGCAACCAAGCGAACAGCAGCGGAGAAAGCCTAATTAAGAAATTAATAGATCTAATATCCAATGTCGGTCCTCAAACGAAAATTATACTTGAGTCTCATCGAGCACCCCAAATTAATTCAGAAGCAGATTTTTAAGGCATTGAAGTGGAAGGACGGGAACGTTTACGAGGATCACCAGAATACGCACATGTACATTTTACCTGCGGGGATTTTCCAAGAAATTCGCATCGAACTCCGCAACACTATAGGGAAAAAACTCGCCAGAAACTTGCTCTACAGCCTCAACCAGCTAAGCGCGGATGCCATCATCAAGGATGCCATCGAGCAAGATTTCAAAGGCAAGGAATTATTCAAGTATTTCTGCGCGATTATGTCGCTGTTTGGTTGGGGCTATGCAGAGCACCTGGATTTTGACTCGTCGACCGGCAACGGTACCATCACCATCTCCCGCTTTCCCCAGTCGAATATACCGCAGCAGGAACCGGTGCACGACGATTTCGCTGGTATCCTCGCTCGCGCATTCGAGCTCAGCTATGGCGGAAAGTATGAGGTCAAGGAAACGAAATGCTCCGAGATGGCGGGCGGCGGGCAAGAATGCACGTACCAAATAATCCCGCTCAAGGAAGGCACGCAAGTGATGGGATCGAAGGTCGACGTGCTGCAAATCGAGAAGCTGGACGCGAAAAGCATCGTGAATCCCGAGGAATTTGACAAGCTCATTGACCAGCTATCGATGCCCGAAAACGGGGTCTTGATGCTCGGTGAAAAAAGCGCCGCCAGGCGGCTCGTGATCAAGGATGTTGCGTCCATCAATTCCATGTTCTTGAAAACCGCGGACCTCCTCGGCTGGAAAACGATGGGGCCCGTCTTGTTCCGCGTCGGTCGAAGCCACCTGCTCAAGGATCTCCCGAGCACGGAACGGATGGACATCGCTGCCATCAAGGCTTATCTCCGCAAGCTCACGCTGTTCGGCTGGGGCATCTTTGACGTTGCACAAAAAGGGGAGAGCACGTACCACGTGGTGCTCACGAGGAATCCCTTCACGGCAGGCATGCCATTGCAACAAGTCGCCACTGATTACTTGATCGGGGGTTTCATCAGTGGTATGTTCGAATCTCTTGCTGGAAAGCGCGTGACCGTGAAGGAAACAGAGTGCGCGGTGAAGGGTGACAAGCATTGCCTTTTCGAGGTTTCGGTCCTCGCCGGAAGGAAAGAGTGAGCGCGTCCTCGCATTTCTCAAAAATTATTTGTATCGAGCACTATCCTTGCAAGTATGGATGCCGTCTGGATCTTGATCGTCTTGTTTTTCTCCATGTTCATCGGGGCGGCGTTTGGGTTCGGGGACGCGCTGATCCTCATACCCTTTTTAACACTGATCGTGAATGTCCAATCTGCAGTCGTCTTGGCGGCATACTGGGGCGTGCTGCTCTGCGTGATGAACGTGCTCAAGTACCGCGGATTTCTCGACAAGCCGTTCCTGAAAAGAACGGTGCCGATTGGCTTGGTCGGGACCACCATCGGGTCCTTGCTGATCAGCGTCTCCCCTGTCGCGTGGATCGAGCTGATCTTGGGCGTGTTCATCGCGTGTTACGTGATTTTCAAGGCCCGAGCCATGGCAAAGAAAACGTGCCACGGTCCGCTGGCGGATGGCTGGCTGTACTCCGGTGCATTCGGGTACGGTTTCCTCGGCGGGTTGATAGGAGCGTCGGGACCGGTCTTCGTCGTGATCCTGGAGCGAACAAATCACGAGCGGGAAAGTTTCATCGCAAATTTCGCCTTGAACTCGTTTATCCTGACGATTTTCAAGGTGGGGATCTACGCGGGCACCGGGCTATTCCCGGTCGACTTGTGGCCGATCTTCTTGCTTGGCTTCCCCTTGATCTACGTTGCCATCCGCTGCGGCCATCGGGTCACGCCAAAGATTTCCAAGGAGAAGTTCATCATCGGCATCTTGGCAATCTTGGCCATCATGGCAATCCGGTTCATCGCGATGGCGTGGGCGGATTTTCTGCGATGATCACAAGTCGGCACCTTGATTATTTTACCAGTTTTCGTTCTTCAATTTACTGGGAAAGAATTGCAGGGCGATCTTTGGTCGGAAGGAGTAGAAAACAAAAGAAAAATCATTCGTACAAGATTGTTGTGATGATGGTCCCTGAGCCCAGAGATACTTGCGCGAATGAGATGACCTTTACTTCTAGATTTGTTTGGAGCCACGCGGTGATTTCGTTCTCGACATTGTTGGAATCTTTCGCCCAGTTACGGATCGCGGTTATTATCGTTTTACATTTCATGGATACTCAACTCAAATAACAAAACTCCCTTCGGGTTAATAGTGTTTTATGACCATTACAAAGAAACGTGAAATAAAGATTGAGATTCCTTCTCATACTGGAATCGCTTTTTCTGGATCGTCGTGTGGCCGGGGGGGCCTAACGGGGCATTCTCCTTTGGAACTCTGACATGCATTACTGGATCGTTGTGGCGGGGCATTCTATGGTCGCCCCGTCGAACGTACAACGTGCGCTATTTTTATGATAGTACTTAATCGCGAAAAAGGAGTTCATGAAAAGAAAACGTGATGGGAAGCTCAAGGACCGGGCGCCGTCGGCTCGGTCTCGGGCGAAGCAGGGGGAACCTGCTCCCCGCTCTTGAGCTTCTGGTAGTGACGCAAGACGCATTCACGTGCCGCGTAGACGAAGGCGCGCTTGACGTTCGTTCCGGTGATGGCGACGGTCTCGAAGATGACCGTGTTCGGCATCTTGGCAGCCTTTAGCACGTCCTTGATCTTGTCGATGCCCGTGATGTTCGGCAGGTCGCGCTTGTTGGCGCACACGATGAGCGGGACCTCGGGCGGGATCTTGATATCGGAAGAAAGCACCTTGTTGCCATACATCTGGAGGAGCTCCTTGAGGCTGTATATGTTCTCATTCCATTGGGCCTGGTCGCTGTCCCAAAAGAAGACAAGGGCGTCTGTGCCTTTGAGAACGGTTTGGCGTTGAAACTTGTGTCTCCGTTGTCCCGCAACGGTATAAACCTGAAATACGACGTTAGAAACCTTTGCGACGAGCCGGTCGAAGAACAGCGTGCGCCCAGTGGGGTCGGAGATGCTCTGGAGCTGCCCAGAGGCCAGTCCTTCTTTCTCGTATACCCATGCGAGCGCAGTCGTTTTCCCGCCCATCGACGGGCCCCAGAACACCAGTTTAAACACGAGTGTGCCATCGGCTCTTCTGCTTGGACACATTGCATCAATCACGTCGACGTTAGTATTATGATCGTGAATATTATTTGAGATAGACCAGGGTCTCGTTGATACCAGGACTGTACCTTCCTTCTATACAAACCGCGAGATTACCGAGGTATCATTACTCGATTAAATGTAACCGATTTATGCTATTTATAGATAAACTATGGCGTGCGGGAGATTAAAATATTTATGTGGCGGTGTTTAAAACATTTATTGGCTAAATCGCCAATATACCACGTGTCTGGGGTCTATAGAAAGGCCATTGCTAATGCCAAATGTTTTTATTGAGAAGCACCCATGTCGGTTGCATGGCCGATGAATTGAAGCTCGCGGCATTCATCTTTGAAATCGTCGCCGTGTGCCTCGATGTAGGCTTGGGCATCATGCTCACGTACAAGACCCGCAAGGTCGCGAGGGCACAAAACACGACCATGATTGGACGAGGACCCACGCAAAAATATTACACGTGCGTTGTCGCCTTTTTTTCCGCGCATGGATTCTACACGCACACGTACATGCTTTACGGTCTCTTTAACAACAGCTCGCTCTTCGACATCGGCGTGTTCCTCGTCATTGCCAGCGTCGTGCTGCTGGTCGCGGCCATCGAATCAGCGATTTTCACGAGGTCACGGTATCTGTTCACGAAAATCGGTTGCGTGGCCTTGGCCATCATCCTGGTCGACGTGATCGGCCGGTTCCCGTTTCCGGTGATACGGTTGAGGATCTGGGTCCAGTTATTTGTAAATCCCTTGCTCGTCGCGTTCATTATCCTCATTTACATCAACGCCGTGAAACGGGTAAGTGGCTCGGCGCGAAGGAATGCCCTTCTCATGGTCGTTGCCATCACCACATTCGTGATCGGCGAGCTTGGCGAAACACCGTTCGCTGTGGGAATCATTCCCGGGGCCGAATTAATTGGCGCGATCCTCATGGACATTGCCATCGTCTTGCTGTACTTCGGTTTCATGCGCTTGAGCATCTGGAAGCGAGACTCGCAGCAGCATGCCGACGTGTCTGGCGGCAACGAGCAACACGAAGCACGATCGGCTGGACGATTGCCCGTGCCGTGAACCAGCGCGGCGGGATATCGAGCCATCGCTGCCGTGATCCGGCGGTTCCCTGGGGGCATCGAATTTATCACGAAATCCCACAAAGACCACGGCCTTCAGGCCGTGGATGCGACGGGAAGACATATCGCGCCAAGGTGAACTCCAGAAATTCAGCACACCCCCGTCATCGATAAATCCATGCGCGATGGAAACAAGCAATGGAGATCGACCGGGCGTTCAAGATCCGCCTCTACCCGACCGCGGATCAGGCTGCATTGCTTGCCAAGACGTTTGGTTGCAAGCGGTTCATCTGGAACGCGATGCTGGCCGAACGAATGGCATGGTACCGGGATCACGGCAAGAGCATCGGGAACCAGCGAAAAACCGAGAAGGAATGGAAACCGGCATTGGACATGTCCGTCTTGCGGCGCGATGCACGACCGGGACGTGAACGCGGCGACCAACATCAAGCGCGAGGGCATGCGCATCCTTTCGGAGAAAGGAATAAAGGTCATCAAACCAACAACCAGCAATACCGCTGGAACGGCGGGAATCAACGCTTCTGGAAACCCGGCAAGACCAGTTCCCTCGATGGCACGGGTCGATGAAAGAAGAATCCACGTCCTTTAGGGCGTGGTAGTTCAATACTCGGAAGCTTATCTGGATATCGAATATGGGTAAATAATCTACGATACAGCGGAGATGGTGTTAACACGAGCAACGACTCGCGGGTAAAAATGCTCGATGAGCTCTGGATTATGCAACAAGATGGCATACTCTTGTACTATCGCGTGGCCGAGGAAAAACAGAACCAGGCGTTATTCGGCTCGTTCATGAGCGCGATAGAGGCATTTGCGAACAAGATTGATCTGGGTAACATGACAAGCTTCAAGCTTGGCTCGAAAAAATTCATCCTGAAAAAGAATCACGATTTATACTTCATTGCCGACTTTCCCGCGGGTATCAACCTGAAAAAAGCAGAGGCCGTGCTCAGCGATTTATCGAACTTGTTCATTTCCACGTATCATGACGAGTTGCGAGATTTTTCGGGGAACATCACGCCGTTCAAGGGCTTCGATGATAAAATCAAGGAATATATGGATACGTATTGGATCCTGACGTGAATCGTTACTTCCAGGCATCGAACAAGGTCGATGCCCGGCCAAACATTCTTAAACACCAGGCAAGCATAATGTATCGTCATGTGCTATTTACGAGGTTGACAGACCATGGGCGGCGTTAGCCCACCGAAAAAAGTGACCGTCATCATTTCCGCGATAATACTCGTGGCCGGCATCATCGCGAGCATCCTCGGGTTTCTTGGCGTGCTTCCATCGTTCCCTGCGGTCATACCCGGGCTTGATGGAACGGGCTCGTTGTTCGTTTTTGGCTTGATCATACAAGGATTTAACTGGTTCCTGTTTTTCCTAGGAACAAGGCTACGAGGGCTGTGACCAATGGCACGAAAGAAAAACACAGGCCATGGCTGGACCCCCCCGAACGCCATCACGACACTGGTATCGGTGCTGCTGGTGGCCGGGGGCCTCTACCTTGGCATCAGCGGATACTTGCACCAGCACGCGCCCGACTTACTCGCGATCGGCATGGACACGAACGATTTCTTCGTGTATCTCAGTTTCATCCTTCCTGCATTGGGCTGGCTCGTGTTATTTGCCGGCGTGAAGTCGCGGTATCTGTAAGCTGCACGTTATGGTTTTTTTTTCCCTCCCATTGAAAAATACAATCGGTTGCCGCGTTGTAAGACCTGGGTTTTAGGTTCGTAGATAAAAAAATGAAGAAATATGGAAATACGATTATATTTTCGACGATGCCTGGTCATTTTCCAATTTTTCCAGCCGCAAATCCTTGTAGAGCGTCAATGCAAAGAACCAGCCATAGATGGGAATGCATAATTCCGCGATAAATGCAATCCATGACATTTTTCGCACGAAGCGTTGCTTTGGCCTGATCCTGTGCAAAATGGACGCGATGGCGAGAAATATTCCAATGCTGCCTAATATCGAAGGCGCGACCTCGACAAGCACCTTGTACTCTCGTAAATTGAAAAGGGGCCACAGAACATCGATCCCCGTTCCCAGGAAATACCCGATCGCGATGCTGCCTGCCGCGAACAGCGCGCACGCAATGGCCGTGCCAACTAGGCCCTGACATGCTTGGTTGTGGAGGCGCTCAACGGGACCGAGTATCTTCCTCTTTTTCCCAATCAAGAAGGCATCGTTCACGGTCAACAACATGTCGTTGGAATACATCGCGAAGGGGGTGATCAAGCCCAGCCCCGCAGCGACCATCATGAACTCGAAGTATGGTGTACCGCGCATGATGTATTCATAATGAGCTTGGCCAACAACAGTATTCACATCAATGCCTTGCAAACTGGCGAAAAAAGCCGCGATGTCGCCATCGGAATTCGAAAGCTGGAGGTACCACAAGACCCCGATGGTAATAACGGCGAATGTGATCCACGGTTGAAGGAGGAATGCTAGGAGCCGCGATGTGGCCTTGCGTGTGTTCTCTTTCTTGCTGAAAAGGGCCACGTATCCAATGATGATCGTGGCTGCGGCCATAACAAAAAAGAACGTGCTCGCGCCATAGCGCATGCCAAGCGCGTGGTCGAAATCCCCGAATTCGCTGTCTTGTTCGAGCGGGATCATCGCGTAAACGCGCGCGAGCAAGACCATACCGATGCCCATCGAAGCATACACAATTGCTAATCCACAGAGCCCCATGAACACGAGGCGGGATTCTCTCGCGTGTTGAGGCGAGGGTTGAGAAACAGGCTGGGTTGAGACTGCATCGCTCATAATCAGATCCCCTCGTGGACACGTAGCGGCGCGTTCGTGTTGACCAGGTTGGCGAAGGCAATCGCCTGGGAAATGTTCACGTCTAGCATGACGAAGAAATTCCACGTTTCACCAGCCGGGTTCAGGTTTGATAGGGTCTTGGTTTGCATGAACCGGACATCCCTCGTGTTCCATTTCGCACATAAGTGCGTGCTCGTGCAGTTTTTCACGATCGCACAATGCATGTTTGTTGAATATATGAGCCCGTTCGGGAGCGGCATGTAGATCTCGAAGTTATCGTATCTATCCGCGCTCCAATCGTTATAGGAATCCGGTGTATCCGCGTTGTAATCTGCGCGCGTTATTTGAACCGAGAGGTTTTCCCAGAAGCATGGCGAATACTGGATGGTCGAAAAATCGCCGGTAAAGGTGATGTATGACCATTTCTCCGTGAACGCGGAAGTATTTGTCCGGGGAAAATTGGACAGCACCGAATAATATTCCGTGCCGTTAAGCGTTGGATCCCACGCTGTCTCCACGCGCATCCGCGTGATGCCGAACGAATCATTATTCATCGTCTGGATACCGACTTGGCCGAGATCGCCGATGGATGCGACCCCCGTCGTGGTGAAATTCACGGCTGAACCATTCACGACCAAGGGGTTCGGAGTCCCAAGGTTCGATGGAAGTATCTGGATGGCGCCGTGCATCACGTTAATCGTGTCATTCAGCCCGGGCGTCGCATTTATGACGAACGAGCGAACGTACGAGGCGTTTGAGATGGCATTGTTTAAATTTCTAATCGCATCTTCCCCTTCGAATGTAGATGGCTTGATGCCCGTCGAATCGGACACCTCTGCCAGTGCGAGGTTCAACCAGGCCCGTGTCATGTTCGAGAAGAGCGAGCGATAGGTTGTTGCATCGATCGCGGCAAGGGAACGGGAATAATTTAGCATGACCTCGGTGGCCAGCAACATCTGGTGCGTTTCATAGCAGCGTGCAAGGATTTCGTTATCATCATAAGGAGTGTTTCCACGGGTGTCAGACATCCAGACAAACGACGAGTGGTGCCGGTAAATTGCCCAATGTGTCTCAGGAACCCATTTCCCGAGCGGTTGGACGTCGCCATGCGAGATCATGTAGGCTACCCATTCATCGAGCGTCATGAACACATCCCCCATCTGTTCCAGGTCTTCGAGCTGGCGCTCGTGGTTTGTTTGCTTCTCCTCGTTAAAACCAATATATGCAGCCTCGTCCCCGTAATCGATGTACCCGCTTTCCGTCCACGTGGGACCGCGCCCGTCGTTGACATACTCGCCGTCGAAAAACCACAAGAGGTGATGTTCGGCACCGCCTTCAAGCATCGGAACGGGATGATAGGGAAGCACGTATACCTGTTCCCCGCCAATCTCGTATGTATAAAGACCTGCCCGATTTTCAACGCCATAAAAGGACAAGGTCTCGCGGGTCGTGAGGAAGGTATCGTACGCGGGTGACCCCGTTGGTTTCTGAAAATCCGCCACCAAGCGAGAAGACCCGAGCGCGAATTGACCCTCTTGCAAGAGGACCACGTGGGAGACACCGCTAGTGCTCGTCGCGTTGATGATATCGAGATCACGAAGTAACTGACGCGTATAGTTGATGCTCTTGAAAAAATCGATGTACGGATAAGCTATGGCAAGGGCATCACTATATTGTACCACGATGAGCTGGATTTGCCCGCGGGCCACGAGATACCTGAGCAGATCGATGCCGTTTTGATTTTCCAGCGTGCCCGCGTTGTTGGGAAGTGTCACGTTTGTTTTTCGAGTCGTGTTGCCTAGCCGGTTCATCCATTCCAGCATCAAGCCTTGGAACTCGATGTTTGCTTTCCAAGCTGGATGGCGGGAATACATTTGCAAAAGCGGGATCACGGAATTGTTCACGATCTCGTTCATCGAAGTTTCATCCAAGCCTTCGAATTGGATGTTAAAATGGTAATGGGATGTCGCGATCAAGGGGCGTGTCATTTCACTGATGGCAAGATAAAGGAAAGTTCCTGCAAAGGAACTACTTGCGATGACCATGGCGAGAAAAAACGCCTTGTATGGTTCGACCCGCGCGATATCCCGCCGATTTGTTGTTTTTTCCATCATGATCTTCTCTCATTGGTACCTTAGAAACGATTGTAGAACTTTGACTTTCGAAAATTAAAGATTACACGACGCGATTCAATCGATATTAAACCGCGTTGCCATGGTCCAGAGAGCTTTTTAATCAAGGGTGAGTGAAGTTGCAGAGGAACGTCCAGCCGTCCGGCGAGATTTCTTTGTTCGAGAAGATAACCGGCGACCCGCCCGGGAGCACATTGGGAACGCGAACGCCGATGAAGCCGCCAGCATCGCCAGGAAGGATGCCATCCAATATGGCGTTCCATATCACGTATTGACCTGGCAAGATACCAAGAATCGACGCCGGCGTGGGATATTGCCGCACCAGGGCTCCAGTCTGGTTGAATAAACCGAATTCCGCAGTCCAGTTGTAATAGAACGGCGCGACGCCGAAATTTGCGACGACCACGGAGACCGAGAGCTCGCTCAACGCGGCGCTGTACGTGTAGTTCACCCAGCAAGCCCGCAGGTCATAGCCCATCAGCCGCGACCCCTCCATGGCCCGCTCCAAGTCGGCATCGCTCATGTTCCACCAAGAATCAGTCGGGTGGAACACGGCGGACATGAGCATCCACGAGGCGTGGGTCGTGTAGACGCACGCGTTGTAATCCTGGCCCTCCACCCGCGGGGAGCGGAATACCGCGGCCTGGATCTCGGGACGCACCTCGCCGCCGATCGGCGCTTGCTGCCAGACCTCGGACATGTCCATGGCGGCCATCTGGACCCAGAAATACCAGCCCTGGCTGCCTTCCGCGAAGAGGGTCGCGTATGCGAAGGAATCGTCGTGGTACCCGACGCGGTAATCTCCCGTGATGGCCGTGGGATATCGCGCGAGGATCCACGTCGTGGTAAAGGCATCTTCATATGCCTGGAGCACCGCACGCTGCGTGGTCTCGTTGGCCATCCAAACATCATGCGGGGACACGTGCCATTCGCCCCATTTGCCCAGCATCCCGGCCTCGATGAACCCGACACGCGGATCGCCGTCATACGCCGCGCTGAGTGCATCGATGCACGCCACCATCTCGGCGACCACGCGCGGGTCGTCGTAATCAGGCGATAGACCCCCGCCCTCCTCCGTATAAGTGCGCATCTCCACGCCGACGTCGATCAAATACTGGGGAACGCCGGTCTGCAAGCTGGGGTAATCAAGATAGATCCGGAACACGGCCTGGTGACCACGACCTGCCACGTTGTCGAGGAACGTGTCGATGGTTGAGAAATTGAACACGCCGGTGGTGGCGCCGGCGATGCTCCGCAGCGAGAAGTAACTGTATTCCAAGGAATGCGGGAAGACGTGGCCTGTCCCGGCATATGGCATGAACCCCTTGAGCGGGTTCGCAACAGGGGTCTCGCCGCGTTCGACTTTGATCCACGTCTTGCCAGGTGGCGGCGCGGGGCAAGAATACACGGGGTAGTGAGGCTGCGATGCCCATAAAAGGTAGAGGTTCACCGAGAAACTCCCCGCGATGCAACATATCATGCTCGCGACCACGAGCACGCGTGCCTTGTCTCGCATGGTCACCATTAGAAAAATTATAAAGAATCAACTTGAACTTTCAAGCGGGCAGACGGCAATCCTTGTCGACCATCTTCTGCAATACTTTCTGGGCGAATGCCAGATCTGTCTTGGATCCTGCCGTGGCGAGGATCACGACCGCTGCGAGCTCGCCGGCCTTGGCACCTGCAACCAGCACGTTCACGCCTTCCTTTTGAAACACGAGGACGGGTATACCATTATCTCCCGCGTCCTTTGAAATAATATACCACGTATCGTCCAGCATTAACTGGGCAATGCCCCGCATTGCTTGCTTGTAATCCAGCTTGCTTCCGGAGAGCACTTGAAAGGCTTTAATGGCCAAGACGTGATCTACGAAATCGTATTCCAGGGTTCGCTTCAGCACGGTTTCCAGCATCTGTTTTGATATGGGCTGGAAGGCAATGTCCTTGATTTCTAGCAGTGTTTCGGTCGACGTCGCGTTTCACCACGTTTTCATGGAATGGCAAGCTACCCGCGGGTGCGATGCACGGTATCCTACCGATAGTGCAGCCGCACAACGAATACATGGGGCTGCTCCCTTAAAAATGGCGCGATCCGCCGTGTAGGTTCAACTTGAATCCACCGGTTATGCCGGGATGCCCGCCCGCACCTTTTTAAGGCCGGCTCCCCTCATTTACGTGATATCGCGTTAAGCCGGCGATGCCGCGCGTGGAACATGGCACGTGGTGAATGGTCAATCGATGAAAAGGACTTGTTTTGCATGGAACCAAGCGAGAACGACACGAAATCACTTGCAACGTGGCTCGATCGAACGTACACGCGGTATCTAAAGGCTTTGCAAGACACGGCTTGTGATGTCGACGAGCACGGGCAAGCCCGCAGCGATGCATCCATTTCCCTTGCCCCGTTCTTGCCGGTAGAATTCAATGCTTGTTTTCTCCATTCCGCGTACAAGCAGCATGCGCCGGAACTGATCGGCGAGTTTTATTCGGCGCTGGAGATCATCTACGATTTCAAGGCTCACGCTATTTTGACATCGAACCTGGTCATACAGTCTCCGGGCAAGCTTATCCATGTAACGCCTGTCGCCGTTTCGGACATGCAGCTCGCTGCAGGCGGCATCTTGGGAAAGGCTTCCTCCGCCGCTACTCTGGATCCGGATACCTTGAATGCGTTACTCGAGGCGGTGCGAAAGGCAACGACCACAGGAAAACCTGCTGGCACGAAAAGCTCCCCGTTGGCAATCGATCTCGTCCGCGTCATCGATGCCCGGATGTTTGAAGGGTTTATCGACTCGAGCTTTTCCACGGCGAAGCCCGCGTTGGCATCTCTTTCGGCCATCGCGAAGCATATCTCGTCTTTTATCTCGGCTTGCAGCGAGGGGGAGATCCGGAACCACCCCGTGCAAGACAAGATCACGGGATTCATCAAGGTTGTATCGAATGCACTTAAATCTTGCTCGATTGATGATCTCGCTCGCGCGGGTTCAGCATTCATGCCCGCCGGGTCAGCGATACTCGGGTTTCACACGGCTGATGCCCTGACTCTTTTCCGGGTCGTGAAAAAGTCCGATTCGATCTCGATACAACTCGTTCCCGTGGCACCATATGTCGAAGCATTCCCGGTCTGCAGCGAGACGTTCGACAAGGTGGCGCGCGTCATGAAAGCTCGCGAGAACGTGGACGGCGTCTGCTTTTTCTCGATATCTGGCTTAATCGACGTGTTCATCAATTTTATGGACGGGGTCATTTCCGGAGAGCACGATGCGGACGGACGAAGATTGATGCAAGTCCTCGCCGAAATGCTGCTCCGATACATCCGAGACATCAGGCAAACGTGGCAAGCGTATCCAAAACTGATCCTTGCCAGGCTCTTCCACCGGTTTTTGCTCCGGTTCCGGCGATTGCGTTTTGATCTTCCACGCATCATGCCCGATCGTTCCGCGAAGGTTGGCTTGAAATTCGTGGCGGACACGCTCGGCGAAAATTTTTCCCTCGTAATCTGCACGCAATCAAAGGTGGAAGGGAAAGGTAAGCTTTTCGCGGTCGAGATTAGCGTTGAAAAGATGGTACCTCGCGTCATCAAAGGCATCGATCCCGCTCTCCTTTCAATGATTGCCGTGGATGGCAACGATGTTCCCGCGATTGCCGCGAGCCTCCACGAAAAGCTCCAGGTTGCCGTGCCATGCAATAACCAGTTCGTGATCGTGCTTGCAACAGGCTTCAGCAATGCAATCTCCTCGTTCTTGCGATCCTTGTTTGCACCAGTGACGATCTACGCGTTTTCAGTGCTCGGCATATTCAAGGCGCTGAAAAGCAAGAAAAAGTTCGGAATGTATCCCGTGCCTCCCAAGATCCAAGGTTTCTTGTCAATGAAAGCGGTCGATCTCGCGAGAAAGGTCTCGCGGGCGATGTTCTTGCGATATTGAATCATGAGAACTTAAGGATATGACTCACGTCATTTTCATAGAACGATAAGGTTTTTTACTGCCTAGTCCTCATCATGACCATAGATGTTCCTAAACGCATCTCGGATGACGAAAAAATCTTGGAAGACGAAAAGATTAAGATTCGCGATTATAATGCTCAAGATGAACAATACGTTACGACGCTGATGCAAGCATTGTGCAAGACCTTCAAGGTTGAATTCGATGAGGAGCGTTGGAGGAAATCATTGGAGCAAAAGATCGCCAAGTCGGATTTCACCCGAATGTTCGTCGCGGACAAGGACGGCCAAGCCATGGGAATGCTTGTCGCGGACATTCGCAGCGCGGAGGAACGAACGGGACATATCACGAACTTGATCGTTGCACCGGATTATAGAAACATTGGTGTTGGCGAGAAATTGATCAATGCCGCAACGGACTTCTTCTGCGACAACCACGTCCTCGTCGTGAAGGTCAACTTGAGAGCCGGAACGGATTCCGCAACCAAACTGTTCGCGAAGCTGGGCTTTGTGGAATATGCAGTGCAATTCCGGAAGGATTTGTGATAGGATCCCCAAACACGCAGATGCGATTTGTTGACCCGCATTCTTTATATAGAAGTCCAATTGGAGAAAAATTTTTAATCGACGAGAAATTGTGAATTCACAAATCCAACATGTTCTCTAGGTGAGAAACTAAAATGGCATATCTAGTTGGCGGTGGTAATCAGCCCCTGCTTATATTGAAAGAGGGAACTGAACGAACCACGAAGAAGGATGCTTTTTCTAACAATGTAGCTGCTGCTATGGCTATTGCAGAAGCCGTGCGATCTACTCTTGGACCTAAAGGTTTGGATAAATTATTAGTCGACGGTCTTGGAGATCTCACGATTACCAACGATGGGGCAACAATACTTAAAGAAATCGACGTGCAACATCCGACGGCCAAGATGATGGTCGAGGTAGCCAAGACTCAAGATGGTGAGGTTGGGGATGGGACAACCACGAGCGTGATTCTGGCTGGCTCCATTCTCCAGAATGTTTCCGAGCTCATCCAGAGCGGTGTCCACCCGAGCATCGTTGCATCCGGTGTCACGAAGGCGAAAAACAAGGCGATCGAGATCATCGACAAGATCGCTTACAAGCTGAAAGACACCGAGAAGGATCTCATGAAAAAGGTGATCAGTACCTCCATGAACAGCAAGATCATCGCGTTCGGCAAGGATCGCTTGTCCGAACTTGTTCTGGAAGCGATGCTCACGTTGAAGGCTGCCGGTGTCAAGAATCTCAACAAGAATGTCAACAAGGTCAAGATCGTCAAGAAAGAAGGTGGCGAGGCGATACACGACACGATGCTCATCAAGGGCATCGTGCTCGACAAGGAAATCGCCCACACGCAGATGCCTCGCGAAGCTAAGAACCCCAGGATCGCGCTGCTGAACTATCCCCTCGAAGTGAAGAAAGGCGAGTGGGAAGCAAAGATTTCCATCGAGAAGCCGGAGCAGATGATGGGCTTCCTCGATGAAGAGGACAACATGATCAAGAAGAAAGTTCAGAAATTGCTCGATGTCAAGGCGAACGTGATATTGACAAGCAAGTCTGTCGATGACACCGCCGTGCATTTCTTGAAACAAGCCGGTGTCATGGTCATCAAGAGCATCAGCAAGTCCGATATGGATCTGATTGCCGAGGCGACCGGTGGTAACCAACTGAATTCGCTCGAGGAGATAGCCGAGAAGGATCTCGGCACGTGCGAGATCATCCATGAGAAATCGATCGGCAATACCAAGTACGTCTACATCGAAGGCTGCAAGAACCCGAAGGCGATGACCCTCTTGATTCGCGGTGCCGGAGGCAAGAGCTTGTCCGAGACGGAACGTGGCTTGCACGACGCGTTATGCGTTGCTGCGGCCCTTCTCACGGATCCCGCCATCGTTGCAGGTGGTGGTGCCGTTGAAATCGAGATTGCCAACCAGTTAAACGAGTATGCCAAGACGTTCCCGGGTCGCGAGCAGCTCGTCATCCAGATGGTTGCCAAGTCACTAGAATCCATTCCGATAACCCTTGTTGAAAACGCTGGCCTCGATGCCATCCAAATCGTGGGTGATATACGTGCCGCGCACAAGACCAAGGCGGATGTCTTCAAGGGATACAATCTCTTCACGAACAAGGTTGAAGACATGAAGGTTGCGGGCGTGCTCGAGCCGGCGACGCTGATAAAAACGGCAATAAAAACTGCCGCCGAAGCTGCAACAATGATCATTCGCATCGACGACGTGATCAAGGGTAGCAAGCTCGGTGGCGGTGGTGGAAGGGGCGGTATGCCCAAGATGGAAGATTGAACGCCATCTTGATATCCTTTATTTTTTACGTTTTTCAAGAATCGGATTCCTTTTCTATTATTGTCGGAATGAAAGGGTCCTTTTTTTCCCACGATGCTCCACGAGGATAAACTTTTAAGCATGCGTGCGCCTTCTGACGTCGATGGATAGGCTCGAAGGATCAACCTCTAGCCCGATCAAGTGGGTGGGGTCAAAACGGCTGTTAAGACGAAGGATTTGCCAGCTGATCCCCACGGGACACGAGATCTACGTTGAACTATTCGCCGGTTCCGCCGCCGTCTTCTTTTTCAAGAAAATGTCGAAGCTAGAGGTATTAAATGATATAGATCCGCTACTTATGACGTTCTACCACGTCATCCAGGATCCCGGCTTGTTTTCGCAGTTCCTCGAGTGTCTTGATTGCTCGCTGATAGCCCGGGATCTTTTTATGGAATACCGGGCATCGAACTGGAAAGCCCTCGATCCCGTGGAAGTTGCTTTTCGTGTGTATTACATCGTGAAAACCTCGTATGGTGGCCTGTTCCGGTTCAACCAGGACGGGATGTGCAATTCCCCGATCGCATCGACCGCAGACAAGAAAGCCCGGTCGTTCCTTTTCAAGCGAGAACCGCTTGTCGCTGCACATAGACGCTTGAATGGAGTTATCCTGCATCAGCTTGATTACAAGGATGTCATCACGAAATATGACAGTCTAACAACGTTTTTTTACATCGATCCACCATACGAGACCGATTACGCTTATAACAAGCCTTTTGACCACGAGGAACTCGCCGAGATTTGCAACACCATCAAGGGCAAATTTGTATTGTCCTTAAACGCTGGATTCAAGGAGTATTTTTCCCGGTTCGCCATCGAGACTGTGAAGGTCAATTACAGCGTGACGTGCAAGCCCGGGGATAATGCGTGGGCGGAAATCATCGTAAATAATTTTTTGTAGCATTGACGTGGTGGCATGCACGGCAATAACCAATCCGAGCCAGAACGCTCCTGCATCGATGATGGAAACGAAATCGCATCCATTTTGAAGCAGGAATTGCCAAGTCTGCAAGCGATTTGCGAGCCGTGGTTCGGGAGCGATTCATTGATCTTGTGTTCCGCCCCGTTGCATTTTAAAGTGAGGGTTATCAACGATACAAGCCGTGGCCTCGTCAATTTATTCGAAATGGTTCGCGTCGACAAGGATCGTCTATTTAACATGATGCAGAATCCTTCAATATCGATGCAAGCTGAAATAGTGAACCGTTTTGCTAACAAATCTGCATTCGTGAAAACCTTAGATGATGCCAAAGCCGGGATATCTGCATTTCATGCGTGCCTCCGAACCATGTGCATAGATATTTCCCGGGCATTGGCTTCCGGGCAAGAATTCGTGGCTGTCGTAAAAAAACTCCACGGGAAGCTCGAACCCGTGATGGTTGAAAATCTCGCAATTGCCGACTTCATTCCACGATTCGACAAGCCATACACCCTCTTCTTTATCCCGGCATCATGCATCGATGCATTGTTGAAAGAGAATGCAGTTCTAGCCTATTTTTCTCGCCTAAAAGGCCGCATCCTCGTGCAATTTCAAGATAACGATGGCAATGCTTCGTCCAAACGATTCATCGATCAAATGAAAGAAGGACTTTTACCTCTCTCGGAAATCCATCTTGAAGCGATGCACGGAATGGGATCGAAACGCATGGCCATCTTCAAGGCGCGGCCATGATTTTCGTGCAAACGACGCCCGGTTGCCTTTTCAAGAGACCATCCACGCGATCGAGATGTTTCCAGTTCACGATGTAAAACGGGATGTTGTGTTTCTTCACGAGGGCGAATAAATATGTGTCGAACGGGTAGGATGGTAACAGCAAGGAAGGCTTTCCATGGTCCACGATGATCGTGTCAACAATCTTGCCCGTCGTGACTTTAGTGCGCCTCAATATCGCAGCGGTTTTTCCCGGGGACGTGATCACGCCATCAACATCCTTCAGCAAAATAATCCACGTCAGAACGTCGTTTTCCCCCGCAAGTGCCGCTGCGAGCCAATAGGCGATGCTATCCGCCGTTATGTCCCACGATGCGGGCAGCGTGCATTTTCGCTCTTGCATCAAGCGGCTTACCGGGGGAATGACGATGTTCTGGCATCCTTTCACGTCGTTGGCTAAAATCTTGCCATTCGAGTCCATGATTTCGATGGCCCGCCAGTGAGCTGCGAGGTCGGGATCAAGGACGACACCGTGGCTGTTATACCAATCCTGCGCGATGGACGCGGGATCATCGTTATACTGCTTCCTGAGGGCATCGACCTTTTTTCCTCCGCCAGAAATGATGTAAAACAAGCTTTCCGGGTATCTCCCGGCGAGATTTCTCAAGGCCCCTGCGAATGCCGCTCTGGAGCCAGTTTCATCCACGATCATTCCGCTTGCTTTCAAGAACAGAATTTCACGTGCCATCGGATTTCGCCAGTTTCAAGTGTTCCGAAATCACGTACAATACTGCGATCGACGACGAGATCACGGTCGATTCTTTCCCGATCTTGCTCGAAAGGGGAAAAATTGACTTGAAGCCCGCGCGCTCCGCGATTAATCTTGCAATGGATGATTCTCCAATACCGGTAATCACGCAATCCAGGTCCGTCGCCTTGACATTCATAGCCCGGTTGACCCGCTCGATCACCTTTCGCAACCCTCTCGTGACCATGTCGACTTGCTGGTTGCACAAGAACCTGGCAATATCTACAATGACCGCATCACCAAGCACGTCAGCATCCTCGCAAACAGTCCTAGCGAGTCGTTTCTTGCTATCATCGATCGATGTCGAGCGGCCATCCGCCGTGTCGCAGTCATACTGTTCCCGCGTGATGTTGCCCAGGATCAAGTGGGCATCCGCCATCAACGCGAACTTTTCAAAGCTGATAGGAACCATGGTGCCATTAACGGGGACCTCGTGGGCGATCGATGGAATCGTGGCCCGCAACACGCCCGTGTACACCAGCTCGCCTGACTTCAACCGTTCCAGGTCAGTCCTGCCTTCCACGTTCGGAATGCCGTCGATTATTGGAATGATATCCGTGGTTGTCGAGCCGCAATCGATCAAGATCCCGTTTTTCACGAAGCTTCCGACCCACGTCGCGGTCGCATGCCAATTTGCTGCCGACACGGAGCGATGGGCCTCGTTTGCTTCGGTTCGCGTCCGGAACTTGCCATCCGTCGAGATGAAAAGGGGCTCGTTGATGATTATCCCGCCATGACGCTGCTGCAAAGCCGTGCACGCCCGGGCCAAAGATCCCGTGATATGCGCGATGCCTTCTTTTTTCGATGAATACGCATCAGATAACTCGCCCGTGATCGACGCGCACGGAATCATCGTTGTTTTTTCAAGCCTTGCCTTTTTTACAAGGTGTTTTTGCACGTGTATTGCGAGGATTTCTTCCAATTTTGCAGGAAATGCATCCAAAGAGTTTTGCCACAAGGGATAGTATGTTTTGGTCGAAAAGGCAGTCTCGAGATACGATGCACCGGATCTGCGGATGCTTGAGCACTTGATGTTCACCCCGCCGATGTCAAATCCCACGAGTATCGGGTCCATGGTCTATTCCTGCAATTCCTTTATCGTGACCACAAAGGTCGCGATGTTCTTTTGTTTTTCCATGTTACCTGGGGATCACTTATCGAGGTAGTTCTTGTCGTACTTGTCGATGTCTGCCGCGTGCGGGGCAGCACGCTGCTTCCGGCGCGATCTTACTCTTATTACAGAGATGGCGATGCCGATCACGGCGCCGGCGATGATTGCCGGGATACCCACGTACCAGAACACCCAATCAAGATTGGGCTGCTGCGGGTTCGCTATCCTGTAACTGAAGTTGCCGGAATCCTCGCCCCCGAAACC
>JAUQYW010000534.1 GCA_030587525.1 Candidatus Sigynarchaeota archaeon | reverse complement strand
GAGTAGAGCCACACGATATACCTGTTGTCCCAATGAAAGCTGCAGTTCTCGTCAATCGACGTCACATTATCGAGAAAATCATCGATGTTTTGCCAGAACTCTTCTTGCCAATATGACTCGTTCAAGTTCGCTCCGGTGCCATTTTCCATGTACCAATTATAAGATTGATTCCCGGTCAAGCTCATGTTATGAGACCATAATTGCTTCATGCAAGTCACGTCGTAGAACAAGCATATTTTCGGGAGAATCTGGTATGCGTGCGTTATGTTGGTCGCTTGGCCCTCTACCACGAGTTTCCCGGCGAGGTCATACCACGAATCTCGTAAAACCCGGAGTCCCTCGATGGACCACGGATTGGACCCCAGATTTATTGCCGACAAACCATTCCACCAATACACGGGCATGAGCACATCGATGCCCGCGCGCATCATGCACCGCAACTCCCACTGGTGCCAGGAGGCATTATTCCAATCAAACCACGTGCCGAGGTGTTCCATTGTTCCATTTTTCAAGCTGCTGGCGATCACGTTTCCCGCCGCGTCGTAGAGCGGTAGATCAGCCGGCGGGTGGTACGTATCCGAATCGTGCCACCCCGTCGTGGCGGACACGTTTTGCACCATCAGCGCCGGATCGGTCGGTCCCGGCCAGCCTGCGGGATAGGTGACGTTCCATGTTTTCTCCGGGTACGGGTCGGTGGACCAGGTTTCTGCGCAATGCGGGCTGTTATTAAAATCCGGGCCCCCACTCTTGTACCAGTAAAAATAAGTCGTGAAGATCTTCCGGGAACCAGCCGTATTGAGCATGTTAACTCGTGCCATCTTCGCGGGGGAATAGAATGCTGGATTAATGAGGCCGACGATTGCAAAGGACATCATGATGCCTAACGCGAGAAACAAGACGATTGCTCCCGGTCTCGGCTTCATTCTTCGTGCATCAGTTGTTGGATTTACCATACTCATTATTTTACATCCTTTATGTAATACCCCGTGTTCACCTTGTGCATGAACAGCGGCGAGATGATGTCGACGATAACGTCGAAGAATGCCGCGGGAAAGTAAGCAATCTTGGCTCCGAACACGCCGGAAATGGCCTTCCATCGGTGAAACGGGCGGCGCTCGTTCACCAGCTTCGGCATCCACAAAGCGAGCAACTTCTTGCGGTCTTGCTCGTCGACGAGCCCTTTCCGGTTGTATCCTTGCTCGTATTTTCCGGTCCGCATGTGGCTCTTGAAATCCCGGTATATCCAGATGGCCCAGCCGCTCATGTAGGGCTTCCCGTTGAACGTCTTGACCGCGTGCGACACGATGGAGGCCTGCTTCCACTCGCTCGATTTCACGTCGATGGCCTCGTGCCGCCCGAACCCGCGCATGGCATTCGCGCCGAACTCGGACATGATGAATGGCTTTCTTGGTGCGGTGCCGTGCACGACATCGCACGCGCTGCCGAACAATCTTTCGGATAGATAATACCAGCCAAAGTACGAGTTGAGCAAGAGCAGGTCCGAGTGCTTGCGGGCGGGATCGTAGATGAATGCCTTGGTCACGAACACGGAAAACCTCGTCGGGTCAAGGCGCTTGGCAAGCGCCATGATCGTTGTCATGAAATTGCTGCAGTCCCGCCGCGAGACCGGCACCTCGTTCCCGGCCGACCACCAGATGACCGACGGGTGGTTGAAATCGCGGCGGATCAGGTCCCGCATTAACCGCGCTGCCAGGCGCTGAACGTCGTGGTTCCGGAAGTCGATGTTCCAGTACACGGGGATCTCTTCGCCGACAAGCAGCCCTTCCTCATCGCAAGCATCGATCAACGACTCGTCGTGCGAGTAGTGTGCGGTTCGGAGGAAGTTGAAGCCGAGGGCCTTCATGCCAAGCACGTCGGCGCGGCGTTGCTCCTTCGGATATTCTCGGCCGAGGGGATAATGCTCCTCGTGCAGCGAGCATCCCTTGAGCAGGATTTTCTTGCCGTTGAGCAAGATGTCTTGTCCCCTCGCCGTTATTGCCCGCATCCCGAACCGCGTCGCGAACAAGAGGTCCTTCTCCTCGTCGTGAAGCTCCAAGCGATAGAGCACGGGCGAATTCGGCGACCACAATGCCGGGGCCGGTATCGGGACCGTGATGCGCCGCCAGATCAACGGGGCTGTGGTTGCCGGCGATTCATTGATGGGTATTTTCGTCGTTCCGGTTGCCACGACATCGCCCCGTGGAGACGTGATGGTCCACGAGAAACCGAGCCCCGCGGCGGCGTGAATGGTCATCTTGATGGCGGATTGGGCTACGGCTCCAGCTGGCGTGAATGCTAGGACAGGTGCGACCAGGCACTGGGCCACGCGCGAGCCGGGCTGGATGTCGAGGTAGACGTTCCTGTAGATGCCGCCCCAGATGAACCAGTCAGCGGAAAATTCAGGCAGCTGGTCGTGTCGCCGCGTGTTGTCGACGCGCGCGGCAAGCAGTATGTCGTTGTGCGAGCGCTCGACAACGCGTTTCAGCGTTGCTTGCGACAGGTGCAGTGAGAAGGGCGTGTAGCCACCCTCGTGCTGACCGGTCTCGACCCCGTTCAACCAGATTTTGGCCAAATAATTGATGCCGTTGAACCGAAGCGAAACGTGGTTTGTTGTTGGCAGCTCCAGTTCCAGCAAACGGCGAGGGATCGTCGTGAAAAACCAACAAACCCCTTCATACCGCTCCAAGCCTTGCAATGTTTGCCACGACATGGGCACCGTAATTTTTTTCAAGGTCGCCGCGTGAGCGTCGAACCACTCGTTCGAAAACCACGGTTCCGCGCCCTCCCCGGCGCGTTTCGGGTCAGGAGCGAGCCACCACGATGGCCCGGACAAGAGGCGTTTTTCGAGCATGCCTCTGGATCTTTCGACCCGGAACGTTTTATGGTTTCTCCGTGTTGTTGAAGACTATGGTATTAATCATCGCGCACCGCGGTTTTCACGTTGAACATCCAGAAAACACGATGCTTGCCTTCAAGAAGGCCATCGAGATCGGCGCGGGCGGCATCGAGCTCGATGTTCATGCAACGATCGATGGCAAGCTCATCGTCATGCATGACGGTACTGTCGACCGTACGACGAATGGAAAGGGATCCATCGACAAAATGTCGTGGGAGGAGATCCAGAATCTCGATACAGGCCACGGCGAGCATCCGCCCCTGCTCGAGGATGTGATCGTGCTCTGCAAGGAACACGGTACGTTTTTAAACATCGAGATCAAGGCCATGGGCATCCACGAGCAAGTCGTGGCTCTCGTCAAGAAGCACGGCTACGTTGACACGGTTTTGGTCTCCTCCTTCATGCATATTATCCTACCCGCGGTCAAGAAAATCGAACCCGGCATCAAGGTCGCTGCCTTGATTCCCGACCTGGCACCTAAAGTCGTCATGGGTGTCATCGCTAAGCTCTTTCCAGTTGATGCGGTCAACCCGTTTTACAAGGCTTGCAAGCCAGCATTTATGACGGCAGCCAAGAACAAGGGATTAGCGATTTATGCGTGGACGGTCGATGATGTCCGGGATGCTAAAAGGATCGCGGCGCTTGGCGTGGCTGGCATCATCACGAACCGCCCAGACCGAATGATCGCGGCCGGCTTGAAATAATGGCGGTGCCCGCGCACGTTTTTTAGTTCCCCGATCGATAATGAATCATGGTATCTGTCACAGTCAAGGACGGGTATATCTGGGTCGGCAATCAAAAAGTGCCACATCTGCAAGGCGAGTTCCACGCATGGCGTAACGTGCGGGCCTATTGGCCACGCATCATCGCTTCAATAAAAGATTTGGGCTTCAAGCACATCGCGACGTACGTTGAATGGGATTTTCATCGGATCACGCCTAACGGCACGCCGCTCGCGGATATTAAATACGATTTCACGGGCGAGACCGATCAACAACGCGACCTTGCTGGTTACCTCGATATTATCGACAAGGACGACACGCTCTGGATGACCATACGCCCAGGGCCATACATCTACGCGGAAACGGAATTTGGCGGGCCGCCCGAGGAAGCCAGTGATGCACATTACCACAGGCTCCACCCGCGATTCCTGGAACTTGCCGACCATTACCTCAAGGCGGTCTGCAAGGTGCTGAAGCCGCACCTCGCGACAAACGGCGGCAAGATCGTGCTGTGCCAGCTGGACAACGAGGTCTCCATGATCAAGAAAAAAGGCCAGATCATCGGCGGCAAGGTCGACGAGGTCGGATCATTCGCCAATTTCCTGCACGAGAAATATGGCGACCTGGATGCGGTGAATCGCCGCTACGGGACGCGCTGGGGCGATTGGAGCGAGGCTGAGCCGGTCATGGCATGCGCGAACAAGAAGGACTTCATCGCGTTCATCGATTCCAACGAGTATATCGAGTGGTATTGCGAAAAATATTTCAAGATTCTTGCAAAAATCTACCGCGAGAATGGGATTGACGTTCCATTCTGCGTGAATTCCACGGGCGGCCCATTCCCTCACGATCCCGGGCGGCTCGGCGATATCATCTGCATGACCGACTTGTATTATATGGGCGCTATGCAGACCATGCTCCCGTTCAACGCCAAGCTGCTCAAGGCAACCCAGCCCATCACGGCTGCTGCCGAGTTCCGTTGCGGCACGTTCGAGCACTTGATGAACGACGCCATGTACGTGAACCAGGCCATGCTGTGGATGGCTTACGGGATCCACGGCGTCAATTACTTCATGATCGTCGACCGGCACCGGTGGGCAAACTGCCCCATCGATGCAGTCGGTCGCCCCGGCACGCCAAGCTCGTACAACCTTTTCAAGAAAATCTGCGGGGCATACAATGCCCTCGATTACCCGCGGTTCGCAAACGGGCTAGTGTCGGACATCAACTTGGTCTGGTGGCGTCCCCACGCGTTCACGATCAAGCCCGACCCGACCGAGCCGTTCTCGACCGGGGAAATCTTCGATAAAGATACCACGTTCAACCAGATGTACCGGTCATTACTTTACAGCAATATGCAGTTCGATTTACTCTATCCTGGCAATAAACATAGCAAGCCAAAGCCCGTGATCATCTACGCTGCTCACGACTTTTACGACAAGAAACTTTCGCAAGACTTGCTCAAGCACGCGATCGATGGCGGCACCGTGGTGTTCTCGTACAATTATCCGGTCAAGACCATTGATGGCGAGGCCATCGACACGTTCGATGCACATCTTGTCCCGCCGCGTGCCATGCATCGGACTTCTGGTTCCGTCATGCTCCAGCTCGGCGAAACCGACAGGGAAGCAGCGCCCAGGCTGTTATCGACGTCCACGCCTTGCCTGGCCGATTATGACGTGGCAAGGTTGAAGGGAGCAACGCCGTTTTTCACCCAGCACCTCGATGCGGGGTACATCGTGCCCGCGGGCAAGGGCAAGATCGCAGTCGCCGGGTTCGACATCACGGAGGAATCGATCCACCCGTTCATGGCCATGCTCGGGATCACGTCGCCGATCTTCACGAAGAGCAAGGGCGTGCTATGCACGCTGCTCAAGGATGGCAAGGAATATCTCGCGGGCGTGGTCAACGTCACGAGCTCGCTGCTGGAAAATGTCCAGCTCATCATCGATCCTGCCAAGCTCGATCTGGAGTCGATCACCACGGTGAAAAGCATGTTCCAGGGCAAGCCCGTGAGCAAGGATGGGAACATCCTCTCGTGTTCCATCCCCGCGCGCGAAGGGGATCTCATCTTGTTGAAATGAGCAGGCGTTATTGTATGCCACAACCCGTGATCGAAACCGGCCGGTACACCATCTACCACGAGCATGGCAAGCTCCTGGGATCCGAGAAGCCGCACCGAGTGTACACGGGAGACGATCGTGTTTTTATTCAAGCAATTGAGGACGACGCCGGAGCCGCCATGGCACGGGGCATGGAACGAATAGGAGCCAGCGAAATATTCGGGCCGGGCGACCTCGTGGCCATCAAGGTCAACATCGGCGGGGGCATCCACGGCGTCTTGCCCACCTACACGGATCCGGATCTCGTGTCCGCTCTCGTTGACTGGCTGCGCGGCATCGGAGCTCACCCGTTCGTCTGCGAGGCCAACATGCGAGGACACACGATCACGCCCCAGCTGCTCACTGTCCGGGGATACACGACGTTCTTGCGAGAAAAGCACGTGCCATTCGTGAATCTTTCGACCATTCCTCGCGTTACATTTCAATTTCTCGGCATCCATAAACATGTCGATCTGCCTTTGCTCTTGCTAAAGCCGAACGTTAAAATCATCAGCTTTGCCCCGCCCAAACATCATTGGGAATGTGGCATTACCTGCGCCCAGAAAAACATGTACGGGGCAATTTCAGAGGCTAAAAAGAGCCGGTATCACCGGTCCTACGAGCTCATCGATCACGTCGTTGCCGCGGCGGCGCGCGTCATGAAGCCAGCGCTGTCGATCATCGGGACCAGGCAACTCGGCGCTGGCCTCGGCCCGCATTTCGCCATCCCGTTCAACTTCAACCGGCTCATCTTCGCGCGCGACATGCTCTCGTGCGACAAGCTCTGCGCGGAAATCCTCGGCTATCCTGTTGACAAGATCAAGTATTTCCAGATCAATGTGCAAGGGGCAGATATACGGTATACTATGCTCCCGGGATCGACACCCGTGGAAGCAGCGGCCCTTGACCACATCCGGGCAAATCGCATCCCGCCAAAGAGCGTGGAGACATCGAAAAAAACGTTGTTCGTCCAGTATTTCATCCCCAGTTTCATCCAGACCTTCGTGTACCACCACTTCGAGTGGCTGCTAACATGGCTGAACCACAAGTTCTACGTGCCGCGGGGCGATCCTTTAACTTCCCAGCGCGGTTAGCAAGCTCCAGACAAGTAATATCGGTGAAACCCATGATTTGCGACAATCTTTCCTCGTGGAAATCGTTGAAAGCAACCTTGCCCGCGCCATTCGCCGCGGGATTCGCATGGATCGAGAAAAACAAGGACAAGCCGCCCGCGGATGGCTCATACCCGCTGGAAAAAGGTATGCGCGTGATCGTGCAGACCTATGACCCGAAAGACTTGAAAGGAGCCCAGTTCGAGAACCACCGGAAGTTCATCGACATCCAGTACATCGTGCAAGGCGCGGAGTTCATCTTCTGGACGAAACCCCGGAAAATTCCGCAAGTCCAGGCATATTCCGACGAGAAGGACATCGAGTTTTTCGAAATGAAGGATCCCGTCGCAAACTCGGCAGGACTTCTTGTCGAACAGGGAATGTTTGCTATCTTCTGGCCATCGGATTGGCACATGCCGTGCATGAATCCCACCGCCGTGAACGCGGCCTATGCCGGGCCAAAAGGAAAAGTAAAAAAGTTCGTGGTCAAGGTGCCCATTTGACCACAGTTCATGTCATTATATAGTCTCCAAGAAGTTTTTAGTCCACGGGAACACGATCTTGACGCCACTCGAGCACGCCATGGCGTGGAAGCTCGGGCGATACCCGCAGTCCTCGCTCATGACGATGCACGCGGTGCCAAAGGCATTGCCGGCTTCCTTGAACCGCCGGGCCAGCCCCCGCATGGTATTGCCCGTATAGGCGGCATCATCGACGACAAGGCAATTGCAGGACGAAGTGGCCTCTTGCGAGGAGAACGTGACCCTCGGGCCTTGGAGGTACATGGCAAGCAACCGTGCGGGGATCGAAGCATCCCGCGATGCCGCGTAGATCGTGCCCACGGGAAATGCAGACCGCACGATCTCCTTGGCAATGCTCTGGCACCCTCCGATGATCGTGTCTATGTCCATGAATATTCGTTTTTCTTTAATAGGAGTTCTTTTCGGTGGTGATCGATCTTTTTTCTCCAGGACTGCTTGGTTCTCTTGCAAGGTTTTCACATGAATCAACTGGATTGGATGTTTCTGTCTTCCTCTTAGTTTGGATCAAGGTATAAAAAGGGAACGAATCAACCGGGAAGGAGGTTTCAATGAGAAAAAAACAAGAATTCAAGAAAAAGGGATAAAATAGAGTACAATTGCCTTCAAGCCTCTATCCAATCGCGCTTCACCTTCTTTTTCCGCAAGCTCATGATAACAATCGCCCCGATCGCTAAAAAGATGCCGAGAAAGCCCGTGGTGATCAATATCTCGGATCGCGATAAAGGGGAAGTGACCGTTACCGTTATAGTCGTCGTGGCGGACAGTCCTTGCGCGTCGGTCACGACGAGCCGGATCGTGTATTGCCCAGGTTCCCGGTAAGCATGGCTGCAATTCCGCCGCGACGAGGTCTCGCCATCCCCGAAGTCCCATGACCACGAGACGATCTGGCCATCGGGGTCGTAGGAACGCTCGGTGAACGAGACGAGCTCGTTGATCGGGATGGTCGCCGATGAAAGATCAAAAAGTGCCACAGGCAGTTCCATGCCCTCGATCGTGACCGATAGCAGACCCTTTTGCAAGCTCCCGTTAATGATTCGACCCGAGTATTGCTCAACGCACGTGAAACTCGCACCAATGGATACATTCGCATCTGTCATGGTGGGAGCGACCGCGATCAAGAAATCAACGTGCGCGGTGGCTTGGCTTGCCAAGGTAAACGGTGTCGAAGCATTCGACGACAAGAACAGGTAGCCGTTGTAATCCAGCACGATGGCGAGATCCAGAGCGTCGCAGGTGCCCGTGTTCTGGACATGCACACGTGCGACGAATGATTCCCCACTAGTGTACGGTTGCATGGCCGTGATATCGAGAATGGTCGTGATGACGATGTCCGCATAGATGTTAATGGAAACATTAATCGCATTGGCTGGCGAATCCCCAGACAACGTTCGACCTGAAACCGCTTCCGTGCCCGTCCATATCACTTGAATATTCACAGACGCGTTTGCAGACGCTCCAGCAGCAATGTTCACCGTGACTACCTGCACGTTCGAGTCGCCTGGGTTCACCGTCACCGCAGCTGGTATCACGAACGTCAAGCCCGTGTACGTACCATCGTCGCATGCCGCTGTCACCATGCCCGCCGTGCCGCCCGTGTTCCCGTACGTGATCGTTATCGTGAAATTCTGTCCGGCCAAATACGGTCCTGCCGGAGAAGCCGATAAGCTCGTGATCGACACCGCTGCTTGCGACTGGATGCTCACCAGGATCTGGTCAATGGGCGAATCGCCGCTGATCGGAAAGCCCGTGACCGCCTCGGTGCCGTTCCATGTCACGTGGATGTCGACTGATGCGTTCGTCGCCACTCCAGGTGCGATGGTCATTGTGAACATTTGTACGTTTGAACCACCAGCATGTACTAAAATGGGTGCTTCGTCGGTCCAGGACAAGCCCGTGTAACTGCCGTCGTCTATCGAAGCGTCGACCGTCGCGCCGATACCACCCAAGTTAATGAACGTCACGGTCAATGTGAAGCTCGTGCCGGCCACGAACGAGCTGGCGGGTGCCACGGCAAGGTTCGTGATAGAGATGGAGCGACATTCAATCATAATCCACGCTTCATCAATTGGTATATCCCCGCTCAAGGCGCGGCAAGAAATGGACTCGGTGCCGGCCCACGTGACCGGCAATATCAAGGATCCACATGGAGCACTAGCGTTGACGGTCACCGTGAAGGTCTGTGTGGTGGTGCTCGACGATCCAACTGTTACCGGCGAGGGATCATTCCATGTCAAGCTCATGGAAGCACTTTCATCTATGATCGCGTCGACAGTCGCCGCCGTGCCGCCCGTGTTCGCGAAGGTCACGATCAGCGAGAACGTGTCACCGCCAGCGTAAGACTGCGATGGGGACGTCGTAAAGTTCACGATCATCACATTTGCTTGCGCTTGGATCTGCACGATGATAACTCTCGGGGGTGCGTTGATGGGATCGCCCGTCCCGGCTTCTTGACCCGATGCAGACGCCGTGATCGTGACCCCTGCCGTAGGCCCGCTCGCAGGGATCGTCACCGTGAACGTTCTTGTCGTTGATGATCCGGAAGTAAGCATGGAAGGTGGAGACTGCGTCGAGGACAAGCCAGGGTACCCGCTGAACGTGAGCGCGACAATGACGTTGTTTACCGTGGTTCCCCCCGTGTTTTGCACGGTCACGCTGACTTGCATCATCATACCGGCGACCAGCACGCCCGGTGGTGTCACCGACAAGCTTGTGATCAAGAGCGCTGCATGCGACTGAATGCCCACCAGCAACTGGTCAGTCGGCGTGTCACCACTAATCGGTCGGTTTGAGTATTGTTCCGTTCCGCTCCAAGTGACCCGGATGGCCACCGAGGCGTTTGTCGTCGCATTCTCCGCGATTGTCACCGTGAAGTCTTGCGTGACCGTGCCACCAGCGACCACCGTCACCGCTGGTGGATTGCTAAAGGTTAAGGAAGTATATGTCCCAGCTGTGCACGCGCCATCGACCGTCGCCGCCGTGCCCCCCGTGTTCCCGTACGTCACCGTCAACGTGAAACTCGTTCCAGCAACATACGGTCCTGCGGGAATAGTACTTATGAATGTGATCGACACCGCTGCTCGCGCCTGGATGCTCACCAGGATCTGATCGACTGGAATGTCGCCGAGGATCGCGCGGCCCGAGATCGCCTCGGTGCCGCTCCACGTCACGTGGATGTCGACCGATGCGTTCGCGCCCGCTCCTGCCGCGATGTTCACCGTCACTGCTTGCGTGTTTGGAACGCCTGGGTTCACCGTCACCGCTGTGGGGACGACGAACGTCAAGCCAACATACGTGCCAGCAGTGCATGCCGCAGTCACCGTGCCAGCCGTGCCGCCCGTGTTCCCGTAGGTCACCGTCAACGTGAAACTCATGCCGCCCACCTTCGCGCCCGCGGGTGCTATTGACAAGCCCGTGATCGATATCGCTCCCCTCGGCTGGATGCTCACCAGGATTTGGTCGATCGGCGTGTCGCCGCTGATCGCGCGGCCCGAAATCGCCTCTGTACCGCTCCACGTCACGTGGATGTCCACCGACCAATTTATTGCCGCCGTGGTCGCGATGTTCACCGTCACCGCTTGCGTGTTTATATTTGCCGGGTTCACCACCACCGCCGCCGGCACCACGAACGTCAAGTCCGTGTATGTGCCATCGTCGCATGCCGCCGTCACCGTACCCGCCGTGCCGCCAGCATTGCCGTACGTGATCGTCAACGTGAAACTCATTCCGCCTACCTTCGTTCCAGCAGGTGATATCGACAAGCCCGTGATCGCCACCGATGCTTGTGCCTGCGTCGTCACTGCAATCGTATCCGAATAGTGAGTGAATTCAGCCGGATTATACCCCGTGAAATTTACTCGGATGTTGCATAATGCCGCTGCACTTATCAATATCGTCACAAGGAAGTCTCTCGTCACGATTGCCCCAATGGCTATGGGTTCTGGCACCGTCGTCATGTTCCGCGTGAATCCGGATGCACCGCCGAAATCGAGGGATAATGAACCACCGGTGATCACGGTGCCACCATCCGAGTTATCAATAATCGCGCGGACCACGAACTCCTCACCACGCACGTAGATCATGTGGCCTCCCCGGATGGATATTAAAATAAAAGGAGGCGGGAATAATCCCGCATGCACGATCGCGGGTGAATTGGCAGTAGTATCCAAGACTGCTCTGCCAGAAAATTGTTCGGTTCCTATGAACGTGGCATCGATCCGAATTGTGGTGCCATTCGGGGGCCCGGCGGATATTTGGAACTTGATCTGCACGCCGATCTTGCCACCCGCTGGGATAGTCAAGCCCGTGCTTTGATTCACCGCCGTCGGGTTGATCGCGTTGACCGTGTCGTTGAACGACAGCGCCACCGAACCACTCGATACCGCCGTGCCACCACTGTTGCGCACCATAACCGTGGCCATGACCCAGCTGTTCGGCGGTGCATACGTTGCGTTCACGACCACGGTATCGACATACGCGTTGGCTTGCGCTTGGATGCTCAAAAGGATCTGGTCGACCGGTGCGTCACCGCTGATCGCGCGGTACGAGATCGCCTCGTTGCCGCTCCACGTCACGTGGATGTCGACCGACGCGTTCGTGCCCGCTACTGCCGCGATGTTCACCGTCACTGCCTGCGTGTTCGTGCCAGCCGGGTTCACCGTCACTGCTGCCGGCACCACGAACGTCAAGCCCGTGTACGTGCCATCGTCGCATATCGCCGTCACCGTGCCCGTCGTGCCGCCCGTGTTCCCGTACGTCACTGTCTGCGTGAAACTCATGCCGCCAGCGTACGGCCCCGCCGGTGCAACCGACAAGCCCGTGATCGACACTGCTGCCTGTGCCTGGATGCTTACGAGTAACTGGTTTATCGGTGTATCGCCGCTGATCGGACGACCCGTGCCAAATTCATAGCCACTCCATGTAACGTGGATATCAGCCGATGCGTTAGTCGTCGCGGCTGCAGCGATGGTCACCGTGAATACTTGCGTGTTCGTGCTTGCCGCATTCACCGTTATCGCCGCCGGGTCGCTGAACATCAAGAACGTGTACGTCTGCGCGTTGCACGTCCCGTCGACCGTTGCCCCGGTACCGCCAGTATTGCTGTACGTCACCGTCAGCGTGAAACTCATGCCGGCAATATATGGCCCCGCTGGTGTAACCGTCAGGTTCGTGATCGCCACGTTTGCCGGTGCTTGAGTCGTTACTAAAATCGTATTAGACCATTCGTCTAATGGAAATGTAAACGCGCATGTGAAGTGCGCTCTAATGAGACAAGACGCATCTGCACCGGCAGATGTCGTCACGAGAAAATCCCTCACTATGACTGCACCGCTGATGATCTCAAGCCCGCCATATGAGCAATTCACCGAGAAGCCGTTGGCACCATTGAAATCAAGCACGAGCGTTCCATTCGTCATGGGATCTGCACCCGCAGAGTTATCGATGGTTGCGCGGACCATGAAGGATTCGCCACGAACATAACTAAACCGGCCGGATGGAATCGTGGTCGAGACGATGATGATGGGCACGTGAATATACACGACGGCATATGTGTTTGCCATTGAATCGGTGAGTGAGCGTCCAGATATCGCTTCATTGCCAGTGAAGGATGCATCCACTAGAATGTAATATTCAAATGGCCCACTGACCGAAATCTGAAACTTGATCCGCACGCCGATGTGGCCGTTCGCCGGTATCGCTAATCCTGTGCTCTGGTTCACCTCCGTCGGGTTGATCGCATAGGTTGAGTTGAACGTCAGCACCACGGAACCGTTTGATATTGCCGTGTCACCACTGTTCCGAACAGTAACGGTAGCAAGAACCCATCGGTTAGGGTATCCTTGAGTCGCGTTCACGGCCACGGTATCGACATACACGTTGGCTTGCGCCTGGATGCTCACCAGGATCTGGTCAATCGGCGTGTCGCCGCTGATCGGGATTTCCGTGATCGCCTCGGTACCATTCCACGTTACGTGGATGTCGACCGACGCGTTCGTCGCCGCGCCCGCCGCGATGGTCATCGTGAATTGCTGGGTGGTGGTGCCTCCTCCACCATTTACAAGAACAGCAGCCGGGTCATTCCATGACAAGCCCGTGTAGGTCCCGTCATCTATCGACGCGTCGACCGTCGCGCTGAGGCCACCCATATTAACGAACGTCACGGTCAAAGTGAAGCTCGAACCGGCCACGAACGGGCTGGTGGGTGACACGGCAAGGTTTGTAAGATAGAGGTTGAGATAGTTACATGTCGAGATCAACACCGAGTCGATCGGTATATCCCCAGACATCGCGCGCCCGGAGATGGCCTCGGTGCCCGTCCACGTGACGTGGATGTCCACAGACGCGTTTGGCGTCGATGCAAGTGCAATGAGCACCGAGAAGACTTGTGTGTTTATGTTTGCCGCGGGAACTGTTATCGCCGCGGGATCATCCCATGTCAAGTCTTGGTAGGATCCATCGTCCAAGGTTGCGTCAACCGTCGCCGCCGTGTCACCTATGTTTATGAATGTTGCGGTCAACGAAAACGGTTGGCCAACGTATGGTGCCCATGGAGAAATTGCGAGGTTTATGATCGACACGATCGCTTGTGACTGGATTCGAACCGTGATCGAGCTCGTGGGCGATTCCACGGGATCCCCGGTCCCTGATTCCTGGCCGGACGCGGAAGCCGTGAGCGTGACATTTGCCGTCCCGCCCGATGCGAAAATTCCGGTCATTATCATCGCGGTGCTAAATGAACCCGCAGCAATGGAATACGGTCCAGAAGACGCTGAAGGAGGCAAGCCACTATACCCGCCGAACGAGACCGAGACCATGACGTTGGTCGCCGCGACGTCGCCCGTGTTTTGCACGGTCACGCTGAGCTGCATCATCATGCCTGCGACGTACACGCTCCGATCCGATGTAAAACTCGAAATCTGGATGTTCGCGCCCGATGCACGCAATGCCGGGGGATTGATCCCCGGGATTTCATCCTTGTCATGTTGATTTGAAATTGCAGTTGAAAGTGAAATGGCGATGATGCCGATCGCCACGATAAAAAGTAATGTCGATAACCGGTGATTGATCGTTAACCCGGTTGAAGTCCCTCGTAAGCCGTGGGTTGTTCTCCTCATTGTCCTGCGAACCTCGATAGTGACAAGTAATGCGTAGCTGCTACCATCACTTATCCACACGGCTAACTATGAATGCATCTCCACCAGAATTGGTCAGCAAGAGTTAGGTGCGGGGGAGGTGGGCACCAGGCGCGGGTACTAGAATACGCTCGAACCGAACGATCACGCCACGTTTAACAGATCTTCGAGGATTTTCCCATCTTCCCTGGCAAACTTGATGTCACCGGAACCGACGGCGATGAAGTCGTTCAGCTTGATGCGCTTGAGGCAAAACTCGATGCCCTCGCGAGGCCGGATGCGGCCCGCGGCCATGGGTTTGATGTTGATAATCTGCAATTTCGTATCCTGGATGCGATGCGAAAGCGTTTCGGGATCCGTATTGGATTCAAACCCGAGCTTGTTGAATGGCTGGACGATCACGGGCGCGTCGTACTTGTTGTCCTCCACGGCCTTGATGCTCTCCACGAAATGCGTCGAAAGCCCAGGGATCATGTGCAAGTCGCGGATGCGAGCAGCGATCTCCGGGTATCCCTTGATCGTGAATGTCTTGACATCGAGCGCCTTGTCCGTGTAATCGCGATGCGGGATGCAGACCGAGACCCCATGGTCGGCGCACCACTGGATTTGCTTGAAGATATCGGGACGCAAGTCTTTCGCTGTATTGCGCGTGCTCGGCGAGCAGATCCAGTAGTAGTCCTGCCCGGTTTCCTTGCGAACCGCCTGGATGGCCTCGTGCACGTTGTCCCGGGGGGATGATATGCACGCGTTGATGCCGTGTTCCACGGCCAAGTGCAGCATGATCTCGACGACCTTCGTCACGTCCTTGAACTTGCGCATGTAATAGAACGTGCTGAGCGGCGACCGGTGGATAAGTCCCGGGTCACCGATGCGATAGAAACCCCCGTACACGTGGCTGATGCCGACGAACTGGTTCGTGCCGCAGATCGCCCGGGAAATATCGAGGCGTTCGAGCTTGATTTTCGGTATCATGCTAGGTTAACCAACGGACACCGGAGATAAAAGACTGTTGACGACCTCAGTATGTCCTATCAGTTCTCGGCATTTATATAGGTCATGGGGATTCAATGATCGAGCGACAAGCGATCCCTTCCTCCCATCCGATCCCTTCTTTTTGTCTCCCGCGCGGGCTTGATTGCTTGTCTCTCACCTCACACGGCGCGCCCCGGATCGTATCGCACCACTCCCTTTTTTTACTTGACATAGATTATCGACGGCGACAAATATAATTGATCACGATAGAATCAAAAATGGCGGCCCAGCGAAGCCAAACGGGTCATCAGAGGATCATCTTGGAGCTTGATGCAACATGTGCCCTGAAGGGCTCCGATGGCTGTTAATTCGAGCATCCAATAGTGATGCGCGAATTTTTGTCGCAATCGATAATTGCTTGGCACCTAGCGTGGTGTTTGTCAATTCATCCCTGGCCATGTACACGGATGGCTCCCCTTTGAGCGGCTCCATAGCATCTATGGTAAGAATGATACCTCCTTCATCTTTAGTCTTTCCACCATTTCTGGCTTGTACTTTTGCGAGCATCCGATTTCATAGCGCTTTAATATATATCCTATGTTGCTCTCGCACATGCGTATTCCATATTCCTGTTGCAGATGCTCGACAATTTCTTTGGCGATGCGATTGTATTTGAACCGTATCTCGCAGATATCCGCCTGAACGTCGAGATCTATGTCAGATCCTGTCAAGGCGATCGTGTCCGGTGGTGCAATTGGCTTTTCAAGATACCCCGGGTAAATTTTATCTCCAGAAATTCAGCACACCCCCGTCATCCACACATTCGCCATCAGGTCGAATGGTCCTTTAGGGCCTGATGGTCCTTTAGGGCGTGATAGTTCAAACGGCTGCCGGTTCTCGCAATCACGGCGATAAACGGGGCGATC
This sequence comes from Candidatus Sigynarchaeota archaeon, assembly GCA_030587525.1. Lineage (GTDB taxonomy): Archaea > Asgardarchaeota > Lokiarchaeia > Sigyniarchaeales > Sigyniarchaeaceae > Sigyniarchaeum > Sigyniarchaeum tengchongense. The sequence goes on along the minus strand of JAUQYW010000534.1, from coordinate 2,981 downwards.
TCGCGTTCTGCCCACATTTTTCCCACCTAAGCGAGTTCCCATCCCTTTCTTGGCTATCTGCACGGGGTGCTTGATTTTTGGCGATTTTGCCGAGGAATTGCCGATTTTTCTCGCACGGCGAATGCTACTCCCCCGAGTATCCAATATTGGATGCAATGGGTTTATATATGTGTTTGCGGATAAATTTCTTAGGCTGTCTAAAGACGGGTGACACGCCACGAAGGGAGAACAGTCGATGCCCGTGCTCTACATGTCCAGATAAAGGCGATGTAATTACCGATTTTAACCATCAAATTGGAATAATCAACTAAAAAGGAGAATGGCCCATAATGAAAGGAGAAAAAGCAGATCACGTCATTCCAATTGCCCCGATTGATAGGCTGATTCGAAAAACAAATGCGGATCGGGTGAGCGAGAGCGCAGCGAAGGAATTGGGGCTCATATTGGAGGAACTTGGAAAGGAAATCGCTCTCCGAGCCGCTGATTTAGCAAAACATGCTAACAGAACGACGGTGAAGGACTCCGATATTCGCTTGGCATACAAGCAATGGCGGGAATGAACCGGCCGTTATTGATTTCAAAAACGCTCCCCTTTTTTTTTCTTGCCGGTGCCGCGCCGCTCAATCATATTCGGGGATGAACCCGAAGCATTGCTTGACGAGGGCGCTCGCCGGTTCGAAGGCACTCACCTTGTTCGGATGCTCGAGGGCCTTGGCAAAATGGCTATGGAATTCGCCGGCAAACACGGCAAGGGCATTGCGCAAGGACCGCGTCGACCGCGTCGCGACGAGCAAGCAGGAAGCGTCGACGCCTGGGCATTGCTGGATGATGATGACCGCCTCGTCGAGCTGGATTTCTCGCACGTTCCCTTTTTGGAGCGATTCTTGCAAGATGCAGCGGATACCTTGCACCATGCTCGAGAACAAGTCCGGTTCCGTGAATTTAATGCCAGCACGCCAAGTGTGGCTAAATAGCGATATACCACCCTGGTTCTCGATCACCATCAACCGATGGGCTTGGAACGGGAGGACATACGCGAGCTGTGGCTGGCGCGCGAATGCAAGCGCCGTGAGCAGTGCCCCGGCACCCGTGAACAGCGGGATGACGTTGATATTCAGCAACACGGCGGCTGGCGCACCGATGCCCATGAGCGAGGCGCCGGCGACGGCCATCGCAGAATAGGGCCGCGAGCGGCGCGGGGCGTCGCGGAGGATGCGCACCATGTAATACACGTACAGCAAGCCGATCATGAACATGAGCGCGGTGCCGGCATACAGCAACGGCGCCTTCTGGGTCGGCAAGTCGAAACCGCGGGGATCGTGGTCCATGAAGATGGCATCGGGCTCCAGGGCGAGCACGATCTTGACCATCGAGAGGAAGGTGACCACCACGAGCTTCTTCACGTCGGCCTCCTCGCGGGCGATCGTGTCGAAAAACAAGATGAGGAAGAAGGCAAGGGGGATCGTCGAGTACGCGATCAAGAGCGTCGCAAGCATCGACAGCATGGCCTGCATGAACACGTTGAGAATTGCCCAGACCATGTACGACAACCACGCCAGCGCGAAGAAGATGGAATGACGGCTCCTGGTCTTCACGTACTGCTGCAGCGTGACGACGAGGGCCACGCCTATCGGGATCGTGCAGATGAAATAATAAAGGCCATCCAGCTCGTAAGGCGTTTGCATGATTGTCATGGCTTGCACTCCTTCCCTCGTTGATTCAAGCATAATCCGGGAGGAACGTGAAGCAATCCTTCACGGTGACCTCCGCAGGCTCGAACGCGCTCAGCTCGAACGGGCTCAAGCTGTTCGGCCGGTCGAGACTCGCGCCAAACCGTTCCTGAAACATGGTCGCGAAGGCTTTCAAGGCTTGCCGCAGCGATGGCGCGGACCGGGTCGCGACGATCAAGCACGAGACATCGGCCTTGGGGCATTGCTGGATGAGGATGACCGCCTCGTCGAGCTGTATTTCCCGCACGTTCCCTTTCTGGAGCGATTCCTGCATGATGCACCTGATGCCTTGCACCATGCTGGAAAACAAGTCGGGCTCCTTGAATTTGCTGCCCGCCTGCCACGTGTGCGAGAAAAGGGCGATGCCACCCTCGTTCTCGATCACCATGAGGCGGTGCGCCTGGAATGGCAGCACGTAGGCCATCTGTGGCTGGCGAGCGAAGGCGAGCGACGTGAGCAACACGCCGGCGCCCGTGTAGAGCGGCACGCCCGGGACGCGGAGGACTGCGAGCACGGGCGTGGCGATCCCCATGACGATGGCGCCGATCAGGGCCGCGATCGAGTTGCGCCGCATGGCACGCGGGGCGTTCCGGTGGATCCTTGCCATGTAATACACGTAGAGCAAGCCGACCACGAGCATGAGCGCCGAGCCTGCGAGCAAGAGCGACGCTTTCATGGCGGGCTCGCTCGCCCCCTCGGGGTTGCTGTGCCACCATATGGCATCGGGTTCCAGCGCGAGCACAACCTTCACCGCCACGAGGGCAGTGACCATTATGAGCTTTTTCGGGTCGATTTCCTCCCGCGCGATGCAATCGAGGAACATGACCAGGAAATACGCCAATGGAATCGTGACATAGGCGGTCACGAGCAGTGCCTCGGCAGAGAGCATGATCGAGCTGATGGCACTAGTCACCGCCCAAGCCGTGTATGATGCCCATGCGAGCGCAAAATACAGGGCGTATGGGCTCTTGGCCTTCACGTATTGACGGAATGTGATGAAGACAGCGATGCCCATGGGTATGGTGCATAACAAGTAAAATAAGCCATCTCGCTCCCATGAGGTCATCATGATCGAAACGATCAACGCCTCCCGCGCCGCGCGTGCTCCACGGTTCTTGCAATGGTTCTCGTGTTCATCCCCGGAACTTCGTTATTTCGTGGCATGATTCGCACGGGGCATGATCTCGCAGCTGTCCCGGCATAACCTACGTGAGGTTTAGCGTGCGCTTTATTAAAGGTTCGCCGGGGTCA
>JAUQYW010000531.1 GCA_030587525.1 Candidatus Sigynarchaeota archaeon | reverse complement strand
AGCACCGACCGCGTCGGGAACGTGGAAATCGCAGGAACCTTGATCGTACGGCTCGACACGGTGGCCGGCAACACGACGATCACGTGGTCTCCCGTGTATGGCACGAATTTCGTGAGCCGTTCGACGCAGTTCTCGCTCGTCTCTGTAGATAATAACGGCGGCAGCGGTATTGGAACGATCCAGTTCAACGTCAACAACAGCGGATGGCAAGTGTATAGCGGGCCATTTGCACTCGCAGCACTCGCGAACGGGACCGCCACTGTTGGTTACCGGTGCATCGATCACGCGGGAAATACCGAAACGCAGGGTTCAATCGTTGTCCGTGTCGATGCAAGGGCGCCGCGTTCCACGATCCAGTTCATCCCAGCCCACGGTATCTTTTTCGTGAACTCGTCGACGAACTTTTCGATCTCTGCGTTTGATAACGAAACTGCCGTGGCAACCATCGAATACAACATCAACGGGACATGGCAGACCTATGGCACTCCCTTCAACTTGTCGATGCTGAACAATGGCCTCATCACGATCGAATACCGGTCGGTGGATGTAGCTGGCAACGTGGAAACTCTACGATCGCTCCTCGTGTATCTTGGCGACAGCGACCCGGTCGTCACCACGCTGCATTACCTTCCCGCGCACGCACCGAACATCGTGAACAATGCCACGGCCTTGTCGCTTGTCGCCACGGGCATCGTCAACCAGACCATCATCAACACGACCTATCGCGTGAACGGGAGCGCGTGGCACGTGTATACGGGACCGTTCAACCTGACGGGAAATGCCAGCGGGGAATACCTCATCGAGTTCTACTCGATCGACGTCTACAATAACACGGAAGCCATTCATTCCAGCACGGTCATCCTGGATGCCACGGCACCGAGAGTGCTCGGCATCGACATCCCTGCCACCAGCATCACGATTGGCCAGAACGTGACGATCCGCATCACCTGCGACGCCATTGATTATAACGTGTCGATATCGATCATGGTCCGGCTACTATCGCCAAGTCGAATCGTAACGTGGCAAATCGAGCCAACAGAACCCTTGACTAACCTCGGGAACGGCACCTACGAATATGTATGGGTCACCAGTGGCCTGGAACCCGGGAACTACACCATCGCGATTTACATCACCGACCCGGCCGGAAATCTCGTGCGGGTAGAGCGCATAGTGTCGCTGGTGAAGGGAGGAATCAGTTTAATCAGCCTATTGATCGTCATTGCCCTTTTAGCAGGATTCATCGCCATCATCGCTGCTGCCAAGCACGCGTCGAGCAGCAAAAAAATCAAGGCCGCAAAGACCAAGCCGAAGGGTAAAGTATCCAAGAAAGGAAAGGAGGCTCCCGTATACACTGCACCGGAAGCCGTCCAGAAACCATCCCCGCAGCCCGGGCCGGAAAAGAAGGTTGAAGCGGTCGTGAAAAAAGCAACTGAACCTGCCGCGGAAAAGCACCCTGAGACGAAACCAGCACCGAAACCGGAAGCAAAGATTGAAAAACCAGCCGCACCCAAACCAGAACCCGCGGCACCCGCGAAGGTCGAGAAGAAAGCTGTCGAGGTCAAGGTTGTGGAACAGGTAAAACCAGGAACGGAAATAAAAATGCCCGAGAAACCGAAAGCACCCGAGAGCCAGGTCACGACCGATGCGGGCGCGACCGCGAAGAATGTCGACATCAAAGTCGTGGAACAAAAACTCGTGGCCTTGTTCAAGAAACACGGGAACTTCATCCCGTCCAAGACCGACATATACAACGAGATGAAGGACATCGGGTTCAACATGCTCCAGATCGAGCTCGCGTTCGACAACTTGCGGCACGCGGGCGACCTCGTGTATAACATGGGTGTGCCGAGAGGCTGGCGTTACCAGAAAGAGGAAGATAAGAAGACGTAATTACTAGAACCGACACGCACTGTCTTCTTTAATGTTTTTTTCTATTTTTTATTCCCGGGATACATTTTAAAACGACTTCGTAAGAATGATGTGCTATTTTGAAAAGGAGACGAAGCAAGAGATTTTTACGTTCACGCTTCGGTTTCGGAGATTCGCCGTGCCGAGTTGCGCATCTCGGTGAAAGCGATGTCCATGCGCGTAAAATTATCAAGAATCGCGACGAGAATGAAGTCGAGCCCGGCGTCCATGATGACAAACTTTCCCTCGTCGCCTTGGACGATGCAAACATCCAGATTCCCTTTTTTCAATTCCACGAGCAAATTTTCGCTGGTGCTCAAGAGGATCGCGCTCATGGCAGCAAGGTGCATTTCCGAGATGCCTTCGGACAAATCGCTCGCCACGATGAGCCCTTCTTTGCTCACGACGGCGGATGCTTGCATTCCTTCTACTTTTTGCCGGAGGTCCTTGAGAATGTAGGTTAGCATGGAATCGGAAATAGGGATCGCCTCAACAACACCGCGCGATGATACATTCTAATGTATATTATTTAGCTTAAAATCTTTTAAAATTTTTCATAAAATAACCATGGAAGTGAATCGCCATGATATCTAGCTGCATGCCATGAAAAAATTATCGTAAGAGATACTCATCGGGTTTTAGCAGTCGATTCATTATAAAATTCATGGTTTTGGAACCGCGTGAATGAAAATTTTTATTTTTCCCCGGTAGGCGTATTGCGTGATATCTTACCATCATCGAGCCAATTCTGGAAATAATGATGAATCTCGACCTCGAAGTAATCCGGCAAGGGATAGCATAACGATTATCGACGTTTTACGTTTGGGAAATAAGAATCAAACTTTTGAACCCCCTTTATTCACCATTGCATAACCATTCAGATTTGATCTGTTAAACATCATAATATGAATTGGTGGTATACCATGACCGACAAGAAAAAGTCAAGTGAAGCTTGGTCTCTCGAGCCCTTCGTTTTATTGATGGGCAGAATTTCATGGATCGCAGTGCTGGTCTCGGCAATCGTCTACTTCTTCTGGGCGGTGTGGTGGTTGTTTATTCTAGGGAGCTATGTATTACTTCCTTTCGTTACTTCCACCTACTGGTGGTATTTGATTTCTGGAATTGCGAGCTTTGCGATCTTATTTATCTATGTCTTACCAATTTTTGTGAGGAAGGTAGCAGCAAAGGACTGGGAATTCCTCGCGACCGACGTGCTCAAGTTTGGAACGTTTAGACTTCCTAAGGTGTTATTCTTTGGTATCTTGCTCGAAATCTTCGGTAGTTTTTGGGGCGGTCTTCCTGTAGTGATAGTCGCTCTGTGCATCTGCTTCGGAAATCCGCCAGTCCCGGTCGTCTGGAAGGAAGGCGCAGGATCCAAGAAGTAAATAGAGTTCATATTTTATTTTTTTATTTTATCACTCAGTTTTTTTACATGTGCTAGAAAGTTCCCTCCATTAAGGCCGGTTGGCAGGAAGTTGCAGTGTCCAAGAAGTGAGTAAAGTTCATATCTTTCTTTTTACTTATTGAGTATTTCTTTTTTCACCCTTTAATTGTTTTTAACAGCGACAAAATCCCTTCGCGCCAGGAATCGACAAGAAATCCCACGGCAGTTGGCAAGCAATGGCATTCCTGCTCGTGCTTGCGCCGGATCCACGTACGTGGCTCCCCAGATACATTCTCCATTGCTGGTTGATGAGTGAGCATCAATTGATGAATACGTTTTCGTTCAACCTCCCATCGGTTGTATAGCATCATGCCTAGCACCA
>JAUQYW010000506.1 GCA_030587525.1 Candidatus Sigynarchaeota archaeon | reverse complement strand
TTTGCTTGATCGCGAGTTTTACACCACATTTACTGCAAGACTCATCCACATCGTTAAAAACGATGTCTCCTTCCTTGTATTCACGCGTGATCTCGTTGTTACAACTGGGACAACCAAGAATCGTGAAAACAACTTCCTTTTCGCCTTTCTTGAGCTTTTCCACGCCGATGGCAGGGATGACGGGCATTGACATCATGAATCGCCTTGTTTCTTCTTGTCTTTCCTATTCTTCTTATCTTGCATGGTTTTAATCTCTTCTTCTTGCTTGGCAAATCTCTCGTGAATCTTGTCGAGGCGTTTTTTCGCCAGCTCTTCAACGATGGTCCGCTCCTCCGCACTCAGTTCCTTGAATTTTGGTATTTCGCAATTCACGGTCAGGTATAAATCGCCCCTCCGGCCTTTATCATCACGGAATATGGGTGCACCCTTTCCTTCGATGCGGAGCGTCTCGCCAGTCTTCGTGCCAGGTGGTATCTTGAGCTTCGCCTGCGTGCCTTCGAGGGTCATCACGGGTATCTCATCGCCGAGCAGCAATTGCAGATAATCAACGGATAATTCCCGGATCAAGTGTTTTCCATCACGCTTGAAGATCGGATGTTTTTTCACGGTCACGTTCAAGTAGAGATCTCCCGGAATGCTGCCATCTTCTTCCATGTCGCCTCTGCCTCGAATTGGAATGACGACACCTTCGTCTGGGAAGCCCGGCGGGATAGGAACATGAATATTATCGATATCCGTTACGATGCCCGTCCCTTTGCACTTGGAGCACTTCTTTCTCGTGATCTGGCCCCGCCCCCGGCAGGTCTCGCAGTCTGTGACTTGCTGGAACCGGAAGCCTCCCATCTGCGAAACGCGCATGACCTTGCCTTGACCATTGCACGTGGGGCATTTTTCCGGCTTAGTGCCCGGCTCGGCACCGGTTCCGTTACAATCTCCACAAGGAATGCGCCGTTTCACGGAAATGTCTTTTTCGACGCCGAACACGGCTTCCTCAAAATCAAGGACAAGATCCATCTCCTTGTCTGAACCGCGTCGCTGCTGGGCACGGCGACCGCCACCACGCCCGCCGCCAAATGGCGATCCCCCCATAAAACTGCCGATGAAATCGTCGAAAATGCTATCAAACCCGAACCCTTGGCCGGATGCCCCAGATGCGTCGAAGCCATGTGCGGGATCGACGCCGGCAAATCCAAATTGGTCATATCGTTCCTTCTTGTTTGGATCGGAAAGAACCTCGTAAGCTTCGTTGATTTCCTTGAACTTTTCCTCGGCTTGCTTGTCGTTTGGATGAAGATCCGGGTGGTACTTCTTGGCCATATTCCTGAATGCTTTCTTGATGTCATCGGCGGTCGAATTGCGGTCGATGCCCAGGACTTCGTAATAATCGCGCTTTTCTTTACTCATGGCCATGACACTCGATACACAATGGCAATATCAACGGAAGCAAGGATTCCCTTAAAAAAGAATTTGACGCTTCTAGAATCTGCCTTCAAAAAGGTTATAATTGCTTATAGCGAAAATAACGTGGAGATACATGATAATGTCAAAGCCAATACGGCATGCGGAATACGCCGGATCATGGTATCCGGGGAATAAAGACGCCTTGACCAGGATGCTAGAAACATGTTTCAAGTCAAGTTTCGGCCCAGGAAAATTGCCGAAACGTGATGCGCCAGCAAGCACATCCGGTTCGCTGGTCGGCATCATATCACCACACGCGGGGTATTCATACTCCGGGGGCGTCGCGTCAAACGGGTATTATGCCATTGCTGAAGATGGCATTCCCAGCACGGTTATCCTGATCGGCCACCACGGCGGGTTCGACTCCGTCTACGTGCAGACCGTCGGCTCGTGGGAAACGCCTCTTGGCACGTCAATAGTCGATGAGGAGGTTGCCAGCAAAATTGCAGCTGTAGCCAAGGAAATAAAGGTAGATTCTAACCGGGTAATCAGCATCGCGGATAATACCTTCGAATTGCAACTGCCGTTCATCCAATACTTGTCAAGTGGCATCAAGATCGTGCCCATCGCGGCGGGTTCTCGCACGTATTCCAAAATCAAGAACGCTGCAGGCGAGCTTTCCACCGGCTTGCAGGAATATTTTTCCACGGGAACGAAGAAGAAGGTCGTGATCGTTGCATCGACCGACTTGACCCACTATGGCTTGATGCATTTCGGATTCGCGCCGGCAAGCGGGAAGCCGCCAAAGGAAGAAAATGCGTGGGTGAAAAACAACGACGAGCGTGTCTTAAAAATGATTCAAAACTTGGACGAGATGGATACGGAGTCAATCCTTGAAGAGGCGCTCGATAACCAGAATATATGCTGTCCTGGGGCAATCACGCTGGCGATGGAAACCATGAAGCAGTTGAAATTGAAGTGCAAATTTAATAAACTCGACGTGCGCTTGTTAAAGCAAGCCACCAGCTACGACGTGGAACCCCGCGGTGAAGGGCCCGGTTTTTCAGCAGTCGGTTACGCGTCGATGGCCATCATGAAAGGAGTTTATTAACGGAGTCAAAGATCATGAGAATGCCTTCTGGAATTCGGGTTTTGAGAAAAATAATGGGAATTGGCTTGATCATCATCAATTCCTTGTTATCGCTTACGAGTTTCCTCGCTGTATACAGCGCGGTGTATTTCGCAACCAATTCTAACAATTACCGGATAGATATAGCGGATCCAGTTGCCGGCCAATTGAATAACAGCGTCGGTAACGTGTACTTGTATGTCGGGAACGTTACCCTCAATAATACCGGCTTGTTTGACTTTAACGACTTTAGGATCGAGTTCAAGATGTACGAGGAATTTCCAGCTTACAACGACAGCCTAATGAATTACACAGGTGGGTTTGGCGATATCCCTGCCGGCACGCAGCGCACGCTCGTTATGAATTTCACGACCACCACGGACATTTCCAATTTCACCGTGAAGGATAATCTCGATTACTTGGCAGTCAACTTCACGAACGTGTGGGGGTCGCTGAAGCTCCACGGCAAGTACACGTTTTCCCTGTTCGACTTTGACTTGACTGTCAGGAACATTTCGCAATGGTTCGTCTAGAAAAACGTGGTGCAGCTTATGGGTGCAGCAAAAAATATGTTTCGTGGTATAATCTCCGCGGCAATCGCGGTGGTAATGTATGTCGCAATACCATGGATTGGCTTGAACGTGGTCAAAACCCTGGATCTTGGCGCATACGGCAGTATCGATTACGCACGGTTTAACATCAATAACATCTTGTTTTTCATCCAATCGCTCGGTATCATTCAAGCGGGAATCGCTTTTGCGAAAGGAAGCTCTCCGAAGTATTCTAAACGACGTGCCGTCTTTAGTTTACTCTCGTTCGGTGGTGCTGGTGCATATAGTTACATCATCAAGTATTCTGGTTTGTCACAAGTGCCAATCATTTTGACCGGCATCGGGGAGATCACTGTCACCTTCGATGCACTCGTGTTCATGGTCTTTGGCATCGTGGTCTTGAATTCGGTATTGGCACTCTTCGATCTCTTCATCACCATCAAGGACCAGAAAAATAAAGTGGTGTATTCCCTCGATAAGGAAAAGAAGGAGCGGGAAATGGAGCTAGAACGAAGTGGAGAAATAAGCCGGGGGGTAGCAAATCCATGAAAGCAATAAAAACATACAGCTTGGCCATCGCGGCCGTGCCGGCAGTGTTCTTGCTGAAGCTTTCTGTTTCTTTAACGATTGCACAAACGGGGAATCCGCTTATCGATTATCTCAGGCCATTCATTCCATTTCTCGGCGGTTTTCTTGGTTTCTTCCAGGGCTTGCTCTCTCCTTTTGGACAGATGTTCGGGGAAATAATCAAGAGTTTCATCGATCTCATTCCCGATCGGGGTCCCACGGGCTTCGCAGTGTATTTCATGATATTTGCAGCGATCTTCGGCATCTCGTTGTACTTGAACGTCATCTGGCGCCCACTCGGGTATAAGAAGGTGAAGGACAAGAAGGAACGAGCGGAGGAACCAAAGAAGGAAGAACCCGCTCAAGAACGGGAGCCTCAGATTGATGAAAAGCCAGTACCCGAGCCATCGGCCAAAGTTTCCGAGTCGCCCGTGAAAGTTCCAGAGCCGCCCGTGAAAGTACCAGAGCCGCCGGCGAAAAAGTCCGAACTGCAATCGACAGAGGAGCCGGACGAAGAGGATTTGCCCGAAGACGAGACTAAAGATGAGGAAACGAAGTAAGGCTTAAAACCCACATCAACGCGTAGCATTTTCCCTTTTTTCTACTCTCCAAGATTATCCTGCGATGTTGATGAGTTCTACATGGGCATAGAATCCGGTAACACGTTTCGCTTCTTCTTTATGCGTTGTTGATTGATTTCCCGCAAAACTTGCGTGAATTGCTGGTAATCGGAGATCAAGACATCCTTTGCGTCGATGATCTTGTTATACTTCGCACGGGACATGGCCTGGGATTTTAGAAACACGGCCTTTGCCATCAACAATGCTTCCTCGATGCTGTTTCCGACAGGCACGCTGCTCTCGTCGAGGGGTTCCTTTATCATCGCGTATTTAGCCAACCAAGGCAGGTACGTTATGATCGGCTTGCGGTGGATGCGGACGAGGCTTGCTATCCTGCTTCCGAGAGCCATCGTCAACATAGGGGGATATGGCAATATCAACAAGATCACGAGCTCTACGCGGCTGTTTTTCACGAGAAGATCGAGCACGTTCACAACGTCGTCATCGCTACAGCTGCCAGTCAAGTCGATGGGGTTTCCAAGTCCCGCAATCGGTTGTATGATGGGGCTCAAGACATTGCGGATCTCCTCCTTTTCTTCGGGGGTAAAATCGACCAGGGTGAGCTCGTATTTCTCGGCGATGTCTGTCGACAAGACACCGTGCCCGCCCGAGACCGTAATGATGGCAATGTTGCCGTTGAACGCGTTTGTGAAAAAGGGCTTGTTTTTCGCCGCAAGCAGCGAGAATGCCTTGGAATATGCCGTCAGTTCTTGTTCCGTGTTGACGTTGATGATGGAAAATTGCTTGAGCGCGCCTTCGAGAATGGTTTCGTTCGACGCGATGGCCGCCGTGTGCGAGGATGCGGCCTTCGTACCGCGTTCGGATTTCCCACCCTTGATCAAGAGAATCGTCTTGTTTGTTTCCCTGCTCTGGAGGAGAAATTCCCGGCCGCGACCAACTGCAAATCCTTCCAGGTAAAATCCGATCACGTCGGTTTGTGCATCGTGCTCGAAAAAGTCCAGCATATCGACCTCGTCAAGCACGGCTTTATTTCCGAGAGACACGGCTTTCGAGATAGCAACATCTCGCTCGAAAAACTTGCCCATCCATTGATCGATGAGCACGCCGCCGGATTGCGATACGATGGCCACATTGCCATTGGATTTCGGGATGACGAAGCGCTCGTTCGGGATGATGAAGGTGTTTAGAAAAGGCGGGTTGTAAATTCCGATGCAGTTTGGACCGATCAAGGGGATGTTGTTGTCAATGGCAAGTTTCGTCATCTCGTCTTGCATAGCTTTCCCTTCAGCACCGACCTCGGAAAAGCCCCCGGATATGACGATGATCCCTTTTACGCCGAGGTCGATGACATCTTTTATCACGGGCAACGTGTCCGTGGCTTTAAGACACATCACGGCAAGATCGATGTTTTTCGGGATATCATGTATGCTCTTGTAGAGTTCCTGGCCTTCGACGATGCCGCCTTTCGGGTTGACTCCAAACACGCAGTCGTTGTTGTATCCTTTAAAGAATAGATTTCGCTGGTAAATGATATGGCCTGGGTTAAAGATGTTTGACGTCGATACACCGAGTATGGCGATCGTTTCTGGATAAAAAATTGATTTCAAGTCGAACTTCATGGGCATCGTCTCTGGTCATTTTAACCGCGGAGTGCCTTTAAAACCGGCTGCCGCGAGCCAGTTCTTGCCCAAATCGGCACGGTCTCTCTATTTTTCCAGGGTAGGTTCTTCGTCGTGAGGAATTTCGTCTCGGGCCTTGTCTTCATCCTCGGCCTCTGGGGATTCACGCACGACGTCTTTCGCCTTGATCTTGTACTTTCGGAACAAGCATGAAATGACAACGACGATGATTGCTCCAATCCCGAGCATCGTCATGACATTGAAAAATCTCGAAATGTCCCATGCAGGATCGGCCATGCTTTCAAGGACCATCTGGAATTCCGTTGTTCCATTGGCATAAGTCCTCGTCATGTTCTCGATCGCCCCGTTTGTATTGAAATCGACGAAAATGCGCTGGCCTGTTGCTGTCTTGTTTCGCGCGTCAAACACGAGCGTGGTTTCATTAATGGAAATATTCCACGATGAATCATTACAGATCCCTGCATAGGCGGCTTGAAAAAAATAGATGGCATTTGGCAAGACCATCGGCAAGAATAACATGTTATCCAGGAAGGCATTGGTCGTGTATGAATATTTTTCAGAAACCGTGTCGAATTCCGCGTAGGTAGCGTTCGTCCGCATGTCGGTCCAATCGGCCTCGGGTCCCAAGTTGAGGTACCGGCTGAGATTTCCATCGAGCTTCCACGTTTTTATGGTTAGATTTGCATAAACAGGTCGCACCGCGTGCACGATGAACCGAAGGCGCGTGTCTTTCATCCATACCTGGCTGCTTTCCGTGATCTGCCAGATAAAGCTCCATTTGGTGGTAATGTTCCACGGCGCCGGTGCTTCTTGCGATGGTAAAATGCTCGCGAAGGACGATTGCATGGATACCGAAATGACCAGGCCCGCGATCGCGCACGCGAGAATCTGTTTTTTCCACGTCATTGCTATTGAACCCGTGTCTTGCCGCTTATATGTGCATTATGGTGCATTAACCAATTCCTTTTAAAACCACTTTGGGAGATTGTTCCAAGATCGAATCAACGAAAGTCAAAAATTGGATGCGCATCGATGTGCTGGTTGTGTCCGTTTTATGAAATCGAATGCTTCATGTCTCTTTTTCAAAGTATCCTTCACATTTTCGTTCAGGAATCCACCATTTACACAATGTTCTCATCAGCAAGGAAATAGTTACATAATAATCGAAATTCAAGTGCTGATGTTACAGAATGTAACCTAGGATGAATGATGCCTTAAAATAAACATAAAGGATTTAAAACCGCGACCGCGTAGATCAAAAAATAACATGTTCCATTCGAAAAAAATTGTAAAATGTTTTCAAAAGTGATTCTCGAAATATGTCAAAGCAAATAGAAGATGTCATCGAAAAGGTGAAGCAAAAGAACCCCGGTGAAGTGGAATTTCACCAAGCAGTTACTGAAGTCTTGCATTCCTTGGAACCCGCGATTGAAAAACATCCCGAGTTTGAAAGATACAAGATCTTGGAACGCCTGGTCGAACCTGAACGTGTCGTTATGTTCAAGGTTGCGTGGTTGGACGACAAGCAAGAAATCCACGTGAACCGTGGATACCGGATTCAATTCAATTCCGCGATTGGTCCTTACAAGGGGGGTCTGCGATTCCATCCGAGCGTGAACTTGTCAATCTTGAAGTTTTTAGGGTTTGAACAGACCTTCAAGAACAGCTTGACTGGGTTGGCGATGGGTGGCGCGAAGGGGGGCAGCGACTTCGATCCAAAGGGAAAGAGCGAGACCGAGATTATGCACTTCTGCCAGGCCTTTATGGCCGAATTGTGGCGCTTCATTGGCCCGGATACGGATGTCCCGGCAGGAGACATTGGTGTTGGCGGTCGCGAAATCGGGTACATGTTTGGTCAATATCGAAAGGTGCAAAATACCTTCACCGGCGTGCTCACGGGAAAAGGCGTCGATTGGGGCGGTTCTTACATCCGTCCAGAAGCCACGGGATATGGTACCACGTATTTTGCCGAGCAGATGCTCAAAGCCCGGGGTGAAACTATCAAGGGTAAAATCGTTGCGATAAGCGGTTCCGGCAACGTGGCGCAATATGCCGTGCAAAAAGTGAACCAGCTCGGTGGCAAGGTTGTCACTGTTTCGGATTCTGATGGCTCGATATACGATCCGGATGGCGTTGTCGGGAAAAAGTTCGATTTCTTTTTGGATCTCAAGCAAAAGCGCGAAGGGCGCATAAAAGAATACGCTGATGAGTTCGGCGTGGAATACATGCCGAAGCAGAGGCCGTGGAGCATTAAATGTGATATTGCCATGCCGTGTGCGACGCAAAACGAGATCGATAAGGATGATGCGCAAACGCTCCTGGACAATGGTGTGATGGCGGTTATCGAAGGAGCAAATATGCCCAGCACGATCGAGGCAACGAACATCTTCATCGAAGGCGGCGTGTCCTTCGGGCCTGGCAAGGCCGCCAATGCAGGTGGTGTTGCTTGTTCCGGCCTGGAAATGGCGCAGAATAGCCAGCGCGTCCGCTGGTCGCCGAAGGAAGTCGATCAACGTTTACACGACATCATGGAGGACATTCACCAAGCAACCTATGAAACGGCATCAAAGTACGATTCCAAATCGGCGTCAAGTAAGATAAAGAATTACGTGATTGGTGCGAATATCTTCGGCTTCGAGAAGGTTGCACGGGCGATGATTGCCCAAGGAATTGTATGAGCAAGTCGATTGCTTATTGTTCATTTGTTACTTTTTTCCCGCATTTTTATTCCAAATTGGTAAAAAAGTTGCGATAACTAGTTAATAAGAGGCAAATCTTAAAGGAACGGCATAAATAATCGATATATTAGCTAAAGCGCGTCATCAAATGCACGGAGATAGCATCCATTCTATGCCACGCATTACCCGGAAAAACCAACTGAACGAAGTCATCTACGAGATCGACGTGGAAGCCCCGTTGATCGCGAAAAAAGGAAAGGCAGGACAGTTCGTTATCCTTCGTCTTCATGAAAAGGGCGAACGTGTACCATTAACCCTCGCTGACTTGGATCCATCGAAGGGGAACGTAACATTGGTATATCAAGTCGTCGGCAAGACCACGCTGGAACTATCCCAGTTAAAAGCTGGCGATTCGATCAAAGACATCGTCGGACCCTTGGGGAAGCCGATGGAGCTCGATAACTTCGGAACGGTAGTTTTACTTGGTGGCGGTTGCGGCGTCGCACCGGTCTACCCCCAAGCCAAAGCACTGAAACAAGCGGGTAACAAGGTCATTTCGATCGTGGGATTCCGAAACAAGAGCTTGATTTTTTGGGCTGATAAAATGGCAGGGGTGTCCGACGAAGTGATCACGGTCACGGATGATGGTTCGAATGGAAAGAAAGGATTCACGACGACGGCGCTGCAAGAATTGATCGATCGCGGCGTGAAAATCGATAGAGTCATTTCGATTGGCCCTCTTATCATGATGGCCAACACGGTCAAGGTCACGAAACCGAAGGGTATCAAGACGATGGTGTCATTAAACACGTTGATGGTCGATGGCACGGGCATGTGTGGTTGCTGCCGCGTTTCGACATCCAAGGGCACCAAGTTCGCGTGCGTCGATGGTCCAGATATGGACGGTTTTGATCTTGATTTTGACGAGATCATAGCACGTAACCGCAAGTTTGAAGCTGAGGAACGTGTATCGCTCGAGAAATTCAAGCACGATTGCCAATGCGGCGCAAACACGCCATCAAAAGCCGTGGAGAAGTGTGGTTAACCGGAGGTTGCATCATGGGTGAAACGATAAAAGCGCCAAAAATTCCACGGCAAGTGTTGTCTTGCCTGGATCCAAAAGAACGCATCAAGAATTTCAACGAAGTCGCTACGGGCTTTACCGAGGAACAAGCAATTGTAGAAGCAAAGCGCTGCTTGAAATGCAAGAAGCAGCCGTGCACGACCGGATGTCCTGTTGAAATCGACATCAAGAGTTTCCTCGAGAAAGTTGCTGACCGGAAATTCAAAGAAGCCCTTGAAATCATCAAGGAAAAAAATAACTTGCCAGCCATTACCGGGCGCGTGTGCCCCCAGGAGTCGCAATGTGAAGCACAATGCACGCTTGGGAAGGCCAAGGGCGGTCAACCCGCCGCGATCGGCGCGGTCGAACGGTTCGTCGCCGATTGGTGCTCCAAAAACAAAGTTAAGATCAAGGTCAACAAGCTCCCGCCAAATAACATCAAAGCAGGAATAATCGGTTCAGGCCCCGCAGGATTGACCGCTGCTGGTGATCTGGCTCGATTGGGCTTTGAAGTGACCGTGTTGGAGGCATTCCAAGAAGCGGGTGGCGTGCTATTGTTTGGCATTCCCGAATTCCGGCTGCCGAAGCGTATCTTGCAAGAAGAAGTCGCATATCTCAAGGAGCTGGGCGTGAAATTTGAGGTGGACACGGTCGTCGGGAAATCGATAGATGTTGAGGAGCTGTTCGACGCCGGCTTCAAGACGATCTTCATGGGAACAGGCGCGGGATTGCCGATGTTCCTTAAAATCAAGGGTGAAAACTTGAGGGATGTCTACTCGGCAAACGAGTTTCTCACCCGTGTCAATTTAATGAAAGCATACAAATTTCCTGAATATGACACGCCCATCAAGATAGGCTCCACGGTTCTTGTTGTCGGTGGTGGCAACGTGGCACTTGATTCCGCGCGAACCGCCTTGCGGCTGGGTGCTAAGGAGGCGTACATCGTTTATCGCCGGACATTAGCGGAAATGCCTGCCCGGCAAGCAGAGGTCGATCATGCCAAGGAGGAAGGTGTCATTTTCAAATGGTTGCGATCGCCCGTGGAAATCATTGGCGATGAAAAGAAGAATGTAACTGCGATGAAGTTTCAAGAGATGACCCTCGGCTGCCTCGACGAGTCCGGCCGTGCCGCGTGCTTGCCCGTTGAAGGTGCCTATGAAACGATAACGGCAAGTACTGTCATCATCGCCGTTGGGAACGAAACGAACACGATCTGTTCCAGCTCCACGTGTGGCTTGGAAGTCGACAAGAAAGGGCACGTGAAAGTTAATCCCGAGACTCAAGAGAGCACGATCGAGGGCCTCTTCGCCGGTGGTGATGCAGTGACAGGCTCGGCGACCGTGATCTCGGCGATGGGCGCGGCGAAGAAAGCAGCGAAGCATATGGCTGTCTACGCGACAAAAAAATGATTTTGTGGATAAAATCAGCAAGAAATAGTAATCCTTTCGGTGCCCGATCCTTCTCAAATGACCATACACGGTCTATCATATTTGCGTATGCGTCCATCTCTCTAGAAAATGCTCTATCCATGAGATGATACCGCGAAAGCGAACCTTGCAAAGCTGCCCTTGTCCGAGTTGCCATTGCGGGTTATGTCGTGGTCGAAGACTCGTGCGTTGGAATATTTATTTCGATCATCGTGATGCGGAGAAACCGATAGCGAATGCTTAAATTAAGATGCCCACTTTTTTGTTATGGATCGTTTCATTGGGGGTACACATGCCACAACGAACGGGAAAACGTACGCAAGCATCCAGGCCCTCGAACGAAGCTGGTACATCCACAAGCGAGCGCCAACCTAGCACGACTCCCATGGATGACGAATCCGTCGTTGATGCAATGATACGTGCTCGTAAGGCGTTTAGATTAACCATTATCTCCAGTTATTTTGTTGTGAAGACCGATGATGACTTGGAGGATGTCGATCCGGCCAATCAAGTGACCACGTACACCCTTTACTCGTCGGCGGGCGGTAGGTTGATCGATGAAATCATCGTGAACGAGCGAACGATCAAGGAATTATGGATTGACACGATATTGACGCGCAACAAGCTTAGCCGCAATGATGTCGTCATCGACAGCGTTTGAACCGAACTGCAATTCACGATCTTGTTTTTAAATCATCAGTACAATCTTGACACGGTATGGGTACTAATTTCGTGAAATTAATTCGTGGTAATTGCCTCGATGGGCTTAAACGGATGAGCGACGCGTCGATCGACCTGGTCGTGACATCACCGCCGTACAACATCAACTTGAAGTCGCGGAACAATTACACGACCAATTACTTTGATAATATCCCGGAATCCACGTATCGTGAGAATATCAAGGCAGTCTTGGCGGAGTTATCGAGGATCACGAAGGATCGCGGGAGCGTGTGGATTAACATGAAGAGCCGCTGGATGAATTCGTCGCAGGAGACCGTCTCGGCGACCCAAGGATCGCTGGAACCACCAACATGGATTCTCGAGTACACACGGGGTTCTCTTCACTTGAAAAATCTCGTGATCTGGAATTATGACATAAATTCTGATACGCAGAATAACAAGTTTCATCCCCGCTACGAGTTCCTGTTCTTTTTCGTGAAGGACCCCAAGGAATACAACTTCAACATCGACCGAATCCGGATTCCTAACAAGACCGGGGATAAGCGGAACAACCCCCTTGGTGCGAATCCTTCCGATGTGTGGTACATTCCGCTCGTGAAAGGGAATTCAAAGGAGCGGAGCTTGCATCCCGCTCAATTTCCAGAGACCATGGTCGAGCGGATCATCGCCAGCTGTTCCAATGAGGGCGATGTCGTGCTGGATCCTTTTTTTGGGTCTGGCACAACACTGAAAGTTGCAATCGCCAATAAGCGCAACGCCATCGGGTTTGAAATCGAACCAAATTACGTGCAAAATGCACGCGAACGACTGGCAGCAGTCATCAAATCGAACGATCTGACTTGCAACTTGATTATAGAAGAGTCTTAAACCGTCTATGACTTAATGGGCTTTTTTGCCCGAGAATGCATCGACGTCGATCCGACCCGCAAGGACCTTTCCCAGATCCTTGTTGATGACAAATGTTTCTTTCACCCGCTCGGGATCCGGTTCTAGCCGGTCGATCATAAACGAAAGTGCGTTCTTTTTCTCAAGAACACCATTTAATAAGGAAACCTTTCCATGGAATTCCACGCTGCTATAGGCATGACTGCAATCACCGACAATATAGCCTCGATCCTGGATTATTTGTCCCCATACAACCGGGTTTTGCCGTAAAATATCGAGTTTCTTGCCTTCGACAGCGCAATGAAAATAAAAGCAGCGCTCAATGGAATCATAACCATAATTTAACGTCACGAGATATGGTTCGTTACTAGCACACATGGCGATCGTCATAAATTTTTCCGACTTGATTATGGCGTTGATCTCATCTTGATTGGTGATGGCTCGCTCTGAACGCCGGATCTTGTGAATCATGATGATGGTAATATGCGTGAAGATGTATAAAAAATGATTCAAAATCTCTTTGAAACGCAAAAAGTCTCCTGGAATATCGAGATCCTTTCCCGTCATCAATAATAGAGAAAAAAATGAATAAACGTTATAAGGGCTTATTCTTTCATCGTTTTTACCCAATCATACACGGGCAAGGTGAGTTTCTTCATCCGCTCTTTCGTGGGATTCATCGGGGCTGGTTTCCAGCCATCTGCGGGCTCGAAATGCCAGTCAGTAATCGCTCCGACACGCTGCTCTTTCGGTTTAAACACCACTTTGAGAGGCATATCGAATTCTGCATCCCATGGGTCGAGACCGTGCAATTCGTTGGCAACCGCGGTCTTGCAGCCGTCGATGATACCATACGCGAGCACGAACGGCAATTTTTTCAGCGATGACCGGCCGGACCATCCTGCAATAGTATACGTGTGGACCTTGGCAACGGGCTTCAATTCGACCCATTCGGTCGCGGCTAGATTGCAATTCAAATTCCAGCAAACGGTACGTGCCGGGAAGAACTTATCACCGCATTTCGGGCACCGCGTGGCGAACAGCTTTCCTTCGAGGAAGCCAAGAAACAACTTGGAGTTTGAACCATGACGAATGGTATACAACTGGTCGTAATGTAGTTTCGTGTTGATATACGCTCCATCTTCAGAAATCTCGTAACCCACTACCGCTAAACCCGTTTCTGAAACGCCGGCAGGGCGCTTGTCCACGATTTTCGTGAACTTTGGTTTCTTCACTGCCGATGCATCGGTCTTTGCTTTCGCTGCGTCCGCCTTCTTTTCCGCAGTTGGTTTTGGCTCTGCAGTTCCTTTCTTTTCTGGTATTGGCTTGGTTTTCTTTCCCATGATCACGGCCTCCGTAGGATGAAGTTCGAAATGCTCGTTCCCGTTCCCGCGTGGCTGTTGATAAGGCCAACCTCTGCGTTCGGGACCTGCCCTTTTTTCGACAAGTGTTTCTTTCCAATCATTCCCGTGAGCTGGTAGAAGCATTCGGTCAGCGACATGAGCCCCGTGGCACCGACAGGATGGCCATAGCCGAGCAAGCCACCCCCGGGATTAACCGGAAGCTCACCGCCGATTTCAGCGCAGCCATCTCGGATGAACTTTGCCACGTTGTCCTTGTCGACCAGGCCTAATGCTTTGTAAATCTGTGCCTCGCTCGTCGAGAAAGCGTCGTGAATCTCCATCACGTTGATCTGCTTTCGAGGGTTGGTGATGTGGGCATGCTTGTATGCGGCCTCGGCCGCGTTCCTGCAAGCCGCGAATTCCGTCATGTCGGGATAGCCAGCGCCATATCGTTCTGTCCACCCGGGAAAGTTGATGCGGTCTCCCGCACGTATCGTGCAACTGGACAAGCCAATGCCATCAATGACCACGTAATTGTCCGGTGCTACCTTTTTGGCATATTCCTCGTCGCAGATGACCGCCGCGGCCACACCACGACTCATTAGGCAGCAATCGTATTTCTTTATCGGCCAAGCGATCATACGGGAATTTAACACGTCTTCGACCTTGAGATATTTGTGCTCGTTCCGGTACCACTGGGTCTTGGTATTTTCCATAGCATTATTGCGATTCTTGACAGCAATGCGTGCCACGTCTTCTTCCGTGACGTTATTTTCCTTCATCCACTTCCATGCCATAGCCGCGTAGAAGAGTGGATAGATTCCGCCCACCATTAATTCATAACGCATGTCTGATGCAAGAGCTATAAACTCAGATCCTTGCGATTGCGAGACCGTGTCCATAGTTTCCCATCCAATTATGGGTACAACGTGGTGATGCTCCGATTTCACTGCAAGCCACGCCGCGTAGAGTGCGGACCCGCCCGTGTTTCCACCATTTTCCACCCGGAACTGCGGAACGCCGACTAAGCCAAGATGGTCGTGAACGATCCATTCGGGGCAAAGCTGGTGTCCGAAGTGGACAGAAAAGTGAGAGTATATCATGCAATCAATGTCCCGCATGCGGAATTCCGGGACATCTTGCAGGATTTCCTTGACGCACATCACGGCTCCCTCCTCGATCGTCTCGAAGCCCGTGGGACCATAGTCAAAGGGAGTCGTGGCGCCAGCGATCATGCAAACGCGTGTCACTTGAATTTACCTCATCGTAGTTGGTGATCTTTTTTTGACCTAAAGAAATAAAAGGCTTTCAAACGAACCACAATATCATGGACATCAAACTCGCAAACTGGGACGACTTCAAAATTGGAGACAAAGCATACCATTCCAAGACCATCACCGAGGCGGATATCACGCTGTTCGCCGGAATCTCTGGTGACTTTAATCCACTCCACGTGAACGAGACATACGCGAAGTCCACGCAATTCGGCCGGCGCGTGGCCCACGGTGGCTTGTCTTTTACCTTGATATCGTGTTTGCTTGGAATGAAACTCCCTGGACCTGGTACCCTTCATGTCTCTCAAAAATTGGATTTTCGCAAGCCGGTTTTCGCTGGTGACACGTTGACCGCGGAAGCGGAAGTTATCGACAAATTCACGAAAAAGGAAGGGAAACTCAAGTTTCTCAAGATAAAAACAAATGTCTACAACCAGGACAATGTCGCCGTTACCGAGGGCGAGGCTGTTGTCATCATCCTGTAGAACTTGATGACCTCCATCTTCTCAATTATGGGTAATTGGATATATAATCCTTAACTGGAATATGGTGATTGGTGAAACACATGGACATCCGATTCAAAGAATTCGATCCGATCAAGATCGAAAAAAATTTACCAGAATGCGATCTCCTCGCTAATCCATTGCTTAATGCCGAAGAAAAGGAATTCGTTGCTAAGTTTTACGACTTTCTCGAAAATGACCTCGATGCGGACATCAAGAAGCTCGAGGAACTCAACTATTTCCTCGAGGAATCCACGGAGGATCAGAAAGCAGAAGTAATCGTTAAAATTATGAAAAAGCTGGCAGGTAAAGGCTATTATTCGGTCGTGCTGGACAAGGATAAGTACCCCGTCGGCAGGCTCATGCGAAACGTGCTTATAGCATTTGCCTTGTGCGGCGGTCGCTGGTCCGAAAAGAGCGAAAAATATATCGGCGGGAACTGGTCCATCGAGATGGGACGTCTTGCAGGTGGCACGCTTTTCTGTAATCCCGTGGATTACAAGGCGAGCCAATACCAGCGACAAAAGTTTCTGCTTCCTGTTGCGCGGGACGGCGCGCTCGCGGCTTCGGCAATGACCGAGTTCGAGGCCGGATCCGACATAGCACGCATGCAGCTCCGCATCAAGGACGAGATGGACGAGCTCGTTCTGGAGGGCAAGAAGATATTCATCACCAACGGGCCCCTGGCGAAATATATTCTCGTCTATGGCCGGCAGGATAATGGTCCCTTGGGCGCCGTGATCGTCGATACCAAGGATCAAACCCTCGAGAATTTCAAGGCAACACGGCTGCGGACCTATGGCATGGAAGATGCCTTCGTATCGCGATTGGAGTTCAACAACGTACATGTTCCCCGTGAAAACTTGCTTGAAGGAAACGGCCTGGACATTGCATTCCACCAGTTAACCGAGGAGCGTTTGGTGATTTCCGCGGAAGCATTGGGCGATGCTGCGAAGAAGTTGCTCTACTCGCATTCCTATGCCATTCACCGGAAACAGTTCGAGCACAAGCTCCACGAGTACCAGATCGTCCG
>JAUQYW010000475.1 GCA_030587525.1 Candidatus Sigynarchaeota archaeon | reverse complement strand
CTTCATTTTCTTGGTGGTCCGGCGTGGCGAATTCGACAATATCCTGGCTCGCGAAATAGTTTCCATTTCTCTTGATCAAGAAAGCTTGGCCCCGGTTCATCACGCGGATTTTGATGCAGCTCTCTGACATTTGCTCGATTCCAGCGAGAATATCGCAGTCTTCTTTGTCCACTTGGTGTGGCTTATTCACGATGAGCGAGGTAATGATGATGATCGCTCGCTTCAAGGCCGCCGCTCGCTTCAAGGATCTGAATAGCTCGTGTTTCAAGGCATCCCGGCGAGCGGTGCTATCATAGCCGAGCAATTCGATGATGTTATCGATGCAGTTGATGATCACAAGGCCATTTTGCGGGATATCGAGGCTGCAAGAAGGATCATCGATCGTCGCTCGGGCATCTTCAGCCATGTCGATGGGTGCAACCTTGATGCAATCTGCATAGGTATCATCACAAAGCACGCTGCTAAACCGCTGAAACAGCGTACAGTGCCGCACCGGATCCGCCGTGACGAACCGCACGTTTTTCTCATCGATCACGTCCGATCGAAGGTAATTTTCCATCACGACAAGGCCGCAAGTCAGGCAACTATCAAGGCCCGCGATCGAATTCGAGTAAAACTCCAGCAAGGTGCCAGGGGCTAACCCCCCGTCGAAAATCGAATTCAGCAGCATGTAAGAATTCTTGAATTCGACCTTTGCGCCCGGAAATTGTTGATTAAACGACTCCAGGGGCAATAACCGGTTCGGGATAGACCCTTGCTGTTCATCAATTGGTTCACTCTCTGACACTGCCCTCAGCACCGTCCTGAGAATAGATAACTTTTTTTCGATAAGGGCTATGTCGTTTTTACTCCCGGGCTGCGTAGCTGATAAGGTCTTGAGTTTATTCAAGCAATCTACCAATTCCTCGGCGTTGGACAAGATATCATCGAACAAATTCTCGATTTTTACCTTGCAAGCCCAATACTCTTCCGTATCCCTTGTTCCATGGCTATCGTTTTGCAAGATCTTCACCGCAAGGAACGCAATTGGATATGATGCGGCACGTAAGTAGATGATCGAAGTCTTGGTTAATATATTTCATATTCTTCTCAATATGAATATAGACCCAAAAAGGGAAAAACGTCAAATTTTGCACGATCTCACGGCATCATATTCTGCGGTGGCGGGCGCAAGCAGAACCCGCATTTCCCGAATGATGCGATGGTCTGATCCCAGCAATGCTTGTGGTACATGCGATTGCAGTAAGGACATTCCGCCTTGCATGTTTCGACATTTGGTTCCGGCGAATCCAGCATGTTACCGCATTGTGGGCACGGGATCTTGTGGCAGATGATGCAGCTGATGACAGAGACCTCGAAGATTGCTTTCGAGAGCGCGTTGAACGCGTCGATCAAGTAGGACGCGTTCGGGTTCCAGTTTGATAGCAAGCCTTTCAACGCAGTCGTCATCTTTCCCTGTAAATCGTCATCGTCGAGTTCGGTCACCAGCTCGATTTTAGGTGGGGAGAGGGGGTAGTTATCGGGTAATATCGACTTGAAATCAAACGATGTCTCTTGCGTTTTCATGGACCCCTTCATCTTGACAATGACCGTTCTCGCCAACGGGTCCCACTTTACATCCTTCAAGCTGGTCTTGAGCAAGTCGATCTCGAACGACATGCGTGATTCCTTGTCGATCAGCCAGTTTATTTCCCGGATGATAGCAACTGGCTCCTTTTCCTCGCTGTTATCCCAGTTTTGCATGACTTTCAACTGGTCCGGCGATGTTTTAATGAGCGCGGAAAGGTTTTGGCTGTAAGTAACTGTGGGTCGCTTCGGATAATCCTTTAAATCGATGGTGACGTGAAATTCTTGAAATCCAAAGGTGAGAATTGTGGCTTTCACCGCGGTCTTGCTGTTGGGCAGGTAAATCGCCTCGAATTCGCCGAAGATTCGTTTGAGTTTTCCCTCGATCTCGTTGAGCGACCAGAGTTTTCCCTCGAGTTCGCGGATGATATCGACGATGGCCGGGGGATTGCTCGGATCCCATTCCTTCAAGGTCTTCAGCTGCGAGTTCGGGTTCGGTATCAAGGATTTGAGGGAATCCGGCAGGGTGATAGTCGGGCGATTCGGATAGTTGAGATAGCACACGTGAATGATGAATGTGCTCTCCACGGAAATGGATAAATACACGTTGACATCGGCGATGGTCGTGTAATCCATGGAATATTCGACCATAATCTTGTCCAGCTCTTCCTTGAGCCGGGCATCTTTCTCTGCATCGCCGGTTAACGAGCCGGTCTCTGCTCCGGCTTCTGGAGATTTACCACTCCAATAAGCATCGTCGGAAGGTGCTTGATGCTGTTGAAGGCCTTCCTCGCTCCATTTCTTGTCTTCAGGTATGAAAACCTTGATCTCATCGTTCGGTTCTTGAACCTCTTTGATTTCGATCGATTCGCTTGGCCTCGGGGCTTTGCGGGCAATGACAGGCTTCGTGCCAGTTGCTTGGAATTCGAAAGGCTCCGGCGTGGAAAAATCCGCATAGGCCTTGCTGGGAGGTCCTTCCTTGCGAGGCGATTTAAGATCAGTTTCATCCATCTCGAGCATTTTGTCGACGAGCATCTTCAATTCCTTCAAGATGTCAACGACCTTAGATGACCCCCGCTTCCAATTCGACAAGGTCTTTAATTCTATTTTGTGCCCGAGGAGGTCGGCGACCTCTTTGCTTATCCTGATCTGCGGCGCGCTTGCGGGAAAGTCCGTGGGAAAATAAATTTCGATGGTATACTGTTTCACCCCGGTTTTTTGAAGCACGCCGTAAAGATGGTAAATGTTTTCATCCACAGCCCAAAAGTCTGGAAACTCTGCAAGGATCTGTTCTGCTTCATTAAACACGGCTTCGCGGCTCATGCATTCGACCTTTTTTCCGCTCGATGCTGGCATCGTGCAGATGCCGTTACCTTTACGTATACTAGAGCTTTATTTAGTAAAAAAGATATGCTCGCGTCGTGAAGGGGAAAAAAGGAAAATATTCCCTTATTACTACCTACGTTTTTTTCTTCAATGCCCAGTACTTGTCACCGGCGTGGTGAATGGTTTTGATAACCTTGCCTTTGTCCATCGCTTTCATTTCCCCTGCATCAAACATTGCTTTTCCGATGGCAATCGTTACCTTGTTCTTTTGATCGGCAATAGCAACAAGATCATCTTTTTTAATGGTGCCATCGATATCAACGATGCCAGGGCGCATGACATCGGCACCGCTGCTAATGTATGGAACCGCCGGTTGATCGACGATGATGCGTTTCATGTTGATCTCCCTCGCAACATCAACGAACGGGATCCACGTGGCGTCAGCTTCATCTTCCTTGAAAAACCGGGGTTCCTTCTTAATTAGAACAACAAGACCTCCGTTGTCAAGCTTCCCTTCCTCAACATTCTCATCGATATATTGATTTACTCGTTCGCCGTACATACCCACGAGTTCTTCCTTGATTTGCTTTGTTCTTTTTTTTGTTGAGAAAGCGCGTGACTTGATGATCAAATCCATGATCACATCCATGCTCATCTATGTATAAAAATAAAACGATCATTGCCCGTTTAAGCCACTCCAAGAAAAAACGGTAAAATCTTATTGATTTCAGAATACTTGCCGGAGAAAGAATATTTTTTTCTCTTGATCGGGTTTAATTCGGCGTGATTTCCTCGAAATTGGCGATGGATGTCCTTGATCTTCGACCACTTCCAATACCTTTAAAAGTAAATAGTCTATATCCATCAAAGCAATGTTGTTTACCGGCAAAGGTAACGAAAACGTGGTAGAAGCCCCAAAGAAAATTCCATCGAGGCATAAAGCGCTGTTCCAGGACGAGTTGCTGGACAGCGGGTTCGAATTCAAGGATAAGAATAACCTTGAAGTGAGCTTCGATTACTTTTTACAGAAGGGCGTTGTAAAGAATGATTATAGCATCACGGGCTACTTTTTTATCCCTCCAGAGTTGAAAGTCAGCAAGGAAACATATTCCAAGCAGCAATTTTTCCACGACTTTCAATCATCTATCCGGTTCCAAACACCAATTTTCCCGCTCACAGCGATCGTGAATCCTGAGAATTCGCTCTCTCCCTTGAACCGGATTAAAAAGATCCTCGACGAGATCATGACCGGGAAGTATGATGAGGGGGAAATCAACGAGCGCCTCATCTACGAGTTGAAGATGCATGCGCAGATCGTGCGCAGTAATTTGAAGAACCAGGTCGTGTTGCTCACCGACTTATGTCCCAGCAACGATCCAAGCGAGATCGAGATCGAGACCGTGCAAGACTTGATCGCGACGGTCTACAAGATCCAGGAAAAGTTCCACGAGTTCGAGCCAATTTTTTTCAGCGTGCAATTTCCTGAACGAACCCGAGCGACGTATTTCGCCGCGGACGAATATGTTAGCTATTACATAGAGCATTATTTCACCGTGCTTTTACAGAAACTCGAAACCAGGGGGTGTTACAAGGAACTCATACCTGCTATTCAAGAGATGATAGCCAAGCGACAGCAGCGTCGTAAAAAAATGGATTACACGCTGGTCATCGATAGTGCCAATGCGGATGGCTCCAAGAATGATAAAATTCATTATTGGAAGAGTTTCCTCAAGTCCTACATCAAGCAAGTACTCGTGCTCCAGACGAAAGAACGGGAGGATCGGAAGACGCTAGGGCAGGTGATCGGGGCTCTTGGTGCTATCTTAGCAATGTTGTTCTTCGTAATCGTCACTTTACTGCTGCTCAACCAGATCGCGCAGTATTCGGCAGCATTCATCCTGATCCTTATCATCGCTTACGCTCTCAAGGATAGGATCAAGGTCCTCATAAATACCGTGGGCGAGCGGATGCTTGCCAAGTGGGTATCCGACAAGAAATACGACATCGTGGACACTCTCAAGAAAGAAAAGATTGGGTTTTGTACAGAATCTGCTCGCTTCATCAAACTCGATCAAGTGCCCGACGAGGTGATCAAGATCCGGAACAAGGACCGCACGTCCATCCTTGAAAAGGAATTCACGCAAGAAAATGTCATCTTGTACCGGAAACACATCAAGCTATACACGGAAAAGATTACTCACATACACGAACGGCACAAGAACATCAACGACGTGCTAAGAATCAACATAAAGAATTTTCTCGCGTATGCCTGGGAACCAGAGGAAAAGATCTTGTACTTCAATAGTGCCGAAAAAAAATTAGTAGATGTTTCTGTCCCGATCGAGTATCACTTCAACATGGTGCTGCAACAAGTCTATC
>JAUQYW010000453.1 GCA_030587525.1 Candidatus Sigynarchaeota archaeon | reverse complement strand
TGGCCCAGTAAGGTTCGAACCAGAAATACGAACCGGCGGGGCAACTTTCCATATATGTTTCGGGACTGCCATTCTTGTAAATGAATTTGCAGGAATTGCACCGCGCGCAGATGTAAAAGTATTTCTTGACGGGTTCCAGCTTCGTCGTGCTCATAGTTATCAATACTAATTGGCGGGATAGCTTATAATACGTGTCTCTTCATCATTAAACCTCCCCTTAACATCGATAAGGCATACGTTGTATGAAATTCCACGCCAATTGCATCCCGTGCTTGTTGAACCAGACCATTCGCGTTATTAATATCAAGGATAAAGGCACTTCAAGAAAAGATACAAAGGCATTGCTTAACCGGGTCATGGATATATTGAAGGACGATGCCATCATGGACGCCGTGCCATCGAGGACTGGTCAGCGCGTGTATAAGGCAATAGGTGAATTTTTCCATGATCCCGATATCTTCAAGGAAATTAAATGGAGATCGAATGAAATCGCCGCGAAAATGTACCCGTCGCTAGTCGAGAAGGTGCGGGCAAGCAGCGACCCGTTGAAGACCGCCGTGAGCATCGCCATCGTGGGCAACCTCATCGATTTCGGAACGAACATTGAATACGATCTTGAAAAGGAGATCGATGACCTGCACCTCGCGATCGACCACTTCAATGCTTTGCATGGCGCGCTGAAACGAGCGAAATCAATCTTGTACATCGCCGACAACGCCGGCGAATTAATCTTCGACAAGGTCCTCATCGAGGAGATTCTCCGGCAGTTCGACACGGAAGTAATCTATTCCGTCCGTGCCGGTCCCATCATCAATGATGCCACGCTGGAGGATGCAAGCCTTGCAAGCATCGACAAGTTAGTCAAGGTTATCGAAGGTACTCAATCGCCGGGCATTATCCTTGATGAGGCATCGCCGGAGTTCAAGCGCGTGTATAGCACGGCCGATGTCATCATCGCGAAAGGTCAAGGTAATTTCGAAGCCTTGTCGGAACGGCCAAAAAGCGAAAATATCTTTTTCATGCTCAAGGCCAAATGTAACATCATGGAGGATTATTTTCACGTCCCGATGGGCTCATCCATCCTTGCACATTGGAAACGGTTGTGAAACGACGGCGCGTTCCTTGAGGCCATGTCAAGCCGTTAATAGACGCGCTTTTTATGTCGGAACGTCGTGAATTCAATAATGCCGCTCGATGATTTCGCCAGGCAAGATCCGCCTCCCAAGAAAGCGAGCACGAAAAAACAACCTCTTGGAGGGGATATTGCTAAGCCAGGAAAAGAAGATGAGACGAATCTTCCCGACAGGCAAAAGATCGCCTTGTTAAAAAAGCTGTTGCAAGACAAGAATGTGGTGATAGAATCTCATCGCTCTTCGACTAAGATCACCGAAAACATGCCATCGATGCAAGCAAACGGGGATTTCCTGGTCGCCCTCGAGCGGTTTGCTGAATGGATACGTGGGCGGACCTTCATCCGCGGTGATATCGACACGGCCAAGCAGATGATCGCCAACCTGGTGAGCATCGACAAGTCATTGCTCCCGCCCTCGGCAGCGGAGAGGACCGCGGAAAAGTTTCTCGACCTGGCGGAGTTTCTCAAAGAAGTGAAGCAGCACGATTCGCTTCACCCCGACGACGCCGTCCTTTCAAAGCAAGAATTCTCCGCGTTGATGAAACGAAAGCAAGGCACACCACTCACGAGCACGGATTACCGGTACTTGAAATTCTTGAAGGACCGGGTGAAAGGAAACATGAAAAAGATGCCGTTCTACGCGTTCTTGGCGAGTTTCCTTGATATTCCCGAAATCTAAAAAACAAAACATTCCTTTAGCGAAAAGGGATGTTAATATGTCCTTCGAGCCGTGATGGCTCATTTTTTCATTTCCCGGAGCGACGCTTCCTTTGCCACGAGAAGAGTTTCAAAACGAGCAGCACACCCATGCATCCATAAAACAAATAGCCGTACAAAGGATCGTGCGTCAATACCACAAAATAATAGATACATCCCAAACAAGCGAATATCGCGTGAATGTAACCGACGAACGTGATGGTAGATATCACGGATTTTCGTGTCAATTTCGCTTCGACGGTCTTTTTACCAAATCCGGGATAGCTAAACAAGAACATAATTAGCACCAATCCAGAAAGTAACATCGTGAAGGCCATCTGGAATGGCAATATGCCTATCATCCCTATTGACATTGGGATGCCTATGTCAAGTCCCAGCAAGATGAAGGTGACTACGCATTGCTTTTTATATATCAAGAAAATCACGATGCTGGTAAGCGAGCCGAGATAAAGCAACAAGGCGATAACGAGCACCTCAAGCGCTATTTGCATAAACGACAAGGAAATGACCGACAAAAAAATTGACCCGCCCGTGATTGAAAAGAATGGCCACCGGGCGATTTCAAAAGAAGTGATTTTTTTTTGCACCAGAATGAAAAAAATCAAGCTAATTGCCAATATTATAGCTGTAGTACCGGTCTCGAAAGTCATCGTCCTCGGTTTACGTTAGGCTTCTTATTATTTAAAAGTTAATCCAAGTCTAATCGTTCACCTTGATCATTTTAATCTCCTCCTCTAAGAAAAATGCCGGTTTTAGAAAAGTATCTTACACGGTCGTCTTGGGCTTGAGCTTTGAGGGCAGCAAGTTGACGAACTAGATGGTCACGCCCGGAAACTGGGGCATCGCTATGATCGAGAGCAAATCGGAGCTCGTGGAGGAATTTTCTTGATATCCCCGACATCTAAAAAACGAAAAATAAGGATTGAAAAAAAGCATCCTTTGAAATCCTATTTCTTCACGGCCTTGATCAAGTTCGTGATCGTGGTTTTGCCTTTATCATCCTTTACCTTTGTCTGTTCCTTCTCGATCAGGCCAGCGTCCTTCAACTTGAGCAGGATCTTTGAAATCTTGCTCGATGGCAGCTTGGACTCGTCCTTGAGATTCATCTGGATGATGCCGACATCGCCCTTGCTCTTGATCAAGTCATAAAGCTCGTTATCTTCCTTGTCAAGCTGGACTTCTTTCGGCGCGCGAGCGGGTTTGGCCTTGGCTTTGGGCGCAGGCTTCTTTTCAGGTTCCTTCTTGCCAGTACCTTTCTTCTCGAGAACTTTCTTCTCGAGAACTTTCTTCTCTGACACTTTCTTCTTGGCCTTTCCTTTTCCTTCGCCTTCCTTGCCTTCCTTGCCTTCCTTGCCTTCCTCGCCTTCCTCGGCTTCTTCGCCTTCCTCGGCTTCTTCGCCTTCCTCGGCTTCTTCGCCTTTTTCGCCTTTTTCGCCTTCCTCGGCTTCTTCGCCTTCCTCGGCTTCCTCGCCTTCCTCGGCTTCCTCGGCTTCCTCGGCTTCTTCGGGCTCCTCGGCTTCCTCGGCTTCATCTGCTTCTTCGGGCTCGTCGGCTTCTTCAGGCTCCTCGTCTTCGTCCTCGTCGAAATCCTCGCCACGCTTGCGAGATGATTTCGCCTTACCGGTCCCTTTCTTCTTCGTCCAGCGCTTGCCTTCCCGTTTGCGTTTCCCACTCAAGTAATCAACGATGCCTTGCTTGATATTTTCGTCATATTCGTTCTTCCCTGGCTTGTATTCTTCGCAAACGAAACAAACCTTGGCATCCTCGCCGAGAACGAGATCACGAGCATCGCATCGATATATTTTTTGTCCAGAATTTCCAATCTTGTCTGTTTCCTTGAAGTGAACGCAAATCTTTTCAATCTCAGACATCAATAATCGCCAGAAGTATCATGCCAATTCGTGCATCCTTATAAAAAAATGTTAGCATTTTGGCATAAAACTCGTCAGCAGTGAACTTATGGCCGCACGTGAAGCATCGGGCACCGGTTACGGTATGAGGAAGTCATTCCATTAGCGAAAAGGGATGCTAATATATCCTTCAAGCAAGGGGTACTTGGCCACGATGGCCGCTTTCCATACGTGCTCGAAGAGCTTTGCGAGGCGCTGTTCATCCAAGGAATCGGTCACCACGCGATACTTCTCCCGCAAGAATGCGTCCATAGCCCGCCCTTCGCGCTCGATGATGTCTTAACGCCGGGGAAGCATGGCCCCCGCAATCTCGTCCGCAAACGCCTCGATCCTATTCCGCAGCGCCCGCCACGTGGTTTTCGTGATTGTGCTGCGCCACCCGTCATCCTCGGCGACGTGGTGACCAAACTGCGCCCGCCAGTCGATAAGCCAATTGCCGGCAAGGAGGCTGAAGCCATCATGATGCTGGCGCCATTACACGTTGAAATCGTCGCCAGCGATGGCGAGCATGACGAACTCCATGGACTCGAGGCTGAGGGGATCGGACATGAACTCGGCTTCGACCTGGTACTGCGGGAAATCGGGATCGGAGAAACTATATGCTTGTGGTGGTGGCGCATGTGTTTTTGATGCACGCTTAGATGACAAGGTTTTTCCGGTCACACATGCCATTCGTTCATAGTTGGATGTTTATGTCATTGTCAATGGTAATCCATCCATGATTCGATTCGGTGAAAGCTGCTTGTTCTGCATGGGTGGCAGGTGCTACAACAAGAATGCCCTCCATTACGAACGGCATTGCCCATTTATCAGCAGGCAATTCGAGTGCAAATGCTACAATGGCGTCGTTCCACGAACTGTTTATGCAGCAGAACATTCAAACGATCTACCGAAAAAATAATATTACGAGAAAGCACATCGGGCATGTTTTTATGGTGTGTGTAGAAATTGCATTCTAATCGCGCGTTATTCAATCCTTTTTTTTAAATTCCCTTTAAAATCAAAAAAATACCACGCTCGGCGTATAAAGCGTATAAAACAAAAGAAGTAAAATTATTTATCTCATCGGTACGAACTTGTATTCATTCATCTCAGATGATACTGCAGAGTGGGGGTAATATCATTATGAAGAAGCATTCGACCATTTCAAAGACAAGTGGATTGATCATTTCTTTCTGTGCCATCCTAGCAATCACAATGATAGTGATTTCTACAAAAGAAAATCAAGAAACAATGCCCTGGAATTATAATTCTGGCAACCTCTTGTATAAACCCCGCGATCCGCTATCATCGGCTTCGGCTTTATCCATTACCGGTATCATGTATCGGACGGGAACCGGTACCTATGTTGGCGGAATGAGCTTCGTTGTCCGCGTTTCCTATCTCAATACTGGTGATTTGGCCGTCAATTCCATCACTACTACATTAAATTTCGCCGGGTTTACCGGCCTATCTGCGAACAGTTCAGGTATAATTAGCGTTGCAGCCTTTGGTGGAACAGGCAGCGTCGATTTTCTAATCACCATTGCCGCAGGCGTGGCCACGAATGCATCGGTGCTCATTCGTGCAACATGGGCTGGCACAGAACCACCGTCAACACCTGTATCCGGCGGTACGGGAAGTTCGGTTCCGCCGGCATTGAACGTGGCGATTCAATCTCAAGCGAGCATAGCCATCACGGGCCTGGTAACTGCACCTCTGGGTCCTTACGTTGGCGGTATGAGTTTCACGTTGATGGTGACGTACAGCAACACGGGCGGCACCTCGGGGGTCGTTGATGGAACTTGCAATGCTCAAACTTATGCCGGTTTGTCATTTAGCGATCCGGCACCAGTGACGGTGAATCCGGGGAGCACGAATACACAAGCATTCACGGTGATCATCGCGGCAGGAGCGATGATGAATGCATCGGTGGACATACACGTTACATGGACGGGTACCGAGGCTATCTCGGCACGGGCGATCTTTGGAGATATTCCACAAGATCAGATCCTCATGAGCATTCAATCGCAAGCATATGTGGCGATCACGAACCTCGCGGTCGCTCCTCCCGGTCCATATAGTCAAGGATCGAGTTTCTCGCTCACGGTCACCTTCAGCAACACGGGCGGCACGGCGGCAACGGTCGATGCGACGATGGATGATGGCACTTACACGGATTTAACCTGGAGTAATCCTGCGGCAGTGATTGTAGTTGCAGGTGGAACCAACACTCAAGTCTTTACCGTGAACGTTGGTGTGAGCGCGGCGCCGAATGCGTCTGTTGACATCCATGTTACATGGAGTGGTAACGAGGCGATCTCGAACCGCGCCATTAGTGGCGACACGCCGGTCGACCAGATTCTCGTGGGCATTCAATCTCAAGCGAACGTGGCGATCACGAACCTCGTGATTACCGGGCCGAACGGTGCAGGGCCTTACGTTGCCGGTATGAGTTTCACATTGACAGTGACGTTCAGCAACACGGGTGGCTTAGCAGCGACGGTCGATGCGATGATGGATGATGGTGCATACATAGGCTTGAGTTGGACTGATCCGGCGGCGGTTATAGTGATTGCTGGTGGCACGAACACGCAAGTATTCACGGTGACGGCAGCGGCGGGTGCAGCGACTGCTTTTGTGACCATCACGGTCGTGTGGATTGGTACCGAGGCGATCACGCTCCGTGCTATCAGTGGCGATATGCCACAAGACACGATCGGCGTGAACATGCAAGCACAAGCGTCGGTTACGATCACGAACCTCGTGATTACCGGGCCGAACGGTGCAGGGCCTTACGTTGGTGGTATGAGTTTCACATTGACAGTGACGTTCAGCAACACGGGTGGCTTAGCAGCGACGGTCGATGCGATGATGGATGATGGTGCATACATAGGCTTGAGTTGGACTGATCCGGCGGCGGTTATAGTGATTGCTGGTG
>JAUQYW010000443.1 GCA_030587525.1 Candidatus Sigynarchaeota archaeon | reverse complement strand
CAACGATTATTTCGTGGCTTTGAAGGGGAACGAGCTAATCCACTTCGCCGTTATCTCGCTATCAGGAAGAGGCAAGGGAAACACGCTTAAGCTTCTAGTGTTCGAGACCATGCGGCAACAAGTCGAATACAAGAATGCCGCTAAAAAAGATGAGTTGGATAAGAACTACAATGGGCCCGGGTTGATCTTGTTCGATGATGTAGGAGAATACACGACTTCTCTCAAGCCAGGAGACTGGGGCATTGATGTTGGTGCGTTCGGCCTGATGGCACGGAATGACGTCTCGCCAGAAGTGACGTTCGTGGATATTTGTATCGATGAAGCCAAGAGTATAAAGGGTGTAGATGGTACGAAGTGGGCGAAATTGACACCGACACCCATGAAGATTCCTCTTGAGTACATACCCATGACCGAAGTTTTGCGTGATATGGAGGGAACGCGTGGTGCTGCTCTCATCATGAGTTATATTAGCCATTTTTATACAGACGTTAATAGCCTAGCCCGGCCGGATTTCGACGAGGCGAGGTTGTCCATCGAGTTCATCAATTGGTTTGTGAAACAAGGAGATCCGAACTTGTTCAAAAACCAAAATCGAGATGCTTATGGCTTCACGCGGGATTCATTCCTTGCGGCGGAGAGTAAGTTAAAAGGATTCTTGTGGGCAAACAAGAAGTACATTGGCCTCTGGTTTGACAGAAAAACGACGGAGTTTCATTACCTGGATAAGCTCAAGGATAAGGCTCAAAAGACCACGGAAAAACTCGCCGATGAGTTTAACCTGCTCAAGAACGTCAAGGACGCGGGGAACAAGGGATACATCTTGATAATCGACGAGTCCAACCTCGAGCCCGACGACAAGATGCTCGTCCAGCGCATCGCTTTGCACTACCTCGTCGATGAGCGCCAAAAGGTCGGTTACAACCCCGACATTCGACCATGCTTGTTTATCATCGAGGAAGCCACCGCGCAGTTGAGAGGCCAGTCGTGGAAGCAGATTGAACTGTTCACGAAAGTCCAGGTCAAAGCAAGGAAGTTTGGTGTTGGCATCGGCCTCGTCCTCCAAGACGTGAACAACATCGACTCCTCCTTGCTCACGCAGCTTGGTTGGATGGTAACTCTCGGCTTGCCGGTCGATTCCATGCGCTCATTGCTCTTCAAGAATGTCCCTGCAAACCTCGGTCCATTCGACAACTTCATCAAATATTCCGACGTAGGCGTGGCAGTGGCATTCCAAGACAAGATCGGCAGGAATCTGCCATTACCTGTTCGGATTAATTATTACGAAGGCCAAGTACACGACACGTTCCATGATAATGTTACCGAAGCGGAAATCAAAATAGCCGAAGACTTAATGAAGCTCCTAGGCGTGCCCGACGAGGTCCGGGAACGATTTCTTAAAAAAGACTCTTTAATCCCCCCAAAGGAGGAGAAAGCTAGTGAGTAAAATCGCAATCATCGGGGACACGCATCTTTTGATGCAGTTCCATGAAAAATACGATAAATTTGCCGAGTTCAAGCAGTTCATCGACCAGGTGAAAAGCGCCGAACCGATCGCAATAGCTTTACTTGGGGATTTCGTCGACAAGCGCCAATCGCTTCAAGGCAGGCTAATCACGTGGGGAGAAGGCAGCGAATTCCAAGTCAAGATAGAGAAAATGATCGAGAGTACGAACATCACGTGGTTTGCCATGAACGGAAATCACGATGACGAGAGAGTGTTCCCGAGCATCGAAAAAGGCACAAAGAACTTCAAGACGGTTGCGATCACGAAATATGGTGAGAATGGATCGAATATCAGCCCCGTGGAAATCGGGAACGTGAACGCGTGGTTTGCCCCCGTTCCTCACGATGCTCCTGCACAAGTCACGAAAGAAGCTTTCCAAGAGCTCGCAAAGCGGAAATCCGCTTTTACAAAGAACAGGAAGCGTCACGTGCTGTTTTTACACGTCAACATGATCCGCCGCGGGCAAGAAACGGGCATCGATGATGATATCTTGGACATCGTGGCATCGAACTTCGATAAAATCATAAACGCTCATGAACACGTGTATGAGGTTCACAGGAAAAAAAAGAATATCGTGTACATGCCCGCTTCGTTCCCGACGTGGGTGGTAAAAAATCGCGGGTTTGTTAAGAAATACGAATACAAAGCCGGGAGTCTTGAAGAATCTACGAAATTCAAGAATCCATTTGGTTACTTGATGCTTGATGACGAAACGTTGGATGTCGAATTCAAGGAATTTACCCCGACGATGGCCAATGTGGAGGTAAAATACGATGTCACGGGCGTGAATATACCACAGGTCCGGAGTGATTGGCAGATTATCGCAAAACTTGTCCACGATGACTTGGTCGCCACGGGAATATTGAAATCCGTCCTGGTATTGCCGGTGCTCACGGGGACCATCGAACCTGCTATCTCGTTCACCATCAACAACGACATCACCACAGTGTTCAATGGGTTCAAAAATATTTATGTTAATCCCTTTGTTGCTGATGAAAACCTCGTCCAACCGAGCATCGACATCGACCAAGTGAAGAATGAGCGATTGCCAACGAAGGAAACGGCCTTCCAGAACACGCGAGCTCAAGTCGACGCCATCGTAAAAAAATTGAGAGAAAAGAAAATAACCGTTGATCCTGCCAAGATCAAGGATATCATCACGAAAATTGAAGCTGCGGAGAACACGTTCTTCGTTGAAAAAGCAAAAAACGTGAATGCAGCAAAATATATTGGCGGGTCTATCGAGAACCTTCTTCCCGAGCTCAACGATACATTCAACATTTCCCTGGACATGGCATCAATCGATCCCGTGCTCACCTCGGCAATGAAGGCAACGAAGGCCAAATCTACGAAAAAAGAGGGATAAAAATTATGCTTCGACCATGGCTGTTTAGAATGAAAGATTTCGCGGGAATGACTGCAACGTTTGAATTTAGGTCGCTGCTCATCGCCTTTTTCGGTTATAACCGTACGGGAAAAACAAATCCCATCAAGGCCATGAAATGGCTTTTCAAAGGTATCAAGCAGACGATGGATAGAAATAGAACCTTGACGTCGATCATGGGAGATTCGAAAGAGACGACGCTTGAGATGGTATACGAATTCA
Organism: Candidatus Sigynarchaeota archaeon; assembly: GCA_030587525.1. Lineage (GTDB taxonomy): Archaea > Asgardarchaeota > Lokiarchaeia > Sigyniarchaeales > Sigyniarchaeaceae > Sigyniarchaeum > Sigyniarchaeum tengchongense. Next base: position 8,285 of record JAUQYW010000443.1, on the reverse strand, counting down.
AGGGTATTCTCTACAGGCTCCAACGACGACTCGTGGCGAGTAAAGATAAAGAGTATTTCTCTCTCACCAGCTCGAAAATGACGGGCGAGAACTATCTCAATACTCGTGATGGCATACGTGACCAGGTAGCCTTTTCCAATGAAAAACGGGAAGATATCATCGAAGAAACGGAAGTCAAGTTAGTCGGGATCAATGCAAACACGAATTTACTTGACGAAAAACTACAAGCAGTTGGACTTTACCCGCAGATGATCGACAGGCTAATCGCTATCGAGAATGTCCAGGAGTTCAAGAACGCCACCAAGCAATTCGCCGGTAAAGATGGCGGTTATAACATCGTCAAAGAGCTGCTCTCGAAAGAACTCAAGCAGATGCAGACTGCCTTGGAGGGCATCAATAGCAACGGGCGCGATCTTGTTGGAAAGCTCCAGATCTTCGATCAAAATATCGAGGACGAATACGCTGCATTTATGCATGAATTGTTGGCGCTCTTGGACGATGAAAACGTCAAAGATGCAGACGACGTGAGGACGATCATCAATACGCTTGTATTAACCCAAGATCCTGAAAAGCGACTTGGATCATTTCGGTTGTTGTTGAGTACTCGAGAATTGGAGATGGACCGGCAACTTGAATCTGTAAGAAATATGCTCGGCCTCGTTCAAGATAAACGAGATAAATACGAGGAATACAATAAACATGAAGATAATCTTGATCTGGAACTCATTGACAAAGCTTCGGCCTCGTTCAAGACAATCTCGGACTCATTCAAATCCTCGCGAGAGAATCTCGGGAGATGTATTTCGACCATTGAGGCTAGTCCACCAAGCGACGCGTTTGTTGCACCGGAGTTCAAGACGGATAATTTGACGGTAAAAGGTCTCGAGGAAGCCTTGCAGCGAAATGAGCTATCACCCATCGCTTCAGCCGAAGAAATCCAGAAGTATCAAGATCAGCTCGTGGGGATTATGAGTTCTTTCAACCAAGCAAGGAATGAGTTTATAAGAATAAAGGAGCTCAAGGATAAGCACGTCGTGTCGAATCTTGAAGAAGTCATCACCAAAAAAGGAAGTTACCAAGAACTGCAAGAGAGATTAGAGCATCCGGAAAAAATTGAACCATCCACATTATTCCCCTTAAGCGGTCGAGTGGAGAAAAACCAGATCCAAGTCTACATGCCTGTGGACAAGTTTATCCAGCATATAGATACCAAGCCATTTGTTGTTAACGAGATGCTATTACCTTATTCGGCCGATGGCAAAAAAGGCATTCCCGAAGATATACTGAAGGGCATCATCGATTCGCTCCAAGTCAAGATCGACGAGCTTGATGAATTGGAGAAGAAAATGAGCATGACCGATTCGTTGATGGAAGGACTCCAAAAAGACCTCAAGACTCTTGATACCATCAACAGTCAGTTCGATTCGGATCTAAAAACTATCGAAGACTGGAACCAGGCGGTCGTTGGTGCTCAAACCTTGGCGATAACCTTTGTGGAAAAACATCTCAAGAAAAAAACCAAGGGGAAAACCTTCACCGCTATCAAGAGCGGATTGGCTGACGTGAAAACCAAGTTTATCGATGAATTGAAGGCAGAAATGGGGAGATCCTTCGCAGACGATGAGGATCTAGTTACCAACCTCGATAAGCACGATCAAGGACTCTTGGACTTGAAAGCTGTGTTAGATATAACGATCAAGGTGCTTGGAGACATCGGGACATCAGTGACGACGAAACAAGAAGATTACAAGAAATGGTGCCGGGATCTGGAGGTTGCGAGGGTCCTTTATGGCAAATTTCTTCCTACACTCATCGCCGTTAACGAGCAAGTGCTGTCTAACATCAACATCGATAAGATCGAAGAGGAGCTCGTTCAAAGCATCATCAAGCTCTCGCAAGCATTTTACCAGGAGATCACCGGCGAGCGCTACTTGGTCATCGAAAGGGAAGGAGAACCAGGGTCGGACATTTATCTCAAAACGACCTTACGACGTCCGAGCGGCGACAACATCGACTTGCTCGACGATGCCGCATCGGGTTCCGAGCAAGCATCCATCGCCCTCGGCATCATGGTCGCCCTTGCGAAGATGTTCAGCGCGTTCGTGGTCATCGATGAAACGACCGATAGATTCGATTATCCGACGAAGATCCGGTTCTTCAAGGCGATCGAGAAATATTCGAAGGAAATCTTCACCATAATCGTGTTGAAAGTGGATGCAAACTCGAAATACCTGAAGGAGGACTTCGAAATTATGAGGAGCACCTTCCCGGATGCAGTGATCTACCAGCCGAAGAAGGTCACTAATGGAGCTATGACCGCCACCAAAGTAGAGCGGTTTGAAGACTTAACCTTGTTGGATGACACACCGTGAAGCAAGCAGACGGGGATAAACGAGACCTCGAGGTCATCGCGGTGAACCACGAGTATCCGGACAAGAAACGGGCCTCGAACATGCATTTGTCTAGGGTGCGGCAGGCTAATTTGAACGGAGCTCCCATTGATAAGGTGATCCTCATTTCTTTCCACGAAGGCGAAGACGAGCAAGTGATCACGCAGCTTACCGATGCCCTCTTCTTTCTACAAGAGCTCAAGCCCGAAGTCGTGCACGTATCGTTGACTTATCCGAAGATCTTGCAAGATATTTCGAAACTGAGGAGGTACATCGAGCACGAGCATGCGAACAGGAAAGTCTATCTCAATCTAACCCCTGTACAGATGCACCTCCATGCGATGATATTGCGCGATGGGTTATCGTCGACCGTGTATGATTTTTATCCCTACGAAATCCTCGATTACCGGATGGGCTCGTTCAATTTCGTTATCGTACCGAACTTCTTCGAGCTCGATACGGTCGACTGGGAGGTCATGGGAAAGCTTGTTGAATTAGGAAACGCGCCCACGACTCTAAAAACGTTTCTGGACTTGCTCGACGTGCCGGGATGGGATAAAACGATCACCACCTTGGACCAGAAATTGCGGCGCAAGCTAAACACGATGGTGACAAGGGGATTGATCGATGTTAAAATTGGAACGAGCGGGGAGAAATATTACATGCTCAAGGATTTTAACCTAGAACCTGTGGTAAAAAAAGAAGATAGAATTGATAGATAAACAAAATATGAAGGGTGCATTTAAAAAGGAATTTTATTAATTATATAGAAGAATTACTCTCCTAGAAATATCGAGTGATCGAAAAATTCGAGGACGTGGGTGTTTTTATTCCCTATTCGAATCGGTATTGATAAATCGATTATCATTGTTGTTAAATAATTAGAATTTAAATAGCTAGTAATAATAATTGAGTTTCGGGTGACGACCGTGGGAATACAAATCGCAAAAATACCAATTTCAATTCTTGAAAAGCACACTTACTGCAGGAAATCCGCCATCTTGTCGCTACGGGCACAAGGGAAAGAATCCAAAGATACCAGGAAACAGTTGATCGGGAAGATCTTGCACGATGTGTTCAAGACGTTCCATGTCGAATGGACGTCTGCTATGTATGACCAAGAAAAACGCAAGATCGGTCTTTCCAAGCTAAAGAACGCCCTAGATATCGCAGAAACGGAAGCGAGCTTGGCCGCGGAGCAAAATCCACGATATCTCGAAGTCAAAAAAGAAGTCCTCGAAGGAAAAGAGCGCATGATGGAAGGTAAAATGGGTTTCAAGAACCAAATCTTGAAGGCGGCCAGGGAATGCTTTAGGAATAACGATGAGGTTTTTATCGGGATCGACATAGTTCATCATTATTTCAAAGGGGAACCACAATTCGAGCGGGAGGATGATAGCGATGATTACACAGGCCGCATCGATGTCTACGTGGAAAAAACCGATAACGAATTGGAGTTCGATATTTGGGAATTTAAAACTGGCTTTGTTCCTGATAAACCTTTCGAGAATCACATCATCGAAGCTGCGGGATACGGCGTCTTGGAAGAGGCGAAAACGTCAAAAAAATGCATGAACTTGGCTATCTTGTATCTGGGCGAGAAAAAGTTCGATATCCAATTCACCGATTTCCATCGCTCGAAAGTCGAAGCAATCCGGAAGGATTTGGTGGCGCTTACCGAGCAAAACACGATGCCGCGCGTTCCCATGGATGAAAGGTGCAAGGAATGCGAGTATAACGACAAGTGCAGAAATGATGAGAGTGTGTTCGGTCTCACTGGCCTAACACCGAGTGAACTCGATGGAACTCAACCCGAGAGAATTATCTTGCCTGCAAAAAAACCGGTTACGGCATCGCAAGTACCCATTGCCAGTTCTGGATCAAAAGACAAACCCATACCCGCTTCTGCCCCGCCAGTTACGCCCATGCCCGGGGCCAAGCCTAAGCCCTTGGCCACATCTCAGCCGACCGCTAATGCGTCATCGCCTTCATCATCCCCCCCAATAACAAGGCCAGACGAAGCGATTACCGCAACAGATGAACAAGAGGTCGCAGATTCGGAGGCCGGAAGCGAAGCAGACATGTCAGATGAGGAAGTGCCGCCCGGGGAAGAGGTCGACAAGGCCTCGGGAACGCCACACGTACCAACGCCGACCAGCCAACCCGAGGCGGGAGAAATATCAACACCGGAAGATGTCATCGGCATTGTCTTGCAAAGCGAAGATATGCCACTAAAACTAAGCCTGGAGGATGATAGTGAACTGGACGGGGCCATCAAGCAAAAATTCCAGAACGAGATCTATCCAGGTACTGTATTGCTCACGAGCGTTAAAGAAGAAGAGGACATGCCTTCCGCAATTGTCGAGGTCAAGGATATCACGTCATTCCCAAAGTGCATTTCTGCACCGTTCCACGCGATACAAACTTTCAACATCTTCATCAAAACGGCGCCTTTCATGTATTACGAGAAAGCGACGTACACGAAAGTATTGCATCCGGCAAATTTCAACAGCCGGTATTTCAGATCGCCGAGCCGGGATGAATTGATGAAGATTATGAACTTGTATTCGGAAGGCATAACGCTCGGCCTCGTCACGTACGAAAATATCGACAAGGAACTCCCGAAAATGATTTTACCCTATAAATTACCCATCTCCTACAAACAGACGGGATATAAAGGGATATTCATCGTGGGTTCACCTGGGAAGGGAAAAACGAATTTCATAAAGATCTTAATAAGCCAGCTCTCGAATTATGCAGGAACGGAGAACGGCTTGCCTCCGGCAATCATTGTCTTGGATAACACGGGGCAGTTTGCCGAGCTTGAAAAGGAGACGCAGATTTCAACGAGCTTCGATGATAAAATGTGGAGATTACTCGGTATCGACCTCGTCCACAACGTGAAATTGTTCAAGATCATTTACAACCACGGAGCAGGCGCACATACCTTGTCTTTAAGTGCCATCGACCCTGACTTGATCCACTTGATGTTCCGCGAGCTACCTTCCGCTTCCGCACAAAATTTCGCACGGCTCGTGAGAAAAGTATTCCTCAACTATCCTGGCATCTCTTACCCGGAATTTACCAAGAAGATCAAGATATACATGGAGCAAGAAAGCGATGCATTGAACAGCGCCGTGCAGAAAACGATTAACAACGCCGTCATCAACGGGCCAAGCGAATACTTCGATCAAGGTGGGATACCCTTGACGATCAATGATCTCCTGGTTCCAGGGCAAGTTTCCGTCTTGCAAGTCGACCACATCATCAACCAAGTGCCAGTTTTGCTGTATGTCTTGATGATGATCAACAAGCGAAAGATCTTCGACAATGACTTAACACCTTGCATGATTTTCGTGGACGAGGCCCATCGGTTATTCCCTAAAATCGTAGAACCAAGCGAACAAGATTATCTGCGCAGAGTGACCGCAAACATGATCAACATCGCAAGGATGGGGCGCAAGAAACACCTCGGTATTGTCTTCGCATCCCAGCAACCGCACGACATTGTCCCCGAAATCATCGGCGTTTTCCAGACCAAGATCATTCTTGGCCTGGAGTCCAGCTCGGCGAACTGGATAAAAGAAACTCTTGGTCGGGAATACATCGAGACCATTTACCGGCTCAATCAAGGATACGCGCGGGTTTACAACGCGGAATTGCATCGCGGCACGCTCGTCCCGCTATTCATTCCAAGGGCAAGGAATAAACATGAAGAAGAATAAAAGCAGTATCACGCGGCGTTCAAAGTAATGGTAACGATCATGCCTCTTGGAGGTGGCGACGAGATAGGAGCGAGCTGCTACCTCTTGAAAGTCGGTAAAACAGGGATCCTGCTCGATGCAGGATTAAGACCGAGGCCGCAAAATAATATGCCCACCTTCGCGCGGATGTTTGAAATCGTCGAGGATTGGTTGTCGATAAACAGCGTCTTGATCAGCCACCCGCACCTGGATCACGTCGGTGCGCTTCCAAAAATCTTTGAACGTAATCCCGAAGTGAACATTTACGTGCCAGAAAAAAGCGTCGACTTGATCAAGATCCAAATTCTCGAGTCCTTGACGAAAAAGAAGAAAGACGAGAAATATACCGAGGACTACCCAGGTCTTGAATATTCGATAGACCTGGTTACAAAGTGTGTGCAGAAGCTCAAGCCTGTCGCTCCCTATTCACCCGTGAAGATACCGAGGACGAACGTATCATTCGAGTTTTGGGACGCGGGGCATATCCTCGGTTCGGCGAGCATCTATATAAACACGAGCAAACTCCGGCTGCTTTATACGGGGGATATTTCCACGCATAACCGGGTGTCGATACCGAATTTGAAATACAAGGACTTTAATGTCGACGTTTTACTCATGGAAAGCACGTACCTAGCCACGAGTAATGAGGCCTCGCCTTCAGCAGGGTTTTCGGACCTTTACAAGAAAATCAAAGCGATAACGAGTACTTGCGGTAATGTGCTGATTCCATGTTTCGCTCTCGGGAAGGCGCAAGACATAGCAAAAATGTTCGTCGACCAAAACATGAAGGAAAAGACCCCAATCCCGCTATTCCTTGATGGGCTCGTGAAAAAGGTCACGCAAGTGTATGAACGAGTCCTGGGGAAAGAGAATTATAAAGTTATCGGTCAAGGAAAGTGCAATTTGATGCCCAAAGGCACGCGGGAAGCCGCCGACCTCAAGCAATTTCTCGTGAACCATCCCGGGTGCGTCATCCTCGCAAGTTCCGGGATGCTCTACAAGAACTCGGCGTCGGCGAGGTGGGCAGAACTATTGCTGGAGGACGCCAAATCCGCGGTGTTCTTCACGGGGTTCCTCGATGAAGAGTCCCCCGGCGCGAGATTGGCGAATGCTCGGAAAGGGGACGACATAGAAATCAATGATTCGCGGATCACCATCAAGGCAGCCGTCGACAAGTTCTATATCAGCACGCACGCGCCGCCCAGTGGGTTGATATCGATTATTGGCAGGACCAAGCCAAAAAAGATAATTTTAGTTCACGGTAATAATACCGCTCAATTGTTCCACATGTTCAAGCAGCGGGCGGAATCAGAATTGGGATATCAATTGAATATTCTCCAGGGTGCAAATTTCGATAAAATCGAGTGTGATAATTGAATGCCTCATGAATCTGATTATGAATCAAGAGTGTTAACAATGTGCCAGGAAGTGCACGACTCAATCATCAAAAAATTAACACCTGCACAGAAGGAATATAATTCTCATTTGTATATTATCGTGCGGAACTATTTGAGGAAGGAGGATTTTCATATCACTGACATCGAGCGAATTACGAATAGACGGGAAGAAGAGATTTATAGAATGCTCCTGGAAGTAGGCTTTAGCAGAGTAGATACTCGCTATTGGCCTAATTTTAAAGCAGTAATATGGACCAGGCATTTTGTCGAGGATTTCTTGAAATTGCTTAATTATCCGCTCACGAAAAATTCATCGTTTAATTATCGTAGAATTGAAAATTTGATATCGGATCCGTTCCGCATAGCAGACTATCGAAATGTCTTGATAGGAGTTTTCGAGTCTGAATCATTAAAATCGTTTTCTAGTGATACAATCCAAGCTGTGAAGTCAACGATCCAATCCGCATCCTCCGGGCATTGCAGTTATCTGTTCAAGCAAATAGTGTCAATTCTTACCGATGAATTCCCAGAGATCTTGATGTTTACCAAGGCTGTAGAAGAGGAAGACTCTCGACAAGCTTCATCTCAAGAACAAGTCACCGAAGCAGAACAGACTGCAATTCCAGTGCAAGAGTTAATCGAACAGAATAAAAAATTAACAGAAGAACTGGAACGAGCACGGGCCAATGCTGATTTCCTAGATCTGCAATTCGATACGATGCAAGCGCGATATAACGAGCAAAAAGCGAAGATCG
>JAUQYW010000434.1 GCA_030587525.1 Candidatus Sigynarchaeota archaeon | reverse complement strand
GTTCCTTTGCTTTCTCTGCGTAGTAATATGCCTCGTCCATCGTGTTGTTGGCGATCAAGACGATGACTTTGCCCCGTCTCTTCCGCCCGGTGCGGCCACGCCGCTGTATCGAGCGAATAGCACTCGGCACCATGTCGTAGAAGACCACGAGATCCACCTCGCCGATGTCGAGCCCTTCCTCGGCAACGCTCGTCGCCACGAGAACTTGGATCGAGCCCGCATGAAACTGGTCGAGAATTTCCGTTTGTTCTTTCTGGGACATGCCTTTCTTGCGCCCCGTGGTTTGCTGCCCGACGAATTTTTCCACCTTCTCGATGCCCCGATCTTTCAGTTCCTTGGCGATCATGTCCACGCTCACCCTGTAATTCACAAACACGAGCGCCCTGGAATCTTGGTGCTCCTTAACAAAATTCGCGACGATGCTCGTCAAGATCGAGATTTTCGGGTGGATAATCCCCTTCTTGACGAGGGCATCCACCGAAGACACGATACCCTTGTCGATCAGGAGGTTGATGAAAATGCGCAGCGCGCTGGAGCTGTCCGGTTTCCGTGCTTCCTCCTCGCAATCCGTCAAATATTTGGACAAGGCAACGGTTCCTTGGGTCTGCACCAGTTCCAAGGCATAGCTCAACCGGAGACCCACGGCGAGTATCTTGAGGATGCTGAAGAGGTCCTGCTTCTCGCCTGGATCCCTGACCTGCTTCAATCTTTCCTGGATCTTCCGGTTCACCTCGAGCAGCTGCGACCGGTTGATGAACTTGGCCTTGTCCTTTTCGACGAGCTTCTTTTCCTTCACGAATTGGACGACTTTATCGAGTTCCTCGTCCAGGCTCTTCTTTATGGCGAGGAACTCCGCGGGCAAATCGATGTGCTTCCATTCGATCGACGTCTCGTAAAAATAGGATTGGACGTCAGGGTCCTTCTCGTCACGGGCTTCGACGACGTCGATGTACAAATTTTGCTTGATCTCGTTGATCTTTTCCAGCGTGGCACCCGGCGAGGCCGTTATCGCGAGGATGCGCGGGTTCGTTGCTCGTTCCTTGTATATCTTGGCGATGGCACAGTAAGCGTAATCCCCGACCGCGTGGTGGGCCTCATCGAGGATCAGGAGGCTCACGTCGTCGATCGGATAGAGGCCGTTGTTGATGTCATTCTGGAAGGTTTGCGGGGTCATGAAGCACACGGTCGATCTGGCCCATGCCGCCACGCGTTTGGTCGCGTTGGTGGCCCCTGTGAAGTAATTCAACCTTTCAGGCTCGATGGTCGTGCATTCCGTGAACGATTTCACGTGCTGCAGCACGAGTGGCTTGGTCGGCGCTAGGAACACGATCTTGGTGCCTGGATGCTTGTTCAGCTCGTGAATGGCCAGCATTGCCGCGATCAACGTCTTGCCAAGGCCCGTCGGCAGCACGACAAGGGCATTGCCAGCCGTGCAGCTCACGAAGATGCGTTGCTGGTAAATCCTCGGCGTGATCGTGTCTTTCAGGGCGTAGAGTGGTTGGTCCATGGTCATCTTGCATCCAGCCGCGGCAAGCGAGATCGAGAATGCCATACCGATGTTAACCCGGGCGTTTATAGGATCGGGGGGTCTGCAGAATCGCTGAAACTTGTTCAAAAATGGCCGTTGCTTAGAACTAATTGCGGTTGATCTCGGTTAACACCCAGCGTTATTTGCATGTTCATCACCCAAAAGCGTGAGTTTTTCACGTTCAAGACGTGGTCCCTTGGTCTAGTGGTTATGACGCCGGCCTCACACGCTGGAAATCCTGGGTTCGAACCCCAGAGGGACCATCTTTTTTTCTTTAATCTAGCATCAATATATTGCAAGATTTTAGAATCTTCTTGCACGGCAGCGCGATCGTTCGCGTCCTTGCCGCGCTGGTTCGATCGCTTCAGAATCAAGTTCATATAATTCCAAGTGCTTTTTTGCATGTTCACAGTCGTAACTAATCGTATGAATTGTGGACGAACTTGGACATCACCTACAAACGTGCCATGAAGGTTCCGGGATGCCTTATAGTCGACATCGCCCGTGTTTTTTGACGAGAGAAATATCGGGCTTTAAATACATTGATGGAAACCTGGCAACATGGTTTCGGTCTTGCTTCCGAGACGGAACCTGCGGGTTTCCTCTTACGACCCGCCCGGGCAGAGTGTCCAAATTTGTCTACCCACATAGTAAGAGTTAGAGGAACGTTCCATGTCGAAGGCAAGGAAAGTACCCCAATTATCGAGCCGGCTGCGGGTGAAGTCGGAAGACAAGTCGTTGCCAAAATTGTTCGATGCCATCGCGCTGATCGCGGTCGGCGTGGCAATCATCGCTCTGCTCGCCCTGTTCGTCATGTACGAGCAAATAAATGACCTGATCGCGAGGGGGGCGAACAACATGCTCGACCCGGCCTATCCCGTGGTGCATCCCTTGTACCTGGCTTTGCAATACAACATGCGTGCACCATTCTCCCTCATGCTGTACTGCCTCGTGACCTTCGGCGTCTCGTACGGGACGGGGCGGCTCATGAAGGAGCAGGAGCACCTTCAAGTGAAGTATTTCAAGACCTGGTTCGCGGCCGAGCTCGTGCTCGTCGTGCTGCTCATCTTGAGCCTCGGGTTGTTCTATTAAATCGCTCGTTTTTCGTGCTTTCTTCTTTCATTATCAACCAGCAATGTTATCACCGCCAGGGGACCGCGGCAATGGAAAAAAAAGGAACAATGGTGAACCATTTTCGACGGCCGTGCATCAGACCTTGTAGCCCTTGGGGATCGTGACCCGCTTTCCTTCCTGCGCCGATAGGTACGCGGCGTACATGGCTTTGGTCGTCCAAATAGCCAGGTCGAGGTTCGAGTCGGGCTGACGCTTATCCACCACCGCGGTCACGAAGTCTTCGAGCTCGAAGGGGTAGCCAGTCATCCAATCCTCCGACGCCTGCGCCGGCGTCCACCCGCACTTGGTTTCGGTTTTCTCGATCGTGTACTCGTTGGCAAATTCCTTGTCGGTCGGTGCGTACGCCATGACGCTATCGTTGTTGGAAATCTTGCCCTCGACGCGGCAGTTGCTCGTATAGATGTTGATCCAGTTTTCGATGCCGCCGAGCGTCGTGTCCGAGGCGATCACGATCGCATTCGTGCCGTCCTCGAACGTGATGATGCCGGTCGACCAATCCTCCACGTCGACGGGGCGGGACTTGATGCGGTCCAGGTCGCGCGGCAGCTTATCGAGGAAGATGCGGTATTTCGCCGTCGTGGCCACGACGGATTCGGGATAGATCGGCTTGCCGTCCCGGCGCATGCCTTCCCAGAGCTTGAGGTGGATCGCGGCACCCCACGGGTGCGCGCCCATGCGCACGAGGGCCCCGCCGCCCGTGTACTTCCACTCGGCCGCGAACGGGCTGTGGGAGCCAGAATGGCTTTCCCCGCAGCGGATCTCGAGAATCTTCCCGCCCGCCGCCTTGACGAGCTGCTTCGCTTTCCACACGGGCCTCGCGTAGACCCAGTTCTCGGCATAGCAGAACGTGACGCCCGTTTCCTTGATGGTCTTCTCCAGACGCTCACAATCCTTGAGGCATTCTTGCAGCATGGTCTTCTTGTCCGTGGCCCCGACGTTCTTCCGCTGGTCGATGGGGACGGCCGGGTCGCCGAAATAGCCAGTGAGCGGTTTCTCGCAGATGATGTTCTTGCCCGCCTTGGCCGCTTTTATGGCGAATGGAACGTGCAAGAACGTGGGAACGACGAGGTCGACAATATCGGCTTCGACCTCGGCGATCATCTTGTCCGCGTTGTCGTAGATGTTTTTCGGATCGAGATGGTACTCCGCGCAAAACTCCTTGGCCTGGGCAATATCTTTCGGCGCCACGGCGATCGCTACGATCTCGGCGTCGATGCCCGGGAGTTGCTCGTAATTCTCGGCATGGATGTTGGCAGCGAAGCCCGCGCCCACCATGGCGATTTTAACGTGTTTTTCGTCCTTCATGGTCGATCATCATGTCACCATCGATTCATCACAAGGCCGCAGCGCATTAGAACGCGCTGGTTCGCATCACGACAGGTCGCCGGCGCTTTCCTCGCCCTCGGGCGTGTTCTTGGCCGATGCTGACTGGGGCTTTTGATCACCCGCGTGGTACTGCTTGAGCTGCTGCAATGCGGCGACGAGATCGTCGATGTCGTTGCTGTCAAGTTGCACGGACATGGCCTTGCCGAGCTTCGTCGTGTATTCCTTGCCCTTGATGAGGGCGAGCTTGAAGTTCACGTATTGATCTTTCTTAGTCGCCGAGACGACCAGCTTTCCATCAAACTTGACGCTGATCCATTTCTCGAACAGCGCCGGTTCTGGTGCACTCATGATTTTCGCCTCCGATGTGTGGGTTGCACTTCGCAGCACGATCATTTGAATGTTTCCAAGGTGGGTTAATTATCGCGTTGTGATGCACTCGGCGTACTATTTATATTTCGTATCGCATCCAGGTCATGTCATGTCAAATCGTACACCTGGTGCATCAAGACGACAGCTTGTAGAATCCCGCGCTAGATTAAGCAAAATCGAGGCGCTTAGGCACAAGCTGGGCCCCAAGTTTACCAGCGAAACGTTTGATTTCGACGATCTTGCTGAGGTGTTCGATTTCATGTGCTTCTGGGGGAATTCGGAGGACTTATATCTTGATTATGATTCGGTCGGGATTTCCCTCGACGAATCCGATGTTGCTGAATGGGAATGTTTCCGGGATGAGGCAGACCAAGAAAATAATGACGAATCATCCGATAACTCCGAAATACGGCACCAAGTCATCTTCACGGACAAGCCAGAAGCAGATTGGCTCTGGTTAGGCGTCAAGGAACCAGATTCCGATCCTAGATTTTCCTGGGGGCGAGGCCGGGCTCCTGCCGAACACGGAGACTTCATTGAGCATGTTTATGAAGATGGTCCAACTATTGATTTCGGCGATGAAGTGAGCACGGGTAAAACTCTGGTCGAGAAACGCGTGACCCGAGAAATCCCGTGTGATATGACGATCACTATCCCCTAGCAGGTTTTTTTCGATATCCTGGTGCGTAAAATCGAAGATACAAAGGCTTTAGAAGCAGATCAGTTCTCTTATATTGCAAAAGAGAAAGGTATTGCAGAGTTCTTCGGTATACTCTACTCCGTTGGAGGATTCTTGCTAAGCTGGAATTTGACTAAAAAAGAATAAAAAACTGGCGGATTTAGGAAAAAAAAGCATTTTGTTTTGCGTAGACCGCACGATTCTACTGGATTTCCCCACGGCAGAATTCAAGATCGTTAACCAACGGACAAGGAAGGGCATTTCCGGGCATATAACAAAGGGGGGTATAAGATCAGCGATGATAATTGCCCAAATAAGATAACCAGGCAAATCTTTACGCGATAGTGGCTGGAAAAGAGACAATGCCGAATCTGTAGCCCCTGGCGGCCAGCGCGACCCGATAGAATTACTGCGTCCATTTATAGTAGTTCCTATCAACAGCATAAGGGGTCGACTTAGGGGTCATAAGAATATAACATCCTGGATCAGCTGACCGAATGACCACAGCATTAGATCCTTCATGCATCGATCGAATCCTATTGATACGAATGTCAATTGTATCGAGTTTTTTCACGGGAATGTTAGGAGAATCGTGGTCGACTTGGACAGCCCCGAAACGAAGAGATGATTCGTGCTGCACGCGAAGCGGGGGATTTTTCACGGGCAAAGACCGCATCGACTTTCCCCTCGACCATCGCTCCCAGTTATGTCATCAGCATTCATAAAAATTCGGTTTTTTCGTAATATCCACCACAATTTTTTTATTATCATGGACTTTGATATAACTAAACATTTCGTTGATCAAACAAAGTGTAAGATTTCATTTGGTACTTTCAAGCGGAAAATGGGTCAAGTTCTACCGTTTTTTCGCTTGGGATTCCAATTAAGAAATTATTGGTTTTTTCGGTGATTCCATGTTTCACATCAAAGGAACCGAACTAGAAAAGAAAAGATATTACCACAAAACGAAAAGCATCTGTCCAGAATGCCTTCAGCCAATTGATGCCGAGATCGTAGAAGAAGATGGGCCGGTATCGGAGAAGAACAAGATTCTCATCAAGAAAACGTGCAATACCCACGGATACTTCGAAGACATCATTTCTACGAACGCCCTTTACTACAAATGGACACATTATTGCGAAGAGGGCATTTTCTCGTTTGAGAAGAACGGGGACACGAATCCCCCAGACAACAAGGCCACAGATCCTCGTGGCTGCCCGTATAACTGCGGATTGTGCGATCAGCATATATCCACATGCTGCATGGCGCTGATCGACGTCACGAATCGCTGCAACTTGCGATGCAACTTCTGCTATGCGAACGTCGAGAAATCCGGGCTGCTGGTTGAACCCACGCTCGAAGAAATCCGCAAGATTATGCGGCACTTCCGCAGCAAACCGATCCCCGCCGTCGCCCTCATGTTCACGGGCGGCGAACCCACGGTTCGCAAGGACTTCGTGGACATCGTGCGCATGGCCAAGGAAGAAGGTTTCAAGGAAGTGCTCGTGGCGACGAATGGTTACGGTTTCCAGCGCAAGAATGGCGTCGGCGAGAAATTCGCCAAGGATTGCTGGGAAGCTGGCCTCGACACGCTCTATTTCCAGTTTGATGGCATCCATAACGAGACCTACGAGAAAACCCGGAACCAGAAGAATTTCTTCGAGTATAAGCTGCGTGCCATCGAGAACTGCCGCAAGGCGGGCCTCGATTCCATCGTGCTCGTGCCCACGGTTGCCAAGGGCGTCACCGACATCGAAATCGGGAACATCTTGCAATTTGCCATGGAGAACCTCGACATCATCCGCGGTGTGAACTTCCAGCCCGTGAGCCTGTGCGGCCGCGTTTCCTTCGAAGAATTGCGCGAGCTGCGGTTCACCAATGCCGACCTCATCCGTGAAATCGAAAAGCAGACCCACGGCGCCATCTCCATGGAGACCTCGTGGTACCCGCTCACGACCATCGTCGAATTCGGCCGCATCATCGCGTTCCTCGCCGACGTGGAGCCCATCGAGTTCACGTGCTCCCCCGACTGTGGTTTCGCCACGTTCATGGTGCTCAACCCAGCGACCGGCAAGATGGAGTCCATCCTCGATTACTTTGACGCGGTGGAGCTCGTGCGGTTCAGCAGCCATTTCTGGAAGAAGCTCAAGGATCGCAAGAAGCCCGAGGTCTTCTCGAAGATGCTCGGCAGCTCGGGCGAAGCCGGCCAGAACGTCGGCAGCTTGCTCGACCGTGGCCTCGATATGCTTGATAAGGCTCAGCTCAAGGCCCGGTTCGTCGGTGGCATACTCCCGGCGATCAAGAAGCCAGGCAAGCTCATGGAGATCTTCTCCAAGATGCTCATCAACGGCAAGTGGGAAGCAGTGTCCAGTTTCATCTACGGCAGCCTGCTCATCGGGTCTATGCACTTCCAGGACGCGTACAACTTCGATCTCGACCGCAGCCGGCGCTGCATCGTGCACTTCGGCGTCTGGGATCCGACCGCGCAGAAGGTCATCGAGAGTCCCTTCTGCGTCATGAACTCGGTCATCCGCGGCGACATCGAGAAGAAGGTCGCTCGGCCATGGAAGAAAGCGGTCGAGGAATGGAACACGCCCGAGGAAGCCAAGCAGATCCTGGCCCAGGGCGGTGAACCTGCCAAGAAGCCCGTCATGCAGAACGGCGGTACCGAAACGCACGTCGACAGCACCGAGGCGAAAAACCAATGAGCGACAAGAAAATCGACATCCATGCAAAACCGAGCACCGTCAAGGTCCGCGACTCGGTCGATTTCAACACGGACATGATCAAGGTCCAGCAAGAAGCGCTGGTCAAGACCATGAAGCGCTACGAGCAGCGCGACAACCCGATGGAGCAGCTGGCGGAGAACGTGTCGGCAAAGCTCGTCGACGCGTTCCTCACGCTCAACGAGAAGATCGTCAGCTCGCTACCCGCCGACACGCGCCTCAAGCTCCAGAAGACGTGGCAAGACATGATGCTGGCCTTCTGAACAGCATTCCCTACTTTTTCATTCATTCTTTCTTTTCATTTCGCGTTCTTGAAAAAATATTTGTTTCCAGCGTGCCCTGGCATTACATTTTTGATGATAAGAAAAAAAAGTGGTGGGGACGGGGAGATTTGTTCCAATGCGATAAGTTCGCGAGTTTTTTTGCTTGAACTCCCGACCAACTGGTATCCGCAGCTCCAAGAATCTCGTCACGCGCCACGGGGGCATCAGTCATGATTCTAGGTAGTTCTGGAGCCATTAGCGAAGCCCTTGTCATTTGCAAGGGCTTTGTCGTTCTTCAGGGGACGGATACGCTGCCTCGCGGCGAGTCCGTCGTTACCTGGCTAAACTACATCCCCACGGTTTAGCACGCGTAGCGGTAAATCGTGTACCCGCACGTTTCCAAGATACCAGAGGACGTGTCAAGAGAAGCCCGCGCGGTTAAAAAAAATTACCACGAGTCGTTACCAAGAACGCGCACGTGATGGAATATAAAAAAAGGAGAAAAGGGTGGAAGGCCTTGCCGCCACCGCCAGCGAAACATTTAAATTCGCATCCCGGCTTGGTGGCCACGGCGAGCCTTCAACCAGCCGCCTTGCGCCGTTTTTCTTTCACGATCGTGATAAGCGTCCGCCGCGGGATGCCAAGGCGCTTCTGGTAGATCTGTTTCCAGATCCACGTGCTCACTTGCCCGATCGCCGAGATCAAGAAGATGACGAGCCCGTAACCGATCAATGAAACCGAGAATTGCATGCCAAGGGCGCTCGCGATGACGGTTCCGATCAGCAACATGAGTACGGGCCACAACGCGTTCAATATCCCGGCCACGAGCGGGTTTACCAGGCTGACCAAGGCATACACCGTGAAGAGCAGGAACACCAGGAACGCGAATGAATACGCGAGGTTACCCAGGAGGGCAGGATAGGCAAAATATGCGTTCATCACATTAGCAAGCGAAAACGACAAGGTCCGGCTCGCGTTGATCCACGGCATCGCCACCGATCCGAACATCAAGGCCTCGGTAACACCCAGGATGGCATTTTCCGCGATGAAATGGATCTTGGCCGGGTCTCGTTTTCCCGGGCTCGCGTTCAAGACCTCGTTTGCATAGCGATGCTTCAGCGCTGCTATTGCCAGCAAGGCGATCGCCGCGACGATGCCGCTGATCGGCAAGAACGCGATGTAATCGGCCACGTACCCGGCTGCATACACCTGGCTCGTGAATCGCGTCCTGCCATCAGGGTTCGCCACGGTCACGATCACGTAATAATCCACCTCCGAGCCGGCCCAGTACGCGTTCACGGCTCCTTCCCACATCCCGCTCCCCGGCGACGTCTCCACCATGGCGTCCACGTGCCACGGATCCCCGATGATGCCCTTGTATTTGTAGCAGACTTGCACGGATTCCACGGCAGCCTCGCTCGTGACATTCACCTGCACGCGCACCTGGTCCATGACCCCGGAAACGGCCTTCTGGCCGGGCAATCCCGAGATCACCGGTGGTGCTGGACCCCCGAAAAACGCGTGGCTGACCATGAATTGCGGCGTGTGGTCGCTAGGGACAGTATGGTGGCCGTTCGGTTCGATGAATAGCGATTTAGAAACGGCTGGCTTGACCGTGTTGAATGTATCGTTTAGGCCGACATAGCTGAAGAACTCGTCGTTTGTTCCTCCTATGAAACAAGTTTCGGGGTAGTTGTCGATGCCAATGTAATTGATCGGGTCGTAGGTGCCGGATTTTTGATCGAGCCAGGCGTTCGATTGCTCGACCGTGGAATTCGTTATCATGTACCACGCGCTCGTGGGTTCGAATCTGCTAAAATTCCCCCAGAACGCGCATGGCAGCACGAGATCGACCTTGTCGTTCAAGATCGCCCCTACGCAGAGCGATGTCCATCCCCCGTACGAATAACCTGTCATGGCAATCCGGGTCGCATCGACCGTGCCACCCAGGCTTTCGAGCATGCGGACCGCCTGGATGCCCGCGCAGAAGACCTGGTAGGTGTGTGATGTTCTGTTGAAATCCCCGGGAAAGAGCATGGCCCCCGGCGTGGCGAGAGCACCCCCGCTATCGCCATGGCCGGGGAGATCCGGCACGAGCACCGAGCAATTGAGCGCAGCGAATCTGAGTGCATAAGTGTACATGCCCGACCGCCTGTCCCCGAGGCCGTGGGTCACGACCACACCTGGTAACAAGCCAAGATCACCCGATGCGTTCGTCGGCGTGAACAGCGTCGCGTTGATCCGGAACGTCGCCGGGCTCGCACCGATCCAGTTCGGGACCTCGTAGGATAGTTCCGTGCGATTATACGTTTCCCCGTCTTGTTCTGTCGTCATCGACGCGTTGTTGATGATCATGTTTAACGGCGTGCTTTCGACACGCGATCGTTCCGCTTGCCAGAATGATGTCGCATTGAACGGCGACGGATCTGACGATCGCAAGATGCCCAACGGCATTGATGGTTTTTCATCGCGTCCAGCGAACATCATCGCGAAGCTCAAGGCGATCAATGCGATGGTGATTGCAGCATGCAAAGCAATACCTTTGCATGATGTGTTGTAGTTTCGAGACTCATCAGGAGTGGTCATAGTTTTTTACCCTTCACGAGTTAAGCAATAAGTGCCAACATTTCGCGGCAGCGCCACGTAGTCTGTGGACGATCCGGTATATGAAGGTTGATTCCGACGTGCCGCATCGGATCGTGTTTTTGTACCGCTGCAGCTTGAATGACGCGATGACGAGCACATGCATCATCGGAGCGGGATACGTTGGCTTGACCTATGCCGCCGGCCTCGCGTCCAAAAATCTCAAGGTGAACCTTGTCGACGTGAACACGGCCACGATCGCATGCATCAACAAGGGCACGTGCCCGATTGATGAGCCCGGGCTGGAAAAAGCGTTGAAGGACGGCGTGAAACGCGGTCTCATCCACGGGCACGCGATCCTGGACCTGGTATTTGCCGAGTCCGACGTGTTTTTCGTCTGCGTCGGCACGTATTGCGACGACGCGGGGAACATCAACCTTGCCCAGGTCCGGTCCGTCGCCCAGGCCATTCGTGACTGTTTCAAGATGCATCCCGATGCCGGTTACAAGGTCATCTGCGTGAAGTCGACGGTCATCTGCGGCACGACCGACAGCGTCTTGCTGCCTGTCATTGAAGAATCTGGCATGAAAGCCGGCAAGGATTTCGGCGTTGCTATGAGCCCCGAATTCCTCAAGGAAGGATCTGCGCTCGATGACATCTTGAACCCGGACAAGATCGTGGTTGGGGGGATCGACCAGCGGTCCATCGATGCCGTGAAAAACGTCTTGAAAGCGTTCTTGAAGGACAGCGACCAACACAAGCTGATCGAGACGGATGTGCGAACCGCGGAGCTCATCAAGTATGCGCAAAACTCGTTTCTTGCCACGAAGATCAGCTTCATCAACGAGATGGCCAGATTCGCGGAATTGTTTGGCGTGAACATTAGCATGGTCGCCAAAGCCATGGGGATGGACTCGCGCATATCGCCCAAATTCCTCAACGCCGGCCCCGGCTTCGGCGGGTCATGCTTTCCCAAGGACGTCAAGGCCCTCTACTCCGCGGGCAAGAAGGCCGGGCTCGATCCGCTTCTGCTCAAGGCGGTGCTGGACGTCAACGAGCGGCAGAAGCGCCACGTGCTCGAGCTATTGCAGCAGCACCGGCAAGTCAAAGGACTCGCCGTCGCGGTGCTCGGCTTGGCGTTCAAAGCCAACACCGGCGACACGCGGGAATCCGTGTGCCGTGCCGTGATCCCGGGCTTGCTCGCCCTCGGCGCGAGCCGGGTCAAGGTCCACGACCCGTCGGCATTCGCCCGCGAGGAGGTCAAGAAAGACTTCCCGCCGGACGAGAGATTGACCTACCACGACACGATCGCCGAAGCGATCAAGGGCTCGGGCGCGTGCATCATCTTGACGGAATGGGACGAATACAAGCGCTTGAAATTTTCGGAATTCACGACAATGGCGGGCAACCCGTGCATCGTGGATAGCCGGCGAATCCTGGACCGGAAAGCATTCGAAAAAAGCAAGGTGCAGCTTGTCATTCTCGGCGAATCCGAAAGCCGGGACTTCAAGCCGTGAGCGTGGAAACAAAAATCCTCGTTCGTGTCTATTTTTCATCAATAATCGGAATTTTTCCTCGTCGAAATGATGCTCCGATCACCGACCGTGATTTGTGCCTTGATGATGTCTTCCAGGTGGCAGCCGTCGCCGATGATGCTGTCGTTCGTGATGACCCGGGTCAGCGAGGATTTATCCCCGATGACCGAGTTTTGAATGATGGAACTCGTGATTTCCACGTTATCACCGACGGACACGAAAGGACCGACGATCGAATTCTTGATCGACACGTTCTTACCGAGAAACGATGGTTGAATGATGTGCGAGTTCTCGACGTGGTGGAATTCCGACGGGCAGTTCATGCTCTGGAGGAAAAACTGGTTCCCCGCGATGAACGCGTCGGGTTGCCCGATATCGATGACCTCGTGCTTCATCTGGTAGCTGCCAATGCGGAACTTTTTATCGACGAGATCTTGTAAGGCAGGCGTAAGCTGGTATTCCTGGTCCTCGCGTATCGGTTTCTTGATGGATTCTTCTAAAAAATCGAAGATCTCGTTCGTAGCTATCACGTTGAAAACGTAGATCCCGGATATCGCAGTGTTCGATACGAATTCCTTCGGTTTCTCGATCATCTTCGTGATGATGCCATTTGGATCGAGCGTGACGACCCCGTAATGCTCCGGATGCTTGACGACCGACACGCTGATGAAACCATCGATATCCGATGCTTCGAACTTGTCCTGGATGCCGCAGAACCCGTCGATCGGCAACCGATCGCTCAAGAAAATGAACATCCCGCTCGTGTTGTTGTTCTTCGGGATGAATCCAGATTTCCTGGCAAGGTACACGGCATGCCCCAGGCCTGGAAAAATGGGCACCTCATCGATGACGCCACGTTGCTCTTGTTCGACGAACTTTAGCGTGAAATAATCCGCGTAACGGTCGGTGATGTGTTTCACGATCATTTCCTTCTTGTATCCCACGATAAACAAGACTTCCGTTTTCTCGGGAAAGGTTGCCTTGAGCATGTCCATGGCATGATCGATGATGGTCTTGCCCGCCACTTTCAAGAACGCCTTGGGTTTCGTGAACGTGAACGGCTGCAATCTCTTGCCCACGCCGGCGATCGGGCAGATAATCTTCATTTTCTCGGGTTTCATCCTCATCAAGAAGCGCGGAACCCACGGCTGCTTAAAACATTGATCCGACAGACCTCGACAAGAAGCTATTTTTCCCCGAAACATGTATATGACTCAAGAACCGATGCATCCATCCACGTGTTACGAGTGACCTTCTCTTGGGAATCCGGGACATCGAAAAAAAAATCAAGCTCAAGGAAGCCATGGCGAAAAAAGCCGCGGAATTGAAGGCAAAGGAACTCGAATCCAAGGCGAGAATTCAAGACTTCACGGCGGACAAGATACGCGAGATCGCAGAGAAGCACGGGTTCATCCTGGCGATCAACAACGAGATCAGCGGCGAGATCGACGCGCTTCGGGCAAAGTACGGCATTCCGGAGAGCCGGGTTCTTCGCAAGATCATCAAGAAAGAGGATTTGTTTGACGAGAAGGGAAAGCTTGATCTTGAAAAGCTTGGCTGGTTCTTGTTTCAAGAAATCCTCGCCCAGAAGGACGAGACTGGTGGCATTTTCACGGTACCGGAACTCTACTTGTTTTTGAAGCCCTTCGATTTATCGGACAAGATCGAAGTCAAGGACATTCAAAAAGCGATGCAGCGTATGGCCAAGAGTAACGCGATTGCCGGCTACGAAACATTGAAATCTGGCGTCGACGTGGTCTATTTCTTCGATGAAAAGTTCACGATCGATCACAAGATCGTCCTTGGCATTGCCAAGGAAAAAGGCGTCGTCCTGCTCGAGGATTTACTTGCCCTGAAATGGAGCCAGCAGCGCGCAGAAAAGGTGCTGGAGAGCCTGGTCCGCGCCTGCATCGCCCGATTTGACGAGTCGTTCATCAAGGGAAAGCGGTGGTTTTTCCCGGGCGTGAAATGAGTTACCGGTTGAAATCGAACGCGAAGGCCATCTTCTTGTCAGTCGACTTCAAGATCTTGCCTTTCTTTTGTTTTTCGAGGATCTTGAAGATTTCGGGGAACTCTTCCTCAGGCAAGTCGGAAAAACACTCGTTCTCCTCTTTCAAGTTGAAGATGAAGAGCGGCTCGGTTCTTGCGTTCTTGTATGCCCAATCATAGATGAGATTTGCCCATTCATCCAGGGATTTCCAGTACACGCGCAATTTTTCCTTCTTGACGACCCAGATCGCCAGTTTTTTCTTGATAAGGCATTCCCCGATTTCGATGATCGAATCCTTCCCCGTGCGCAAGGCCAAGAAGGGCTTCGTGTTGAGGAGCTCCTGCACGTAGATGACATGCTTTTTCTCGATCTTGGCAAAATCGAACATGATTTTCGACCACTCCTCGAGCCATTCCTTGTAATCGTTTTTTTTGCTTTCGGATGGGGGATTGTACATGAACTCGTAGCGGATATCATCAAGCCATTCGTGAAGGTTTCGAAGTGCGATGTAATTTGCTTGGGCAAGATCAGCGATTTGTTTTTGCGCGCCAGTGACCACGGGAGCCATGGTGCTTTCAGATTCTTCATCATCGTCCACGTTGATGATGAACCCGACCGATTCCGTGCCATCGACCCTCTCGATCCAGTCGGCCAAGTAGTCCGACAAGGCAAGATCCTCCTGGATCTCCTTCAGCAGCTTCTTGAAGTAAGCCAGCCCTCGCTGGCGGGCGATTGGTGGCGCTACGGCGGCTGGTTTTTCCTGCTCCGCCGGTTCTTCCGCGGCTTCTCGTTTCAATTCTTCCTTGGAAAGCCGCGGTTTTTCCTTTTCCACGGTTAGACCCCGAACTCGTTACTCCATTTTTTAAATTGCTTGATATCCTCGGGCGTGCTCACCGGTTTTTGGATTTCCAATGCATCCAGGAAATCCTTCCGGTTCACGGGGCGTAAATTGACCGGGCTATCCTTACCGATCACGCTTCCCACATCGAGCTCGCGCAGGGGCACCATGATTGCTTCCCGGCACACGAGCGAGATGTCCGCTCCAGAATATCCGACCGTCAACCGAGCCAATTCACCATAATCCACGTCAGACCCCAACTCCACGCCTTTCGTGTGGATCTTGAAGATCTCGGTGCGGGATACCAGGTCCGGCAATGGAATGTAAATCTTCTTCTCGAACCTTCGCAAGAAGGCCGGGTCGAGGTCCCACGGGCGGTTCGTCGCGCCAAGTACCAGGAGACGTTCCTTTTCCGTGCTTTTCATTCCCGACATTTCTTGCATGAGCTGGGTCTTTAACCGTCGCTCGCCCCCGCCCTCGCTGGACGTCGCTCCACGAACCGACGTGAGGGAATCGACTTCATCGATGAAGATTAAGCTCGGGCTGGTTTTTCTCGCGAGCTCGAACAGCGTCTTGATGAGTTTCTCCGATTCACCGAGCCACTTGGACACGAGGCTCGCGGAATCCGCGCTGTAGAACGTCGCCGTGCACTCGTTTGCCGCGGCCTTGGCCATGAGTGTCTTGCCCGTTCCCGGAGGCCCGAAGAGCAGCACGCCTGTCCATGGCTTCCTCGCACCCTTGAAAATTTGGGGCTGCAAGACGGGTAGAACAATCGATTCACGCAACGTTTGCTTCACCCGATCGAGCCCGGCAACATCGGACCAAGTCACGTTCGGTTTGTCCGTGATGACAGTATCCTGAATCATCTCCCGCAATCGCTTGGTATCCTCGTCGACATCCTCTTCCTGGGCATTCTCGGAGACCTTGGATTTCCCGTCTTGACTTACCTTCTTCGTGCCACTCGCAGAGGACGAGATTGCCTTGACCGTTTTTCCCGTGATTTTTTTCTTGAGATATGCCGCGCGAGCCAGGTATTCTTCCATCCGGCTTTCGACGATTTTCTGGAGTTTCTTATTCTTGTTAAACTTCAGAAATTCCAGCAAACTTTCTGCAGCACGCATGTATTTCTCGAATGCTTCCTCTACCATGCCCTGGCGGTCGAAATTAACGGCTTGCTGCGCCGCATCCATGGCATACGTGAACAGCTTGTTATTGGAGCTCATAAGAATGAAATCACTTGAAAGACGATCATCTATTATCAATGCGCTTAATCAAATTTAAGGAATAAAATTCTTTTGATAGACTGATGTGGTTGACATAACGCTGTCGAGCGTTATACGGGAATGCGAGAAGCGCACGATTGGCACCCAATACTCATGGGAGGTGAAAAAAAGGGCAAGGGCATCACGCGCGGGCTTTCGCCTTGGCTGGCGGCGTGGGTTCCTCGATGCTGGCGGGAATCGCGCCGGGCTTGAACACGAGAAACTTGTGGTGGCATTCCCAGCACGTGATGCGGTACTCGACGGGAACCGCGGGGTTCTTGCTGGCCTCCTGGATGTACCGGAGCTCGGCGTTCTCGCACACCGGGCATACAATGGTCTTCAACATGGTTGATCAGATCTCCGCGATCGGTTCGCCGAGCTCGTCCAGCATGGCCTTGAACGGGCTGGAGCTGCAGTAAAGTGCCTCGATCAAGACGGGTTCGGGCATGATCCACGCCTTCTCCATGGTGACCAGGCTCAGCAGCAAGCGCTCGAGGGTGATGATCGCGCTCGCGGGAATGGCGGGCTTGTCACGCAGCATGCTGGCAAGGCTGGATATCTGGTATTTTCGACCGTCGGCATCGTGGCTCGCCATGCTCTGTATCATCTGGGCGAAGCATCCCGCGCAACAATTCACGATGTTGTCGTGGAACACGTCATCGTCGCCAGAGCAATGCGAGAAGTTTTCGGAAACGCCCACGAGAAAGGGGCTCAGCTCGATGAGCGCGTCGACGAGCAGTATCTCCTCGAGGCTCGCCTCGGCGCCGCATTCGTAGCACGCGTGCGCGGCACGCGGCTGTTCATCCTGGAAGGATGGTATCGTCGCTAGCATTCCATTTTCATCTCGGTATTGTCGTGATGGGCTCGCGTGATCTCGATTAAAAAGAAAAAATTGATTCATGGGGGATCGCCCTCCTTGCTATCATCAGTAAACTCGTTCATGATCCGCTGGAACTCGGCGATCCAGTATGAGAGTGGCTTGGGGAGCTCGATGATACCGACGGCGCGGAGATTGTTGCTGCCCTCGCGAAGGCGCTCCTGGAAGAAGATCGATTTCATCCCGCACCAGCCTCCTTCTTGTCGTCAAGGAGCGAGAAGAGCACCTGCGGGCGGCCTTTCGACCGCTCGGTCGCGAACAGCGGGTACTTCTTGACCTCGTTGCGGAGGATGAGTTTTTTCAGGCTATCGTAGATCGTCGTGCGGGGGATGCCCAGCTTGGCGATCAGTTGATCCCTCGTCAGCGGGCCTTCCTTCAACACGACCAATAGTTTTTCCTCGGCCGGGGATATCGACTTAAGCTTCATGTCCCCCTTGTCTGCCGATAAGTCGAGGCTATTCGTCGCGTTCACGGGACATCGACCTCCACGGTATTACCCTGGTCTTGTGCATCGCCTTGGCTTGCTGGGGTGCAATTGTCGGGATCCTGGGGGTGATCCTCGTCATCCTCTTCGTCGTCGTGATCCTCGATGGCGGGCGCGATGGCGAAGGCAATGCGGGAGTCATGGCCGAACCACGTCCCGATCTCGATGGGCGCGGCCGGGTTGAGCTTGAACGTGATCTTCTCGGCCACGGGGTTCAAGATCTTGGAGATCTTGACGAGGATATCTGTCGGGAAAAGGGGAGCGGTCTCGGCCGGGACGGGCTTGCCGCGGAATTCCTGCGCCTGGTTTGCGAGCCTGCCGCGGGGGAACGTGACCTTGCTCTCAGCGCTGTCATCGGTACTATCGAATAGGAGGCCATTATCATCGAAGGACACGCGCGTGTAATCGGCCGCGCCAGTGATGAGGTCGGTCGCGCGCTGGAAGTCCTTCGAGCGGAGCGCGAAGGAACACTCGACGGGAAACTTCGCCGCGCTCAACTCTTCCTCGTGCTCGGGCTTGGTGGTCGCGAAAGCGAAACTGATGCGCGGGATGGTCCTGCCCTTGCTCGATAGAAAGATGGCCGTGCTGTCGGCGGAGAGGGTCATGGTCAGCTTCTCGGTGGGCGGCAGGTTGTACTTGCGCAACAGTTTGTCTATATCCTTCACGTTGATACCGACGACGACCGGCGCGTCAGGGAGAGTCGGGTGATTGAGATCGATGCGCGTCAGGTGAATGTTACACATTCGTGTGTGTTGATCATCAATGGCCTCGACATGCACGCCGTCGGTCTTGAACACGAGTCGCGCGGTGTCGGCGGATCTGACCGTGAAGACGAGGGCTTGGAGGATCTTGCGGAGGACGGAGTTCTCGACCTTGCAAGAGGCTACCGGGGGCAAGGATACTTGCCCTGGGGCGTGGAACGGGTTCGGCCGGGAGACGACCGGGCCTGGTTGGAAGTCCTTGTTCAAGTAGTTGTCCAGATTTGCCATGCGTTGTTCACCACGACAATAATCAAATAGATGCATTTAAACTCCGACAATTTAACAAGGATGCTTCTCGTGGGAAAAAGACGGGAAGAATTGGAACGGCATCTCCATTATGGAGCATGGCCGGGCGGCTTGGCGAGGCAATGTCACCACGGTTCCCGGGCTTGGTGGACGGTCTCACGGAGGGGTATAGATCCCTGGATCAGCGGTCCTGTGGTGATTGAGTCGGGCGATCGATCCTGCTACCTGGGCCGATCATCCTGCTCCGCGGGCCCGGGATCTCGTAGGTGGTGCGCGCCGAGGGATCACCTCGCGGGCGGGGTCGTGTCGCTGCATCGCGTGGATTGCCGCGCTAGCAATTGGGAAAGCGGGACGAATCGCGCGAGGGATATCTCAGTCAATAATGATGAAATGGCTCGTTGGTGGCCAGGATATTTAATAAAAAATCTCGCTCGCTCGGGGGGCACGGATGGCCTCGTGATCGCGCGCCAGGCCGGGATCGAACCGGGGAAGATCGGGTCGGTGATTTGCTAGCGTGCCCGGGCTTTTCGGTTAAATATCGTGGCATGTTTTGCCGCGATGGTGGCATATCAATGCATCCTATGCGCCCCGCATCTCCACTACATCACGGGACGAGAAGGCGTGGCGGCGTGACCATTTTTCGATGAGACGGGTATATATGCCGGTTCGCGCATAGTATTATTCATGGCAGATATCGATTCGTGGGTCGTGCCGCCGTCTGGCCGCGTGTGTGCCTTCGTGTTGCCCGAAACGTGGCAATTCATCGATCGCCTTGAACTGTCGGGCGATGACTTCGACGAGTTCATCGGATGGCTTGCCATGATACCGCTCGACCAGCAAGTGGCGCGGGTGGCGGAGCTGTTCGAGGAAGTGCCCGCTGAGCTGGCCGACGATTGAACGCGCGACCGAGAGGGGAATCATTCTTTTTATAACTTTTTTATCTTGCTCATTCCACATCCGATATTGGTCGTTGTTCTCACGCCGTGGTAAAGGAAAAAAAAGAGGCGGGGCCGCGAATGCTCTGCAAGCGCACGCGCGGGAGCCCGCCGGGGAGGAACACCATTTACGGACGAACACCACGACAAACTATGAGTTCAATTCCCTCCCGCATCGGGAAGGATCGCCCGTTGTATCTCGGCGGGGTATAAAAATACCGATAATCCACGGCAATAGGTAGCCACGATCCATGGCATGAGGGACATGTGCGAAAATTTGTGTGCACGTGAGTTGATATGCAAAATGGCAAGATATATAGGTGTCCCGCACGGGTGTGGCCACGGGTGTGTCGTGCCGGGCGATCCAGAAATTTTGTCGAGGATCTAGGTTCATACCACGGAAGGTGTAGAGGGAATTGACTATAGAAATCATGGAAAGCGTGGCAGCCTCCTGGAAATTCCATAGAATGTTCCGATCCTTACGCGATATGGCATAGACGGCAGTTCCTCGTGGTATTTATGGACGGGTTGGATGCAACCAGCGAGGTGCGCCACACGATTACGCGCCGGATCGCGGAGACACCACCATGCCGCACGATGTCACCTTGTCGTATCTCACGAGTCCCCAGCTAGACCGCGTCCTGGACACCGACAAGTTGATCCACGACGCGCTGGTGAAGATCGTCAATGACCCGCTCTTTCTTAAACTACAGACAGCGGACCCGGACAAGACGAAGTTTTACCTGTACGCGACCATCACGATCACGTTCCCCGACCCGCTGCTGCTCGTGAACCCGCGGATCGGGTTGAAATGGCGCCAGGAAGTTTTGGAGGGGATGCAGAAAAAGGTGGCGAGCGCGTGGTATGCCATGATCCCGCGGGTGAAGTCGTTTTTCAAGCTAAGCACCGATGGCGAGGAGCTGGTGCACCGCGTGGACATCAGCCACAAGAGCCTTCCAGACCAGGACGACGGGGATCTCCTGCGCGAGGCCATGACCATCTCCGTGACCTTGTGGGAGCTGCGTGACGTGCATATCCTGGAACTGGCGCTCAAGCACGCGCTGTCGTCGTCGCAATTCCAGCTCGCCAAGGACATATCGCTCAAGATCGAGGTCGAGGGCGTGATCGACTGGTTAAAGCACACCGGAACGCTGTTCGAGGCGTCGGCATCGCGGAAACCGATACCGCATTGGCTTACCTTGACGAAAAAGGACGAGATCAAGTACTTGATCAAGTACTTGTCGGTGCCACAAGTGGGAGCAAACATCGCCGCGTTCACCTACCCACGCTATCCGAATCAGTACTATGTCCGAATCAACTTATAAAGCCATCTTTGGCATCGATGTTGATAGCGCTCCAGGGAGCCATCTTGCCTCTTTTCCCCTTAATAATTGTCTGTCTGTGAGAAAAGTGATAGCATATGCCCCACAAGATGACGCGGCCCGAGGTGGTCAAGCGGCTCGGCATCAAGGCAATGGCAGATGCGAGGCCAGGCATCTCGTATCGTGACCTGGCGCGGTTGTTCGCCGCGAGTTTCAGCGCCGTGCGCGATGCCTTGCGGTTCCCGGTCTCGTATTGGGCGGCCATGCTGATCGTTGCCCCCGCGCCGCCCATTGCCAAGAAACAACGGGGGCCTATTGCGATCCGCCCCGTCTTGCCGGTCAGGGCTAGGCCTGGTTCCCGGGATCGTGCCAATCTCGTGGAACCGGAACCGACGGTCGAATACGAGGAGCCGGTGGAGTTCGACGAACCACGACTGGAGGATGACGAGGCGGCGCGAGAGGAAACCATCACGAAGGCCGATGAAGCGCAAGACCTCGAACTCCGAGGGAAAGCCAAGAAAGAAGAATAAAACTCAGGTGCAAGGAGTAGTCAAATTGCACTAGTAGTGCAATCTGCCAACAAGATCACGAGATATATTCAAGGAAGTTAATTTTTTAACTTCAAATGAATTTCGCAACGAGCACGGATGGTGCCACTTGCTCGTTCGTGGATTCTAGGTAAAAAAGCACGATGTTCATTCGCGCTGCGACGATGGCCTCGTAAAGCTGCTTGCTTACCTTGAACTTCACGATCTTCTCCAGATCAATCGTTTTTTCGGTGATGGGCACTCTTGGGCTATCATTTTTCTTGAATACTTGAACCTTGTAATCCGGCGAAGGTGGTGGCCCGCAGCAACCGCACACCTTCTCATCGTCAACTTGAAGTCTTCCGTCGATGAGAACGAAGTCTATATCATCCTTGATGGTGTCTAAAAATTGCCGCGCTTCTCGCTTTAAGACAATGCTCATACTTTGACCATTTATACAAGTTGATTATTGAGATTGCATTTTAAACTCCGATGCTATGCTCTTGTTTTTTACCATAACAGCCAGTAGTAGATCTATAAGCTTTCTTGTTACCCTGGAGCTCACCTTCTTGTTGTTATCAAATAAAACAAGAAATACGAGTTACTTGCACCCGCATTGGCAACCCGTCGAGTTTGGGGAAGACTTCTTTGGTTTTTCGTCCATGTTTAAGGCTACAACATCCGCGAGTTTCTTCGCGATTTTCTCTACAGGCGGGATCATTCCTTGAAACAAGACGTAATCCCCAGCCACGATCGCCGGGCTTTTGAGCAAACCGAATTTTTCAAGGTGTTCTTTCGACCTTATGTCATCATGAACCACGACGAACTCGAGATCGGGGAAGATCACTTGCTTTATTGCATCTTCCACATTCTTTTGCGCTGTAACGCAATTGTTACATGGAATTTTCGGCCCCAATACCTTGATAATGATTGTTTTCATGAACACCATCTTGTTTTTGATACTCCCTTTAATTTCTACTAGTTAGATAGAACAATCTTGATTCTCATTAAAGAGCGAGAAATTATCTCTTCTTACAACCACAACCGCATCCACGTACATCCGTAGATGGTCGTGCTGGATCGCTAAAACCCTCATCTTCTTCGTGTTTCTCATCTAATAGCTCGTCGATCTTATCCGCTATCTTTATGGCAAGGATTTGTGCTACTTTCATTCCATCCGCATCGAGTGTCTCCCGTGTAGCGGGCTTGAGCCCCGGGTGTTCCTTCAAGATGTCCTCGACTCGGATAGTTGCCGCGACAGGGCCACTATAACGTTCCACCGCGCATCTCGCGCATTCCTCGTCGCATCCTTCTATGGTGATGGTGGGATGATCCTTAGCGAAGTTGCGCTCCTGCTGGCTTCCGTGACGTTCCAAACCACCTGCCATGAATAGTGGCTGGCAGAGAATGATGGTCTTATCTGGGCGCAATTTTTCAACAACCATCCTCGCTGCGGCACGGGTGATCGTCCCGCCGACCAGATCCTCACCGCTGCACGCAATGATACCGACCTTGTTCTTGATAAATTGCGCCATTGTTTATGCGCCTCCTTTCTTATCGGAGTCGAGGATCTCGCCAACCTTCTCCGAGATCTTCTCTGCGAGCTTTCTGGATAACTTCTTAGCGTTTTCCCCCAGGGGAATGATATCGCTTTCGGGCTTCAAGTCCCGGTTATATTTAACAACATCCGTGGACAAGAATTGCCCATCGGGCTCCTTGCCGGTTGCTGATTTCACATCGTTATACGAACATTTAGACGGGCAGCCATCGACGACGATCACGTGGTTTTCGTTGATATCATCGATCAGCGCCTTCTTTCCCTTGACCACCAGCGGGAGGCAACTGATCTTCGCCTTGTCCTTGGCCAGCTCGTTGACGACGATGTAGCTCGCTTCACGTCCGATGCTTCCAAACACCTTGCCGACGCCGCTGCACGGAAAGATGTACACTTTTTTAGCAAGCATTATTTCTTTCACCACTAATGTTGTTTTTTCGCTTCTAATTCGATCTTCTTCTTCATGAACTCGAAATACGCGGGGCCGTCAAGCAAGAGACCTTTATCCTCGTCGAAGTCCGCCAATTCCACCTTGACGAACCAGCCCTTGTGATACGGATCCTGGTTGGCGAGCTCGGGCGCGCTTGCCAGTTGGTTGTTCACAGCGACCACCTTACCGGATACGGGGGAAATCAAGTCTTGCACGGACTTGACTGACTCGAAGCTGCCGGCCTCATCAAATTGCCCGAACTCCTTGCCTATCGCCGGCAAATCAACGTACAAGATGTCCCCGACTTGGTTCTGCAAGAAATCCGAGATCCCGAGATATGCGAGGCCTCCAAAAACACGCACCCAGCAATCGTTCTCGTTAAACAGATAAGCACCTTTAGGAACCTTGAAATAAAACTTATCCTTCTTTGTCTCGAAATATTCTGCTTTGTCCTCGACTTCGATGGAATGAATTTCTTGAGCCATCGATTCGCGATCTTTTTTGATGGACGTAATGATGTCGTCGGCGATGGCCTCGGCAAGCTGCACACCGCTTGTCTGGAGGACGAGATCCGTACCGGGCTTCAAATTGAACTTCTTCACCATGTCGGGGACGAGAAGATTGGTTTTTACAGGGATTTTTCGTGACTCCGCGAGCTTCGTCGCGCACCTCGTCATACATCCATTCAAGCAGATGATATCCGCGTCTTTTACCATCTCATCGTATTTTGGTTCGCCGCTGTTGAGAAGAACCGGACAAACGAGCTTGATTCCTGGGTCCTTGGCGCAAGCGACGATGCCGGCTCTACCCGCGACGACGCCGAGTGCTTTATCAAGACCGTTGCACGGAAGGATAACTGTCTTTCGTTCCGCCATCATAGACACCTATACTCATACCCCTCGCATTTCCTTGATCAACTTGGTTATTTCCCGTTTATCCGGAAAGGAAAGTGCGTCCTCGGGGCACGCTTTGGCACATGCTCTGCAGAACACGACGCAATTATACGGATTTGCGACGACCAGCTTTCGCTGTTCGGTTTCCCGCTTCTCATAGACGTGATGGGGGCAGAACTTGTCACATTCCATACAGAAGGTACACTTATTGTAGTCGATGGTCGGCCACCACGGGATCTTTTTGCGTGGGACACCCATGAACTCCTCGGTGCTGGCGTCGTATTCCTTAGCCATCGACCTTCTTTCCCCCATCACGTTTTTCGATTTCCTCGAGCTTCTTTTGGACAGCCTTGACTGCCTCGTCCGTCGTCACGTCCCGGATGTCTAGGGGAATCAAGTCCTTCTCGATGTCGAGGTTCGATTGTTTGAACGCATCCCGGAACATTTTCTTCTGCATGTTCGGGGCGCAAGCCCCGATGAGGTACTTGCGACCTGGCCTGAGGAAGTCGCTCAAGAACCGGTCGCCATCCTCCTCGCACAGTTGCGGGTGAATGAATCCGTATTCGACCGGGAGTTCAACGCGCACCCGGTTGATGAAATCCCAGATATCCATCTTCGAAAAGCCCGGGCATTTGCCCGTGCAGACACACATGATGAACCCTATTTTTTTTTCTTGGTCGGCCATATACATCATATTTGTGGCAATTTTTCCTTCCACAAGGGAACTACAGAGGAGCATTTAAAAGGCTCCAAGGGCAATCACTCATCATATTTCGATTCGTATGGAGCAATTATAAAGTTTCTCGCGTTATTTCAAAGGAGTTCGAACCAACATAATTACCTTGAAATCGGTGATCATCGATACCCGTTGAACAAGCACTTCCCTTGGATCTCAAGGAAGAAGGACTCCCAGATAATTTACGTGGCCGAACTAGCCAGCCTCGCGTGGAAGCGATGCGCGCAGAGATCTTTCAAGCGGTACGTGTCACCATACTGCCCCGTGCTATTTGGGACACGTTTTCTATCGCGTCTAGCACGCCAGGTCATGTCAAGGTTGCTGGGACGTGGGATTTATCATATGACACCTCCATCACCACTCTTGATGGTTGCAGCGAGATCATCGCGGGAATATGTACTGCAGGGGCAAAACTCGACGATTTGATTGGGGAATATCAGAAGATAAGCATGAGCAAGGCGGTCATGCTGGACCAGGTCAGTACTTGGGCCATCCAACAAGTCATGATCCTAGTCTTGGGTTTGATCAAGAAATCGATCCTCGAAAAGGCCTCCCGCCTCACACCGGTAATTCGACCCGGGTTCGAAAAATGGCCGATTTTAAACCAGGTTGGTCTCTTTTCGATGCTGGACGCTTCTAAGATTGGCGTTCGGCTAACGAGCTCTTTGTTGATGGTGCCTAGCAAATCCATTTCATTCATCATTGGTATCTTGAAATAAAAAAAAGCAACGAATAGGTTCTTTCGTCAACCCCGGTGGTTCTGAATCAAGGCAGGAAGCTTGGCTTTCAAGGAACTCGCCGAATTAAAAACTTCCTCGCCCACGACGATGCATTGAATCGGCAACTTTCTTAACTTGGCCTCCTCCGATTCAGAGTTCTTGGTGTCGAATTCGATCTCCTTGATGTAGGGCATCAAAGCTTCAAAAATCATATTCATGAACCCCTCCCAATCGCACGTGCACCGGCTCGTGGGCACGTAGATGTCGACCTTCAATTTTTGCTTTTGTTGCTGCGAATCCATAACAAGATTCCCTCCGTTCATTGCTGTCGTTGATATTCCGATTGAATCCCCTCGACGAACTTCCTCGTGCCTTCATCCAGTCTCGCCTTTGCGTCCGCTGGCAGTGCCTGGAGGAAAGCGAGGACATGTATCATGCCCGAGACTTCCTTGTCGCATGTGTGCCCGAAGCGCGGTGCCCTACACTCGTGGCATATGGAAAGTGCAAAGTCTTGCAGATTCTTCGTTTCTACCTTCTTTCCCGTGAAAAACATCGCACCCGCAACCGATGAGCCGCACGGAGACTTCCTCTTCACTCTTATATCCTTGACAACGATGTCTGAGTCATCCAGGGAAACCTCATATATCGGGCGACCGAAATGGCGCGAGAATTCATCGATCTCCGGGATTCCTGTGCTCGGCTCGAGCGAGCACATGGTGCGCGGCCCCACGACTCTGGCGTTTGTCGACTGCGCCTGGCGGAGTAACCCCTTGCCTGGCTGGACACCGAGGATGAGCGGTTTGTTCAACTCCGCGAACATCAAGATAATGTCCGGATGGCGGACGTAAGAGAGATACATATCGCAATCTGGAATGTCAAGTTTCAAGTCATCATCGATCATCGTCGTGGCCGGGATGTCCGGCACGAGAATCCACGTCGTGTCGAACACTTGCTTGATCGCCTGGAAGGCACGCTCGCCGTATTGGCCGTCCGAGATTATCCCTACTTTCATGTTTATTGCATCTCCGTTTGCATTACTTTACTCATAATCATAGGTTTTAGTCATTCACTTAAATCGATTTCAAATCTTTCAAATCCGTTCGGAAGCAATCATCCACGCAAGCCGTTCCCCCTGCTTCCTCTGCGCGCTTCACCATTTTCCCGACGCCGACCGAGTACACCAAGACGGTCACGACCTTCTCGGCCAGGAATGCGGTCATAATCACGGAGTAGATCATGGAGGTGATGTATGAATGTTCCAGCAATATGGCGAGGATGACGATGCTCGTGCTGAATTTCGTGCATAGCCCGAAGCCGAACGTGATGGCGGTTCTTGTTTCCTTGAAGTGCTTCCGGAAAACGAGCACGGTGCTCCCAACCCGCCCCGCTATGGAGACGGCGATGATCAGGATAACCAGGAACAAGTTCGCCACGATCGCCAGGATCGATATTTTGTACCCGACCATGAAGAAGAAGAACGGCCCGACGAACATCATCAAGAACTTGAAGTTCCCTTCCAGCTTCTCCGCTATTTTTTCTGGGAAAATCATCTGGCACATGATGCCCGCGAAGATGGCGCCGAGCACTTCCACTTCCTTGATGAACATGCCACCCAAGGAAATCATGCCGAGAAATATCGTCAAGTACAAGACCCCGTTCACGAACGGGTAATCCTTTACGAGTTTCATGAGGAAAGTCTTCGATTTTTTCCCTATCTTCGTCGCGACGAACGTGATCCCGAAGATGATCAACAGGCTGACGGCGAGCAAGATCCATTTCAAGGAGACCTGCGCTGGGTCAGAATTAACGACGCTGCCATCGGTACTGTAGAAGAACGGGAGGGTCGAGACGAAGGTGAGGATGCTGATCTCCAGGAAGTCGTCCGCGATGCCCATGCCGATGGTCAGCTGGCCAAATTTTGTCCTTTCGATCTTGAGTTCCGTCAAGATGGCGATGAGGATGACTTCACCGATCGTGGCAAACCCGACGCCAGTCAAGAAGCAAATCAAGTAGGAATTGCTGAACTGCGCTGGCATGACGAAATAAAACAAGAGCGACAGCCCGATACCTTCCACGAA
This sequence comes from Candidatus Sigynarchaeota archaeon, assembly GCA_030587525.1. Taxonomy (GTDB): domain Archaea; phylum Asgardarchaeota; class Lokiarchaeia; order Sigyniarchaeales; family Sigyniarchaeaceae; genus Sigyniarchaeum; species Sigyniarchaeum tengchongense. The sequence goes on along the minus strand of JAUQYW010000434.1, from coordinate 6,877 downwards.
GCACGTTATGAAGTTTCCGACGAATAGATCCTTTGCCAGCTTCCGGAACTCCTTGAAATCGATGCTCAACCCGATGGTGAACAAAAGGCACAGCTGCCCGATGTTCGAGAAGGCCTTGAAAGCAGGGTCGCTTTCAACGAACTTGAAGAGGCCCACGTTGGCGAACACCAAGCCGGTGAGGATGATCGTGAACATCCACGGGAGCTTCGCATATTTTTGAAGCAAGGCGCCCACGGTCATGACGATCGCATAGATGATAATCAATAGGATGATGAATTCTTCCAATAGATTCACCTTGACATGTGGTAGCAATAACTTTCTTTTAATCGTTTTGATGTTGTTTGATATAATTCGAAGAAGCTCAAATCAAAAAGTCCACCGAAGATGATAAAAGTGATGATATGCCTTTGGAAAGGTTTATATAACATTGTTATCTATAACAATGATAGTCATGTGCGAAATTGATGATAGCTCATGCCATTGTGCAGGTATAGGCGTGGTCCAAGCCTTGATATTGCGAATCATCGACGAGAACCCAGAACATGGATACTCGTTGATGCAGAAGGCTAAAGATCTCACGAAAGGCGCCTATTCCCCAGAATCAGGCACAATATACACGATCTTGAGACGATTAGAAAAGAAAGGACTATTAACATCCATTTGGGAGAGGACAGACTCGCACCCTGCGAAACGAATATATTCAATATCAGATCGTGGCAAAGCAATGCTTGAACAAGTGGTTAGAATGATGAAAAAAAACCGCAAGATCATCGATGCTATCATTACCTACATTGACTCGAAAAATAGTGATACCGTGAAGAACGAGTGATCCTCATGAGCAAGGACGAACGAATCGAAAAAAAAGGAGGCCAGGACACCCGCATGTATTATTTGAATGACATCGAACGTGCTTTTGGTTCTGGGAAGAATAAAGAAACCGTCCTCAAGGCGCGGTTTCTGAACGCGATCCTCATAAAATTGGACGCGACCGCGGAAATCCCTCCTCACTACGAGGACTATGACGCCGTGTTCTACGTCATCGAAGGAGAAGGGCAATTCACGATCGGCGAGTCGATAATAAACGGCGTGAAGGGCATGCTCATCAATGCCCCGAAAGAACACAAACGGGGAATTCGGACGACGAGCTCGCTCTTGATCCTTGGCCTCCAGGAGCCCCACTAGGTTATCAAACAAATCGATGATGGTTGAAAAAAGATGACACCTACAAAAGCAATACTCGTCTCGCAACTGACCAAGCAATTCGGAGATTTCAAGGCGGTGGACGCAATAAGCTTCGACATCATGCAAGGAGAGATCTTCGGCTTTCTCGGCCCGAATGGCGCAGGTAAATCGACAACGATCAAGATGCTCACGACAATCTTGAGGCCAACATCAGGTCATGCCCGAGTGTTCGATCTTGACGTGGAAAAACAGCCCCTGGAAGTAAGGAAGACTTTCGGCATCGTCTTCCAGGAATACTCGCTGGATATGGACCTCACGGGTTGGGAGAATTTGAAATTCCACGCGAGGATGTATGGAATGGAGGAGGACCTTTTCAAGAAACGGGCGAAAATGTTGATGGAACTCGTGGAATTGACGGATTGGGAGAATAAGATCGTGAAGACTTACTCGGGCGGTATGCGACGAAGATTGGAGTTGATCCGGAGCGTGATACATAATCCAAAACTCCTCTTCCTCGACGAGCCCACGCTTGGCCTCGATCCCCAATCCAGGCGTCATATCTGGACATACCTTCGGAAGTTGAACAAGGATGAAGGTATCACTATCTTCTTAACGACGCATTATATGGAAGAGGCAGACCAGCTATGCGATCGCGTCGCAATCATTGACCATGGCAAGATCGTGGCGAACGACACGCCCCAATCGCTGAAAACCATTCTCGGCGGCGACGTGCTGACGATCGATGCAGGATCGGAAGCACCCAAATTACTCCAGTTCATCAAGGAAGAGGGCAAGATCGGTGGGCAGATCAAGAAAGTCGATGTCGTTCAAGGGAAGGTTCGCATAATGGGCGATCGAGGAGAATCGCTGATCCCTTCTATCGTGAACCTAGCAACCGCACGAGGGATCGACATAAAAAACGTGAGCATGAACAAACCAAGCCTCGATGACGTTTTCTTCCATTATACCGGAAACCAGATACGCGTAGAAGGACCTGAAATGATGCCAGGCATGCGTATGCAGGTGATGAAAAAAATGCCTCAGGGGTCGATGTGAAACCATGTCCGAAATCAACGCATTTAGAACGATCTGGACTCGTGAATTGCTCAAGTGGTCGAGGAAACGAACCGAGCTCGTCTCGACAGTGCTGCAACCAATCATATGGCTTGCCATCTTTGGATTTGGGATGCAAGGCTCCATATCGGGATCTCTTGGCATCGACTATCTTGCATTCCTCGCGCCGGGAGTCGTCTGCCAGACGATCATGTTTTCCGCATTTGCAGGAGGTGTCTCCATACTCATGGACAAGGAGTTCGGTTTTTTGAAGGAAATTCTCGTTTCCCCCGTTAAACGCAGGACGATTCTGTTAGGAAAAATCTTTGGTGGTGCATCGATTGCCTATCTACAAGGCATAATTGTCATCGTGCTTGCCTTGCTTCTCGGGGTTCGTTTTAGCTCCCTACTGGGCGTGATCACGGCGTTGGGGGTCATGTTCTTGCTTTCACTTGCCTTCATGGGATTCGGTATGGCCGTCGCCCTTCGCGTGAAGGAGATCGAGTCATTTCAGAAGCTCAACCGGTTTACCGTGATGCCAATGTGGTTTTTGAGTGGTGCGCTCTATCCAATAGAAAGGTCCCCTTTATGGCTCCAAACCATCGTGTATTTCAATCCCCTCACCTACGGGGTCGATGCGATAAGGACGGCATTGATAAGCGTGGAGCGGATCATGTTCGGGGTAGATATAATTATTCTCTGTATTTTTGTAATCGCTATGCTTTGGATAGGTATCCGGTTATTCAATAGAAGCGAGGAATCCAGCTAGAAGTCTTTATTCTCTTCTTTGTAGTTAATATTGAATCATCATTGATACAAGATGCTACGAGATCGACAAACATCGTTAACGGGGAAAACTATGCAAAACCTTGAACATCCGGCGCTAGTTGCGAGAGCGGGATGAATTCCGGGTAATTAATTCCATATTTTTGCTATTTTCGTGCGGTTCAAACGTCTTGAAACGCCCGCGACTCGACCTTGAAGTACTTGTTGCGCCGCGCCAGCTCGGACTCCCGCCAGCGCGGGAGATTAACACGACTTGAACCTCGTCCTTGAACAACTCGGCGACCAGCGACACCAGCGCGTTCACTATTAGAACCGGACGGGTGGTTCTCAGATACTCGCGGGTATCGTGTTGTGAGCCCCCGCCACGGCGTTATGAGAGTAGCATATAGATCACGAGCGAGACGAGCACCGCGCCGCTCAACAAGCGAAGGTGGGGACGGTATTTCAATCTTGCATTGTTGATCCGCTCTGAACTCAAGCCCATTCCGATCGCAACGAGGATCACGATGTAGGGAAGAAGCATTCCCGCGAAATAGGAGACCATGGTTAAAATCAAGGCAGGATCGTCGCGCGCCCCATACACGATTGCAAGGAAGGGGCCGCCGAAGCATGGAACTTTGATCAGCGCGAACATCACGCCCACGGCGAAGGCCCCCGTCCCGGTCTTCCCGGAGATTAGGCGTTTCATAGCACCCTTCATCTTCCCTGGTGTCCCGAAGATGATGCTTTTCTCCCGCTTGAAATCAACGATCTGCCACGCCCCGATGAATAGCAACACCCCCGCGAAGATGTACTTGAGCAAGCTCAAGAAATCGAGAGTCAAAACGAACCAGGTGAAAAGGGCACCTACGATAAGGTACCCGGTAAGTACTCCGATGATCAATCCCGTGCTAATAATCGCGTAATGTCGCCGCGTTGTGGCCGACGTGACGGCGGTTCCGATCGTTCCCAGGAGGAGCAGCACGCATGCGGATGCCCCGAGCGCGAGTCCTGCGAGAAACGCGACCCACGGCATCAGCGATGTCGACTGGTAAATGTCCTCGCCTGCCAACCAGCGTTCCAGATTGGACGTCGTCACCGATTCGAGGTATAGCACGCATATTTCTCCAGAACGATTGAGGATCGCGCCGAGGCCGGGCGCCAGCCCGAGGGATTCAAACGCTGCCTGGTGGAAGGCCTGCTGGGTCGCGTTCGTGAAATCGAGTAGGTAAATCTCCACCGAGACTTCAAGATGGCTAGCAGCGAACGTCTCGATCGTTGTCTTCTTCTCCTGGCAGACTGGGCAAGTAACGTCCCCGAAATATCGCAAATGATAACTTGCGGCTGTGACGGAAACCACCTGTCTTGAAGTAACGACAATGAGTGTCGCTATCAGGAACACGTTGATTATAACTCCGGCAGTACGAAAGCGGGGAAGCCACTTACCTGGTATGATTGAACGGTTCATGTTCGTCTCGATTTTGAGTCGTTTCCTCCTTTTCCATATGGAATCAATAAGAACAATTACAACAACATCTTTCTATATCCGATATAGGATTGCATTATAAAATTTCATTAGTTTAATGAAATAGTTGATAACGCCTTTACTATTCTTTCTTACGGCCACATCTGTCCATAATTATTGGTCTGTGTCGTTTACCAGAACCCGAGTATCAACATCGCCTCGTTCATGTAAAGCAAGCCAAAAATCATAAGCAAGATCCCGAATATCAAGCGGATCTTTGCGGATATCTTCACCAACTTGATGATGACCAACTCGTTCAACTTTCCAATGCTCGCGCCGATAGCAAAGATGGGTACCATCATCCCTAGGGCATAGAAGGAAAAGGCCAGGAACCCTCCGAGCATGTCCGAGGTCGATACGATGACTCCGATCACGCCGAGAAAGATAGGAAGCACACATGCGATGCCCGAAGTGCCGAGGCTGATCCCTATGACGAAAGAATGTAAATATCCGACTTTCTTGTCGTCCTCTGCGCTTGAGGGTTTAGCTTCGCCGGGATCATCTTCGATAACCTGCTCCGTTTTTCCGTTTGCCTGTCCATCGAACTTTCCCCGGCTCTTCTTGATCTTGTTGACCAGGTTCGTGGCGAGAAAAAAGCCCATAATGATCACGACGATTCCCCCGACGAGACGGAGCCAGACTTGCCTGACGATGAAGCCTGGGAGGAACAAAAGTCCAATGCCGATGGATGAAAACACGAGAACGTACCCGAGCCCATAAAGGAGGCTTGCAATGAACCCGTGCTTGAGATCGTATCCCTCGGCTGTTGCGTGTGATATAAAGGAAAACAAGCCCAGAAGGCTGCAAGGGGTGATAAAGGACAAAAGCCCGCCAATAAATCCGACTCCTAATATGCCGACGTCTATAATAGAATCTTCACCTCGTTGATGATACTAACGAGGCGAAGATCGCCTGGATCGTCGATTCGCTCTGGGCACCCACGTACCTGTTGACCTCGTTACCATTCTTGTCGCATATGACGAGAGTTGGCATCGAATAGATCGAGAAATACCCCGACATCGTCGCTCCCGTGTCCTGGCACACCTTCCACGTGATGCCGTTGGCATCTTTCCACGCGATGAGCTCGGAGACGGTTTTCCCTTGGATGTCGAAAGAAAAGACTTCGATCTTCCCCGTGGACTTGTAAGTGTTGTATGAGTCGACGATGTAAGGCAGCTGGGCTTTGCACGGAATGCAGGCGGCTCCGGTGAAGTAAAAGATGACGCCTTTGCCTTGATAATCCGATAACCTGATGTTTTCATAGAAAATAGTATTGACAGTATAAGGAATGTTGTAATTGGTGGTCGATCCACTAGGCGATATGTTGATTGCTGGACCGGCAATGATAAACACCACGACCGCAAGAACGACTACGACACCTATCACTTTCATGGGTGAGGATTGCGGGATGCTTCTTTTCTTCCTCATCTGATTTCGCCCTTTTGGCACGTTTTAATTATTAGCGGTTTAGGAAGTTGGAATGACAGATACTTGGATTTCAATCTCTGCTTTACCTCGAGTGAGATGATGTCAAGGGTTGCATAGTACGAGGCGAACCGTTGTGAGACGTGGAATGGATATTCCTTATTATCCAAAACAACTTGCACATCATAAGCAAGATCTACATCATCTGGCTTGTTATCGATGATCCGCGCGATAGGTTCGATCGCAAGGATGCACCCATCCCTCGTTTCCTTGACATCGATGAGGACGTGCTTGTCTCCAACAAGCTAGGTATTAGCTTGAACACCAAGAGTATCCAGAATAATTCTCATGACCAAAACGTGTCGCGTGTTTACTTGTATAATCGATATTGAATTTGATCTAATCAATTTAAGGATGATCAAACCATTTTTACTTAGATTAAAATCACATAAACATCAGCTATTATTAGACTGCCGGATTGGATATAATATGAACGAGCAGAAGGATCGAGTTCAAGAATTCCTCGATGAATTTGAGCCCGGGTGCTCGAAAGCGCCATATATTGAGAAGAAGCGAGCGTTGTTGAATAAAATTCGACACGACAAGGATTTCAAGGGTGATTTGGCATATCACATCGCGTTGTCGAATGATATTCGCTTACTCATATACAAGATGCTTGCAAATGAATCTCTGTGTACATGTGCTCTAGCGCAGATATTTGAGATGACCGAGGGAAGCGTGAGCCATCACTTGAAGAAGTTAGAACAAGCTGGGTTGATTATCGGTCAAAAAAAAGGCCGGTACACGATGTATTCCACGAAGGTAAACTTCTTGAAGATGTTCGAGCAAGACAGGAAAAGGGAGTCCACTTAATCTCTTTAGAGTTTTTTCGATAACTCCTTCACGTGCGCCTCTATCGCATCTCGT
>JAUQYW010000432.1 GCA_030587525.1 Candidatus Sigynarchaeota archaeon | reverse complement strand
CGTTTCTTTCGAGATATAAACGTGGCGATTTGTGTAGAATAGCGTTTCTGGAAGTTCATACCTTCCATTGCCAACAGTTACCATGTTTTGTCTCCTCGTTTTGATGCAATACTTGATTTTTCCTATTACTTATTATCTATATCGATTCGATTTCAAAGGTCAGTCGCTCTTCTTCGTGATACAATTAATAATCCTTTCGAAAAAAGGATTAGTGAATCCGAAATCTCCAACCTCAACTTTACCGAGCTTTACCGTGGTCAAGCTTGGCAATATCTTGCTCTTCATTAACGGGAGGTCTGTGCTTGACAGCTTGTTCCCGTTGATTTTCATAGAAATGGCTTTATATGGGCAAAAAACCATGCAAACTCCGCAAAACACGCATTTTAAGGGCTTGTTGAAAACGGGGAGGCGTTCTAACTTCGTTGTTTTCACACCTTTCACCAAGATTGGACGCGCAAGCGCATTTTTCGGGCATACGTTCACGCATTGCATGCATGTCGTGCAAGTCTTTGTGGCGACCAGAAGTTCCGTCGTCTTGGTCATATATTCCACCTTCAACGTCCGACTTTCTTCATTCAAGGTTTCCTCTATTGCGGGCCAATTCATGTTATCACCTTTGCAGTGTTCATTAAACTGGATTTTCTGTGGTTTCATCCTTGCTCAATGGATTTGGTCCAATTTCCCTGAGCTCCTCTGTATATTCATTAACGAGGTTGGTGAGCTCAGCACCCTCGCTCGCGGAGATGTTTGTTAAGCGGAAACGCAATGGATTTATCCCCATCTGTTCTAAGAATTTCGTGATCAAGGGTGCTTTTCTGAATGTTTTATAATTACCCGCCACGTAGTGGCAATCCCCCCCGTGGCAAGTGCTGACGATGACACCATCGGCGCCATTTATCAAAGCGTGAAAAATCATTTCAGGTTCGACTCGACCGCTGCACATGACGCGCAATATACGTAATACAGCTGGCCGTTGCATGCGCGCCGTGCCTGCACCGTCGGCACCAGTGTAAGAGCACCAATTGCAGAAAATTCCTAAGATGCGAGGCTTCCATTCGGGCGCGCCTTTGTTTTCTTGCCCGTGGCTCACGTGCTCCACCGTCATCTTATTTCAACCCAATTGTAAGGAAGGCCGAATCAATCATCGGAAAGATTTGTTTCTTGCCGAAGTGATTTTGCTGGATGGCGTTGCACGGGCATGCTGCCGCGCACGTTCCACATCCTTTACATTCAGCTTCACTGATTATCACGACATTATCGAGTTTATCATACTTGATGGCGCTATACGGGCACACTTCAACGCAGCTCAAGCATTTTGAACAAGCTGCCTCGTTGATGATCGAGTTATATGGTTCAACCTCGACCTCCTTCTTCGCAATGAAGTTCACTGCACGCATTGCTGCAGCCAGAGCTTGTCCCACGGTGTCAGGTATATCCCTCGGGGCTTGGCAGGTTCCAGCTAAATAAACCCCGTCCACCAATGTATCCGCGGGCCTGAGTTTCGGATGGGCTTCCATAAAAAAGCCATCTTCCGTGCACTGGAATCCGATTTTTTTAGCGATTTCACTAGCATCTTTTCGTGGTTCTATTGCCGTGCAAAGCACGAGAACGTCAGCATCAAGCTCGATCTTTGCCTCCATCAACGTGTCTATTCCAATGATTTTCAGACTACCATCCGGTTGAATAAACACGTCCCCAATTCGACCCCGGATGAAATTAACACCATATTGCCGGCCAGATCGCTCGTAAAATTCTTCATAGCCCTTTCCAAAGGCTCGCAACTCAATGTAAAAGATGTAGGCATTCCCTTCAGGATGTTTTTCCTTAAATAACCGTGCTTGCTTCAAGGCATACATGCAACAGACACGAGAACAATATTTATGGCTGCCTTCGTGAAAGTCTCTTGAACCGACGCATTGCAAGAAAACCACGCTGTTGATTTCCTTGCCATCGGAGGGTCTAACAACCTTACCTTGCGTAGGCCCAGTACTTGATAGTAATCTCTCCATCTGGAGCCCCGTGAGCACGTTCTTGGATTTATTATAATTATAACGGATCAATTCCGAGGGGTCCAATATATCATTACCAGTAGCCACGACAATTGCACCCACGTTGATGTCCACGATTTCATCTTTCTGATTTAAATCGACAGCACCAACTTCGCATGCCTTGACGCACATGCCACATTCAATGCAAGCATTTACATCAATCGTGTATTTCGGGGGAACGGCTTGCGGGAACGGAATGTAAGCGGCTGTCCGGTGTGACATGTTCAAATCAAACTCGTTCGACGTAGTGACAGGACATACTTGAGCACATTGCCCGCAGCCTGTGCACAACGAGTGATTAATCCGGCGGGATTTCTTTCTGATCTTGACGCGCAAATTGCCGATGCTTCCATCCACACTCTCGACCTCCGAATACGTCATGAGGACGATATTGGGATGGCGGCCAACTTCCGTCATTTTCGGCGTGATAATACATGCCGAACAATCCATGGTGGGGAACGTCTTGTCAAGTTGAGCCATGTGGCCGCCAATGGTCGGACTGGACTCGACCAGGTATGTTTTGAAATGATCTGCAATTGCAAGCGCAGCGAACATTCCGGAGATGCCCCCGCCAATGACGAGAGCTTCTTGAGACACGGGAAGCTTGGACGTGGCGAGAGGGTTGTTTTCTCTCACCTTTGCAACGGCCATGCGAACGTGAGCCTTCGCGAGCTCCGACGCGCCACCGTGATCTGCGTAATTTACCCAGGAAATGTGTTCCCGTATATTCGCTTGCTCGAAGAGATATTGGTTTAAACCCATTTTTTTCAGGACATTGCGGAACGTGGGTTCATGCATCAACGGGCTGCAAGCTGCGACGACAACGCGGTTCACGATGCCGGATTTTATATCATTGGAGATGAGCTCTTGTCCCGTGTTGCTGCACATGAATTTATAATTGCGAGCAACCGTAACGCCCGGCAATATTTTGGCATACTCCGTGAGCGTATCTACGTCGATAACATCGGCGATGTTTTTCCCGCAGTGGCAGACATAAACCCCGACTTTTGGATTCTCTTGATCAATCATATTTTTGCTCCACCTTCCGTGGGTGTTTGCACCGGCATCGGTTTTAACTTTGATAACAATGGGCTCGTATCGGTAAAAGGTGAAATGTTCTGGAGCCCTGGAACTTTGATGAGTCCGAGCTCTTGTGCATCGATGCCCATAGCAAGCCCTATAAGTTGTGAAACGTAAATGACGGGTATCTTGTATGGGGGTTCATCGGGATCCAGGATTTTGCGTTCAATTTCATTGATTTCATTTTGTCCAAGGTCAAATTGTAGTGCACAAAACGGGCAAGCCACGGCGATACAATCAGCGCCAGCTTCTCTCATGTTGTGCACCTTTTGATGGGTAAATTCCAGGCTGATGTCCCGGTACGAGCCCCGGACCCCGCCCCCGGCACCACAGCACAGCAACCGTTCCTGATAATCTAATGACTTGCATCCGCACGCTTCCACAAGGTCGTCAAAAAATCGGGGATTCTCGAAATTTCCTCCGAAAGGGCGCAGTGATGACGGACTCAACAAATGGCATCCGTAATGTATCGCGACGTTCAACCCGAGGGGCCGCGTCACTGCGGCTTTTATCCTGGGAATACTGATGTCCTTGACTAATATTTCCATTATATGCTTCACATTAATGGACCCGTCATAATGACGGTTTATTTTCGCAAGGTCATCATTAATTTCTTTTGCAAGCTGTGCATTGGTCTTGAGGCTGTGATTCACGTCCGACAAGGTGCCGTAGCAGCCATTGCAAAGCGCCATAATATCAGCTTTGTTATTTTCCGCTATCGTGATATTGCGGGCCCCGAGCAAACTCCAAATCTTGTTATCGACAGATCGCACCGCGCCTGGAGCAGGACAGCAAGAGGCTCCTTCCATATTTTTCAATTCAACGTTAAGTTTTTGCATGATGACCCTAGTTGCCTTTTCATACATGGGAAACCGGTTCGGAATTACGCATCCGAGGAAGAGGGAATATACTTGCTGTTTTAGGGTCATACTGGGTTGTTCTGCCATATTATCAGCTCTTTCACCATTCCAAAGAAATTCTTTCTTTGAATTTACTAATCTCGAACAATTTCTTCACTTCTTCGAGAGCTTCGGGATATTTTTGCACGGTCGGCGGTATCGGATCAAGATTGAGCGCGATTCTTTGCTTGGTGTACACGGAATCCGGGCCACCAAGGGGAACGGCATGGCCACTTTTCTGGAGCGTCTTGATCGTATTTTTCATGTTTTCGTGGATGTACCCCTCGAGCGCAGCAATATTGCGAAGGGCAATGATCACATCCGTCACAGGAACTCGACGTGGACATCGTTCCAAGCACCGATAACACGTGGTACACATCCACAATTCTGGTTCTTGCAAGACTTTTTCAACGCCAAGCAAGGCGCTGTGTATTAACTTGCGCGTTCGCATCGCCGTGAATCTTCCACTTGGGCAACTGGCAGAACATTCTCCACATTGCATGCACGATCGGATGCGCTTCATTTCTTCCGAGCCCTTGAGGATTTGATTGATCATCCTTGGGTTGAGCCCTTTTAATCCAGTTTGCTTGTAGTACATGAGATTGACCGCTTAGGTGTAGTTCAATATGCTTTTTTGATTATAATGAAGGTCAAGGTAATTGCAGGTTCATTCTTGGTGTAAAACCAATAATATTCGAATTAAAAGGTTCGAATGTATCAAAGTACGTTTTCGATCACGTAATCGATAATGCCTTCGTTTATTCAATAACAAAATCCGGATTATTTAATTCTTTCTAATATATAATATGAAGTTGGATCTGATTTCGTAAAACATATCTTGATAGTTTCAAAATCTATATCATTTTGCAACAAAAGGGATATGAACTGTCGATTCGATATAAAATTCGATCATAACATCTTCTTGATCCTGAGCAATATCCTTGGCTGCTAATGTCTGCAGTGGCAGACATAGACCCCGATTATTTCATATTGTCGATGTTCTTAAAATTTTTGGATTCATTTGTTTTAATTGGATACAAAATATTGAAATAAGTGAGAAAAACGAGCATAACCGGTAGAAATTATGTCTGGATCGACGAAGAATAAAACGGCAATCATCCCCGCGGGAAAGGATATGACTGGTGAGGTGCTCGTCGTCGGGATGGGCGTCGCTGGCATTCAAGCTAGCTTGGACTTGACGCGTCTTGGATTTCACGTGACTGCCGTGGAAAAAGGAAGGACGATCGGCGGAATTATGGCGATGCTTGATAAGACATTTCCAACAAACGATTGCTCCCTTTGTATCCTCGCGCCCAAAATGGTCGAAGTGTATCGTGATCCAAACATTGTTCTTTACAATAACACGGATATCAAGGCCGTCGAGTACCTGGAAAGCGGTAACATCAAGGTTACGCTTGAAAGGCACAACACGGGTATCAACCCGAGCGCGTGCAAGAATTGCAGTGAGTGCAACAGAGTTTGCCCCGTGCAGTTCGAGGAACCCATCACCTGGTTCGATGCTGGCCTTCGTCGCCGAAAAGCGGTAAACATTGCATTCCCATCCGCTGTTCCTCCAGTATATGCGATCGAGAAAGATCGCTGTCTTCACGTGAAATTCAACGTTTGTGGGAAATGTCAAACAGCTTGCCCAGCGAACGCGGTCACCTATGATTTCAGCGAAGAGAAAATCGAGGTCATCGTTGGAGGCATCGTTTTTGCCACTGGTTGCACGCCGATGGAGCCAAAGCGATTCACCCGGTTCTTGTGTGGTAGTGATAATCTAGATGTATTGAGTAGCATTCAATTCGAGCGGTTGATGTGCGCGAGCGGGCCAACCAGCGGCGAGATCGTCAAGCGCACGAATAAAAAACACGCTAACCGGATAGCTTTCTTGCAATGCGTCGGGTCGCGGTCGAAACGGCCAAGCGAGCTCGAGTTTTGCTCGTCCGTGTGCTGCATGTATGCCATGAAAGAGGCACAGATTACAAAGGAACACGATCCGCACGTCGAATGCTACATCTTCAATGCAGAAAACCGGGCGTGCTTCAAGGGATTTCACGAATATTATTTGCGATCCAAGAATGAGGCCGGGGTTAAATTCATCGAAGGTCGTGTCTCCCGCGTCCGTGATGTGAAGGAAACCTACGAACTCATCGTCGAATATGAGGACCGGGACACGGGTGCCCCCAAAGAATTGCGCGTTGACCTGGTCGTCCTTGCAACTGGATTGGTTCCTAACACTAAAGACATTGCAACTGTGCTCGGTCTCGAATTGAACCATTATGGATATTTCGATCATGCGACGATCAAGGCCCTGGAAAGTAAAGGCGTGTACCTAGCAGGATATGATATCAAGCCAATGGATATCCCGCTTTCTGTTGTCTCGGGAAGCGCTGCGGCGGCCAAGATCTCACGACGTCTGCATCCGGCGCGATTTACAAGGATGATCGAGAAAAAACTCCCGCGGGAGAAAAAAGTAAATCCAAACGACGAACCGCGCATCGGGGTGCTTGTTTGCCATTGTGGTATAAATATAGGCAGGACGATCGATTGCGAGCGCGTTGCCAAGGAAATTTCCAAGGTCCCGAACGTTGTTGTCGCAGATCACAATTTTTATTCATGCAGTTCTGATTCACAAGTCCTGATCAAAAACATGATCCAGGACCTCAATTTGAACCGCTTCATCGTGGCGTCTTGCACCCCGCGAACCCACGAAGCATTGTTCCGAGGTACGTTGCAAGAAGCTGGGCTCAATCCTTACTTGTTCGAGCTCGTCAACATCCGCGAGCACGCATCCTGGGTTCACATGAATGATCCGGAAGCAGCGACGCAAAAAGCCATCGAGCTTATCAAGATGAACATTGCCAAGGTTCGGGAGCTCAATCCCGAGCAAAAAAAGCAGATCGGCGTTCTCAAATCAGTGCTGGTCATCGGCGGTGGTCCTGCCGGTCTTTTAGCCGCTGATAACCTTGCAAATCAAGATTTTGACGTGTATCTCGTGGAAAAAGAATCTACACTCGGTGGCGGCTTGAACAAGATTTCACGAAAATCCTTGCTCGATAACGAAAAACCTGTCGTCGAACGGCTCGACCAAGTGCTGAAAATGCTGCCCTCGCATCCCCGCGTGAAGATATTCACCTCGTCACGGGTCGAAGACGTTTCTGGATTCGTTGGTAATTACAAGGTGAAGGTCAGCCATAGTGGAAAGTCGGACACCATCGAGGCCGGTGGCATTGTGGTTGCGACGGGGGTAACCCAGGATCAGAACATTTCAGCTGCTACGAGCGTGAAATCACCGAAGGTGTACACGCAAGATCAATTTGAAACTGCTGTTGAGAAAAACGAGCTTACCGGCATCAACCGGGTTGGATTCATCCAGTGCACGAACCAACGCCACGATGGGACCATCAATGGTAGTGATTTTCCAAATTGCTCCGGAATCTGCTGTCGGATCACGCTCAAGCTAGCAAAGCTATTGCACGAACTCCACCCATCGATCAACGTTCATATATTGCAACGCGGCATGCAGCTCAGCGGTGACGTGCAAGGTGAAGCACTTTTTGACGAGGTGCAGCAGTTTGCGGTCATTGCTAGGTATTCACCAGAGCGGTATCCCGAGATCAAGATGAACGGAAATGAGCTCATGGTCTCGATCAAAGAGCGAAACACGGGCGAGGATCTCGACATCCCTATGGACGCGGTCGTGCTGGCAACGCCGTACAAGTCCGCAGAGGGCACGAGGGACCTCGCGATGCAGTTGAAGGTGCCGGTCACGCAAGATGGATTTATGCTCGAAGCACACGTGAAATTGCGCCCCGTTGATTTCGCAACCGAGGGCATCTTTATTGCCGGCAGCGCTCAATGGCCCAAGACGCTGGAAGATGCGGCCATGCAAGGCTTCGCGGCTTCTGCTCGTGCTATCGGATTGCTCAGTCGAGGTTACGTCGAGGCGGAAGGCATCACCGCCGAGGTTGATCCGGACATGTGCATCGGCTGCGGCCAATGCGCTAAGGTCTGTCCATATAGCGCGATCGAGATGGTGCAGCAGACCAAGGAGATCGATATGGAACAAGTTCCCGTAATGAAAGCTCACGTGATCGATGCCATGTGCAAGGGTTGCGGCACGTGTATCGCGCAATGCCCGACCAAGGCCGTTGACCAACGTCACTTCAAGGCAAAGCAGATTTCAGCGATGATCAAGGCGTTATTTGAAGCCGAAACATGTACATTCTGCGGGGACGCGCAGACCGCGACGGACGGAGGGAAAGAAGCATGACCGAGGCAGAATCAAACAAGCAAGACACGATAACGGCGAAAGAACCCAGCAATAGCGGGTTTCAACCCAAGATACTCACGTTCGCGTGTAACTGGTGCTCGTATGCTGGTGCTGACCTGGCCGGCGTGTCACGGTTTCAATACCCGCCGTCCATCAGAATCATCCGGGTCATGTGCTCGGGGCGGGTTCATCCCGACTTGATCCTCGAGGGATTTGCTCGCGGCGCGGACGGCGTGCTCGTAACGGGGTGCCACATTGGCGATTGCCATTACATCGCCGGTAACCAGTACACCAAGAGCCGCATGGCGCTGATACCGGAATTATTGGCGGCCATCGGCGTCGACCCGAGACGGTTCAAATTGGACTGGATCTCGGCGTCCGAGGGCAAGAAATTTTCCGATCTCGTCAAGAGCTTCACGGAGCAAGTCAAGACCCTCGGCCCATCGCGGATGAGCGTGAAGATTCAAGTGTAGTCGCGATGAACTGACATCGATGACCGAACCCGATACGAAGGCAGCCGCGCCGCGGGATTTGCTCCGATTGGAATCCCGCAAGTCGAGAGGCACCTATTTTTTCTTGTCATTCGTGACCGTGCTAGCATTGCGGATGCTCGAAAACACCGTGCACGAATACGCCCATGCAGTGGTCGTGTTGATGGCAGGTGGAGAATTGGTGGGGCTCCCGTTCGTCACGCCTTTTGGGGGGTTCACCTCGTGGCGATACGTGACGAGCGAGTGGCTTCCGCTGCTGAACGTGGCCGGCACGTCCGCCGCCGCGGCGGTGATGCTCGGCGTGTTCCTTCCCCTGTTCTTGAAAGCCAAGCGAAAATGGCTCCGTTGGATTGCCTATTGGGGCTGTGTCGTGATACCGGTCAACACGGTGTTTTACTGGTTCATGGCCCCGCTCCTGGCCACTGCAGAAAATTATGACCCTGTCGCCTTTGCAGAGAATGTGGGCATCTCGCCGCCGTGGATCCTCGGCCTCATCATGGCGCTCCCGTTTGTCCTCGCGTGCTGGTGGATGGTACATGGAACGAGAAAGTTGCGAGCCGGCATCATCGTGGATCCCTCGCAGTTCCATACCAAGTGTCTTGTATTGTACTACATCATATCCATTGGGTTTCCCGTGGTTTCCTACTTGAACTTGTTGGATATATTCAAGTGGTGGTGATGGCCCTAGGATATGTCCCAGATTCGAGACCGGGCATGTTCCGGGTGGGTCGCAATCGGAATTGAATAGAAATTTTCTTAAAGTCTTGGATTGAGCTGTATCTGGGCGGTTATATGGTACAGCAGAAAAAAAACACCAAAATCGCGAAATGCTTTGCAATCTTCTTCTTCGCGTCCTTGGCGCTCATCACCATCAGCATCGTCGTGCTTCTGTTGGTCCACTAAAAATCACGAAAAATTATTCGATCGGGACTAGTAGTGGTGATCATTTTGCTGAACCCGTGCAGATCATACAAAATGACCGCGTTCATTGTGGATTATCGCCGACGTCAGGCGACGCCGAGCTCTTGCTCCTTACGGCAGCAGATTACACCAATTACATCAATATGCAAGATTATGATTATGTGAATTACGTCTCTTATTCGGGTTTCGTCTATAGCTCAAGGCTCGATGCGGGAGCTTATTACATCTTGGTTTACAACATAGGCACAGAGACGGCGGTTGGATCTATCACATATTGGATCGATCACGAAGTGGATCCAGCCATGGTGTTCTTTGGCATATCAATGGCTTGTGTGTTTATTAGTCTTTTCGCGGCAGTGATTGTGGCCGCACGCCGGGGGAAGAAAATTAAAGTATGGGATGCCCGCCAAGGAAGAAACGTGTGAGTTTTCTTTTTTCATTTATTTTTTTTTCGTGGACAAGGTCATCTGGAAGAGTTTTAATCCCTATTGCATATAATTCATCATTAACGCGCTGCGAGCATTTATGCTACGGGAGCGAGAGGACCTATCATGACCCACGTTTTCACGATCAAGAATTTGAGTACCAATTCCGGCCACTGGAGCGGGAATCCAGCGCAATTTATTCCTGTTCCAAGGGTTATCGATATCACCAGGGGCACCTTTTCGTTCGCGGAATCCTTGGATATCGAGTCATCATTGCTTGATGATAATATATATATTGCAACGTTTTTCTCAGAGGAACTGGCCCGGCGGCTGCGTTCCACGACATTCCCCCTCAAGCTCGGGAAAGTTCCGCCCGCGGATGGCGATGTATGCCCTGCGAATCGCAAGAAATCGATCCCGGCAGACCAGGAATACTTGTTCAAGAAGGAGGGCTATTACCTCGAAATTGTCGCGGGCAAAGCGACTATCCTCGCCGAAACGCCACGGGGCATCTTCTACGGGCTCACGACCTTGCTGCAGCTCGCGGGAACCTCCACCACGGTACCGGCTTGCGCGGTGCTGGACTGGCCGAGCATGGAGATCCGCGGCGTTTCCGACGAGAATGCACGCGGCCAAGCGGGATCCGTGGAAGGATTGAAGCGCTATTGCCGCTACATCGCGTTGCTCAAGATGAACACGTTCCAGATGAATTTGGAGGACATGTTCCGCAGCAAGAAGCACCCGAAATCGTCCGATGACGAGCGCGGGTGTTATTCCATGGAAGAACTGCGAGAGCTTTCCGAATACGCGGCAAAGTTTTTTGTCGAGGTCACGCCGATCCAGAGCACGTGCGGGCACTTGGATAACTTGTTTTACTTGCCTGAATACAAGCACCTTGCGGAATATGAGAATGTCGCTATGTGCTACGACATCTCCAATCCGAAAATCTACGATTTCATCAAGGACATCGTGGAAGAGGAGGTTGATTCGTGGTACTTGAGCCCCTCGTTCCATATGGCGTGCGACGAGAGTTACGACATCGGCAAGGGACGATCGCAGAAGATGGTCATTGAAAAAGGAATCGGAAAGGCCTATCTTGACCATTACACGCGCTGCTACGAGATAATAAAAGCTGCTCTCGAAAAACGCCACGGCGCCGGCAATTCCCGGATCTTCATCTACCACGATATCTTGATACATCACCCCGCCGTGCTCGAAGGCCTACCGCGGAAGAACTTGGTCATCGACGTGTGGAAATACACGCCGAGCGAAAAATATCCCGAGATCGACAAGATCATCGAGAACGGATTCGAATTCATCGTGTCCCCGTCGGTTATGGACTATCAGCGGGTCTATCCGTCGCTCGCGAAGTCGGAAAAAAACATCATCAACATGATACTTTATGGCTTCAACAAGGCAAAGGAAGCCGGTGCACCCCATATATTCAAGGGCCAAATAAATACAACTTGGGGTGACTTCCGTTCCGAGAACGAGCGCGATCTCCGTATGTATGGGTATGCTTTGTGCGCTTCGGTGTCGTGGAACATTAGTCCTTGGCTATTATTCGAAAATAATGTTCACGCCGTTTATCCTGCTCTCCGGGCATTCAAGGTAGGTTTTTACAAGCATGTGTTCGGGATCGCAGACGAGCTCAAGGCTGCCCGGCTCGACGAAATCGTCCATGGTATCGAGGGCGGGAAAGCGTTCAAGCCCTGGTTCACGCACATATTCGTGTTCCCGAAGCTCTGGACGCACCCCTTACAACAGCTGAAAAAAGACAGGAGTCGAAAGTACCCCATAGCCATCGAATCGTTCCTGAAAGGGATGGAACTCTGCGACGAGCTCAAGGGAAGTTGCACCGATCACGATTTTTATTTCGACGCTGTAAAACTCGCGTTGAAACTCCATGTCATATATTGCAAGAAAATGCTTCTCGGCTACAAGCTATGGAAGGTAAATCCGATCAAGCTCAAGCCGAAAGCCAGGAAAAGAATTGCATGGCACGTCGACGAGATGTTGAAATATTTCGCGACCGCGAAGGGCGAATACAAGACGGTTTGGGAGATCAACAACAAGCCGGCAGGTTACGGGTTCTTGCTCGATCAATACGATAACATGATCCGGTTTTACACGGCAATAAAGGAAGCGATCCAGAATTCCACGTCGTTTCCACGTACCAGTATTCCTTCAGAATTCATCTACACGGATTATCGGACCAAGTTTGATATTCCCGTCCACTTCAAGAAAGCCATTAAAATAGATAAAATCCCAATTTCCGCCCACTTGCAAGCATTTGCCATGAACCATGCTGCCATCACGATCAACGGCACGGAAATTGGCTGGATTCAATACCGCGCCACGTTATCATACATGATCCTCAACAATTGCGTGAAAACATGGGACGTTACAAGTGCTATCAAGCAAGGAGAAAACCAGATCGAGGTTGCCATCGTGAACAACATCGACGGCTGGTCAGCACTCAATTTTTTGCTCGAGCTGAAGTTCCCGGATGGGACCACTCGGTACGTCGTGTCCGATGCGTCGTGGACGTGCGACACCGGCGCGGGTGGTGAAACGGGTATCGGTCCCGCCAAATCATTCGGCTCCCCGCCATCGGTCGTCGGAAACCTGACGATGCCGGATTTTGCCAAGGGGATTCGCTCGCACTACACGAGATTTTTCGGTGCAACGTTGGAGTTTGCCCCGCGGATCCCCAAGCTCTTGCTCCCGCTCGTGATCGCAATTGCCAAGAAAGCAAAAGTGACCACGTGAATCCCTTTTTTTTACTTTTCACGCTGGATGGTCGAGAAGAGGCCTGAGACAAGCACATCAAGCTCCCGTTCCAGCTCGGCTATGCTTTCATTTTTTGCTGTGCGATCGTGCGCTTCTTTCGACAATCTGCAGAGGCGCACGTGTACCGGGTTGTCTGGATCGAATCTCGGTATGGGGAGATCATTCACCATGGCGATCGATATCCCCCATTTGCTGCCCGTGGAATGTGCCGCGAACATTTCCTTGATCGCGGAAGCGTTCAATATAGCGCATGCATAATGCGCTTCATCGGAAGTATCAAAGGAGAGGTAACCGATCGTGTTGTCGGGAATCACCAGCCTGGTGCCGATGCGCGGGTCGTGGATGGACGACGCGACCGCGAACGCGTGGAGGGCGCCGATAGAAGACCAGACGACCTTGAACGGCTGGAACGTGTACTCCCCGATGCCAAAGAGCGAGTAGAAAGGCATTCCCTCCCCTTTAAACCACTTCGATGCCCTTCCTTCCAAGTCCGCCTTGAATATTTCGAGGTACTCGTACGTCTTGGGCATTTTTTCGCGCAATTCCATCTCGTTGTTTTGCCCGTGTTTCGCATGCGGAACGATCATGAAATAATACCCCTTGATTCGCCATTTTTTGACGTGTCGGGGCTTGATAACCGGGTAAATCCCGGCGATCTCGACCGTCGTGGCGATTTGCCGCACTTGCTTTTTTCCAAGCTGCAGGTTCCGGATCGATGCAAGCTCACTCGAAACTCCGGTGATCTCGATGAAAAACACGCTGTTCAAGTCGTTGACCACGCCGT
>JAUQYW010000415.1 GCA_030587525.1 Candidatus Sigynarchaeota archaeon | reverse complement strand
AACCATCCAACTATCTCACGCTGCTCGTGGGACAGTTTCCGGCCATGAAGAAAGGGCAGAACCCCAGCACCAGGGAAAAACGAGAGGGAAAGTAATCGGGAGAGAGGGCTTTTTTAAAAGGGATCCGGCATGCTAAGAATGACTCCGAGCATGATAGGTACAAGGATCGAGATGCCTATACTTGCTAGGGTTCCACCCGTGGTTTCTTACTCCTGTCGAGGTCATTTCATTCTCCGGTGATATCCGTTGCAGGTATTGCCAGTCCATTGGAAAAAGTAGTTGGAATGAAACGTGACCTCGGCCTCGTGTCGTTCCCCGTAATGAGACAAGTCCATCCGCGTCCATCGAAATCGACGCCGCTTTCGCCGGTTGCCAAATACTTATATAGATTGCACGGCATGGATGTGATGAAGGCACGAACCATGGTCATGCGGGTCATGCTTGCGAGATGGTGAACACGGGAAAATTTGGAAAAGCAAAATCCAAGTAACCCGATGCAAAGAAAGAAACCACGGCGGAAGTAAAAAAGGAAGAACGACCCGAACAAGGCAAGGAAGAGAAGAAGTAAAGGATAATATTCCCCAGCTCCTTCTTCATTCCACATTCACGGGTAGAACCAGCATCTGCCAGGCGCCCTCCTTTTTTTATGGCACGTCCGCCGGCGGATCCCTCGTGGCGATGCTGTCGGGACTTTCGTGCTATTCGCCCTCACTCTCCCCTCTTTTATTTTTTTTTGTCCTGGTGGGCTGGAATTCTACCCTTTCCCTCTTCTCCTTTGCTTTTCCCTCCCTCTTACCCTGGAAGCATCGATGACGAACGCCGCGAAGGAAGTCCACGTCAAAATAGGGCATGGCGCGGGCAACGCGTACTTTTACAAGTGACTGTAACACGAGCCTCTTGGTTATTGCCTCATGTGGAGGCAGTCATGCTAACGGCATATACTTGAAGAGCTCGGGAAATTTGATCGGTTTAAATAGTATCCCCTCCACGCCAATTGTCTTAATTTCGTCAAGCGTGGCGTCGTTTGCGTATGCGGTTACCATCACGACTTTCATCGAAGGCCGCTTTTGCCTCATCAGCTTGAGAGTCTCCAATCCATCCAAACCGGGCATCCTCACGTCCATCAATGTCATGTTGAATTCGTGTTCATCGACGAGCTCGAGTGCCTTGTACCCGCTGTTAGCGATATTCACGTCATAGTTCATATCGTCAAGAATATCCGCCATGGTCGTGCATATGCCTTCATCATCATCGACAACGAGTATACGTGGCCTTGTTCTTGCGGACATGTCGGCACCAGCTTAAGAAAACATCATCACCATGGCATTTCTACATGCAAAATCCACCTCTAATCAATAAATTCGACCTATTTAAGCATCGATGTACAATAATGCAAACAATTGGTGTTTCTCCTTTGAACTATCGGTTCAATAAACACATGGTACTTCTTGGAGGACAACATTCGTTTAAATCGCGAGCTTGGGCAAGTGTGATTCCCGATATTCCATGTGAGTTGTTGTAAGACAGGTGTTCCAAGAGGCCTTATTTAATATTTATGATCGCAATTGCTCGGCGGGAGGAATGCTCAAGTCATCCTTCATCGCCGGTTACCAATAGATAAATAATCCCCCCGACGAGATAGGTGACGTCTCGCGCGGTGAAGTCCAGCATCCCGTGAAAAACCTTTTTCCAGGACGCGAGCCGAGTCTCTGCCATCAGCTCGTTGACGTGGTGCAACGTGACGATGCAAGTGAGGAGTGCAAAGGGTTCTGTAACAGCCAGGAACAAAAAAAAATACGGGACAAGGTGATTGGATATTATAAGAAGTCGCTAATCGACACGATAATGTCATAAGCTTTCATGATCGTGTTTATAATACCACGAACGATATTGACCGTGCATATATATCGAAGACCACCATCCCCGTCCAGGTCGGTTGATCAGACCGAGCGATAGCGATTCCTTGAATAACACGTTGGAGAATGAATAATCATGAATGACCTCATGATTAAGGGCATTCTGCTCGACGCGAACCCGCAGGCTATGCCGTCCGCCTTGAAAGGCCGGGTTTTCAATGCGATCTCGTTCTCAGGGGGCATCGCGTCAACATATAACGAGATCGGTGTTGAATTTGGTCTCGGCATCATGGAGAGCCTAGCGCTGGGAATTGGTCGATCCCTCATGAAAATCGTGGTATGGAACTTGAACGATGGCAAGGATTTCCCCTTGGACTGGAGAATCTTCGTGGCAGGGAGCAAGTTCGCCATCATCACGCGTGACTCCAACGATGACCATGACATCACCAGAATGGATTCGATCATCAAGGACTGCAATGAAAAGAGCCACAATATAAACATCGGGATCATCTGCCTTGATAGCGACGGCATCATTGACCTCAATGCCTTGGTTGCCATGATCGAACAACGGCACGCGATGCACGCGAGCGTCGCCCGGGATCTCGAAGACTTGATGACCACGCTGCAATCAAGCTGTGTTAACAATGATCATGTCGCATGCGTGCTCCCCATCCGCTCGATTGATGAGATCGAGCACGTCCGCTGCATCCAGACTCCCTTTTTGAATTATACAGCGCGCGTGTCCGAAAAACTCGTACCCTTGCTCGTGCAGCTTGGCATCCGCCTCGATGAAGGGCATGGCAAAGCCATCATTGAAACACCAGGTCACACCTTCTATGTCGATTTAAACACGTCCACGCTTCACGCTGTATCGCTGCCATGCATCAGGTGCAGGAAGTATCCTTGCCGGGACTGTTTCGTGAAGGTGTGCATCGTGCTCGAATCGGAGTTCAAGCGTGGTTTCGCCTCGGCGGAGCTCGGGTTAACCGCGTCCGACGTGTTCGTGCTGTCGATGATTTTCGCCATCGCGAATGGCCAGGTCCCGGCGAGCATATCAAGCCAGTTTCCCAGGGACAAACCATACGCTTGTAAAAAGTAAAACATGCGATCGTTGAACTTCGAGTGGCATTACTGGTGTTTCGGGAATAATTCTACATCCCTCGAAACTGGCTCTATCAATGATTAAATACGTGGATTTTCATTCTCTCATTAAGATTCTATCATACGCTTTATCTTGCATGAATAAAGGAAGGCTGAACAATGAAGAGCCGCGAAGAGTTGATATTTTCGTTCCTGGGTCTTGCGTCCCTTCTTATTTCAATACTTCTATCCTTCTATCTCATTTCCATCATGGCGGTTGGCCATGGCATTTTTTATTCGATCAATCCCGTTCTCCAGATTCTCATCCTTTCCTGCCAAATTCTTGCATTTTATTTCGGGATCATCGTTAGCTTTCGCAAAATAGGCAGCCCAGTTTATCCAAGAACAGAACCAAAGAAATATGTTGCCATCATTTTGCTGGTCGTGGTTACGTGGATGTTCCTTAGCATGTTTTGTGAAATGTATCCGCTCATCATGTTCTTGCTATCAATACCAAATATCAATGCGATATTTCCCATGGCGCCCATGGTTTTTCTTGGTTTCTGGTTTCTAATTCCAATATATTTTCTGCTGCGATTTTCAATCGTGAAAAAGATCCCTGAGGAAGGGAAAAATGGCAAGTATCTCGATAACACGAATAATATTCATTAGAAATTCTTGGTGGTGGCTGTTCACGCAACTTGCATGGAAAATATATCTCGTCGCGGGGGCTTGTCTCTGGGGTTTCTTCTTGTTCGTTTTGATAGGGCTCCTAGTTTTTCCCCCGCCTCCCGAACTAGCCGGGACAACTGATTCCATGATGGAGCCATTTTTTCTCGTCGCCACATGGGGATTCTCGGGGATCGTGATGGGTTGTGCTTCAAGGAGGACAACAGTAGTTTAAATCGGATTCTGGCGAAAAAGAAAGAAGAAGAAATGATCAAAATGAAAGCGGAGGCATGTATGCAATGAGCGTGGGTGCTTTAGAAGAATCTATCCCGATGATGACATCGATCACGAATAACTCTTCCGGGGTAACATCAATTTCCGACCAAATGCTGAAATTTTGATAATGAACCGATACAAGCCAAGCCACGTCGGTCGTGAAGTTTTCCACGCTATCTTCCAGATGCCAGATACCATTTTTGAGAGTCCATATCTTTGATTCTTCAAAATCGCCAGCATCATAATCGATGGTCTCATATCCCCCGAAATATGCATAACTCGTCCCGTAGACGTAGGGAGCGCGGTTCTCGATCTCGTGCAGCGTGGTAGACACGTTCAATGATGAATTTAGGAGCGAGATGTTTGCGAAATAGGTAATATTATAAATTCGCGGGATATATCTCAAGCCCGTCTCGTTTTGATATGAATAAGGGGGAAAAATTTCCAGGCCGGCTGGTATTTCTGGAATGACAGCCCGCAGGTTGAAGTTTTCCGTTGCTTCCAAGACAGGGGCATCCCTGTCATGGTCCTCGTATTGCCTATTAACATCGATATAATAAATTTTCGTGGAACCAGAATCGAGACCTCCAAGGAAAACACCACCTAATATTGTTACCATAGATGCAAGCATCAAAGCGGTTACCGTTGCTGCCAACTCGATTTTAATCGCTCCTATCTTGTGTCGTCTTATATCCTTCCCTTTCATTGTTGTGTTCTCGATGCGAGCCCATGATAGGATAATTCCCAAGGAGAACAGCGGGAGGAAGATCAACAAAAAGATGAACGGGAGTTCTTGAAGGCCGTGTGTAAATAACCGCGCGTCAATCAGGAATTTGAACGAAAAAACAACAACTACAAACGAAAGTGCTATAATGCCCAAGGCCAAGACATAATACTTGTTCATCTTCTTCATGATTGTTCTTGCTTGTTAGTTCTACTCTAATATTGTCAGTACTTTGGTAGTCTAAACTGACATCTCATGACATCATTATCGAGATTATCGTTAATATCGGGATCATACGGGGATTTATCGGGCTTCTATCGAGATCGTCATGTGTCGCTAAAAATATAAAAAAAGTATAGTAGAATTTTCACGCGTTTCAAGCATTCGTGCATTTTCCTTTTTTTTTCATTATTTTCTTTGTATATTCGCAGAAGAACGTGTTCTCGATATAGATGACGATTTT
>JAUQYW010000414.1 GCA_030587525.1 Candidatus Sigynarchaeota archaeon | reverse complement strand
TGATGGTGCGGCCAGCTTGGCAAGGCCGGGGCGGCGCGAGCCGGCTGTTCGGCGAGGCATTCCAGGACTTCTTGAAGTGCAACGCCGGGAAGATCAGGCTGGTCTGGTCCGAGACCCGCAGCGACGGCGTCAAGCCACAAGCGGTCTGCGAGACCATCGGGCTGCAGCCCATCGGCATCTTGCCCAGCAAGGACGTGTTCTTCAACCGGCGCGAGACGCCCGTGCTCATGGCGGTCTACGCGAGCAGCGCGTGGGCGACCCGGGACACCAAGGTGCGCATCGTGCCCGAGCTCGTGCCCTTGTACGAGCAGGTCAAGTCGATGCACCGGCCAATGCGGAAGGACGACGTGCAGGTGGTCGAAGCGCCGGCGCCATCGAAGGCGCGCTGCAAGGCGGTCGTCGACATCGAGCCGTTCGAGAAGAAGTACGGATACACGGCCTACACGTTCACCTGCGAGAAGACCGGCGAGTCGATCAGCGTCGCCGTCAACAAGCAGTGCATGAACGCGGAGGGCATGGAGATCCACTGCACGAAGGCGGCGACGGCGCAGGTGCTGCTGTCGTTCGTGCTCGGGTACCTGCAAGCCAAGGGCGTGCAATATATTGAAGGCCATGCGCCGGCCAATAGACCGACCTTTCAGGAGGCGTTCCTCGCGGTCGGCATGAAGCCTTGCGCGTACTTGCCCGCGTGGGAGAAGGACGCGCGGTCGGGGCTCCACGTGGATCACGTCCTGTTCGCGTGGCACAAGCAGCCCGTGGACTTGGTGGCGACGAGCTTCACGCCCAAGTCCGAGGCACTCGCCCGCGTGCTCGGGGTATTACCGTCAGGTAAATCTGGAACCCGCACGAACACCATGATCACGAAATAATCTCTTTTTCCATTGTCAGGTTTATATATTCCAAAGGAAAATGTGTCTCGTGAGAGCTTATGGGGCGAAAACCGAAGATCGGGAAAGCAACGAGGATGGACGCGTGCATGGGGGATTGCACCGGCGGATTCATGGTGATCGGAGTAATCGTGCTCATCAACGCTAAATCAGACCCGCTACTGGTAAAAGCAGGCTTGACATACCTGCTCGGAGGGATTGGAATCCTTCTTCTGTACTTGTTGATAATCTACCGGCGTAAAATTATCTGGAATCTACGAATCAAGAAGAATACGAAGGCAAGCCGGGATGCGGCGGCGACTACTAGACTAATCGAGCAAGAAATGCCCGATGATGAGGAGAATGTACAGATCAATCCAGTACCAGCGATTGCTCCATTCGGGAGATGCCCGACTTGCAAGAATCCGCTGCGAGAAACTATCGTCATCGACCCGGGAACGAACAAGCGCAAGCTCGTATGCGACGCGTGTGAAAATGCAGGTGTTTCCTGGGTGCCAACGCCAAAAATTAGTGGAGACGAAGATTCCGATACCCGATGCAGTGTTTGCAACAAGCCCCTTCCGAACCAAGGCAATGTGCCACGGTGCCCTCACTGCGGAACCGAAGATCCTTGATTTGTCATCTTTTTTGCTTTAATAGACCCGATAAGCAGATGGAGCATGATCATCGAGCTGTTGTGGCTCATCGCGGGCTGCACGATCGCCCACGAGCTGTTCAAGGCCTGCGGGTTCGGCAAGGCGTGCGCCGCCGCCAGCATCGCCGGCATCGCGGTGCACGAGCTCGGCCACGTTTTCGGTTGCTTGCTGTTCCGGGTCAAGATCCACTCGGTCTCGTTCCTGCGCGTGGAATGGGTCGGCAAGCGGTTCGGCGGCTTCGGCGGCGAGGTCGGCCACGAGCCCGCGACGAGCGCGTTCCCAGCCATCGCCATCACGGTCGGGCCGCTCGCCTGCGGCATCGCGTTCTTGCTGCTCATCGCGGCGGGCATCACCACGGTGCACGCATCGGGCGCCGATCCCGCGTGGGCGTTCCTGCTCTGGGTGCTGCTCTTCTCGGTCGCGTCGGCGGCGTGGCCATCGGTGCCCGACTGGCGGAACATGCTGTCGGCGGCAGCGAGATATCCCGGGCAATTCGTGATGGCGCTGCTCGGCATCGTGATCGGCCTCGGCCTGTGCTGGTGGCTGCTGCCGCTCGTGGCCGAGGGCTGGAGCGTCGTGGCGGGCATCATGCTGGCGCTCGGGCCGGGCTGGGGGCTGTCAAAGGCATATCAAAAAGCGAGGGACCAGTGAATCAACACCTTCATAATCACCGAATTAGATCGTGTTTCTGAAATCTTTCAATCTTTCGGCAGCATCGAGAGGTAAAGGTGCATTTATCCGGGCTTGCTTCGCCATTTCTCTGATTTTTTCGGGTATGAAGCGATTTTTCCCCATGTCATCGACGACCACAGACAAAGCAGAGTCGTTCCTTGTTATGATATAGTCGAAGAGCTCTTCGATGCCATGATCATCATTGATCGCCATCAATGCAAATGCGATACGGAGCTTGAGCAAAGTACCTTCAACATTCTTGAGAAGCCATACGAGCGGGTGCACCGCTCCGGCATCCTTGATCTTTTCGAGTATCCTCACGATTATTTGGCGAGCCGAATAATCCGTGGCATTATCCCACAAGTGTCTGACCAGCACAGGTACTGCTGATTTTCCAATGGTCACCAGCGCTTCCTCAGCAACCCGGCATACACTTTCATTTTTTTCCTTCACCAGTAACGATGCTAGGAGCAAGTCAACGGCGGTTGGATCATTAATTGTCCCGAGCACCTCAGCAGCAGCCTCGCGAACGTGCCAATCTCTGTCCTCCATTGCGTCTTTCAGCGCGGGAAGTGCTAAACTCCCGAATGTTTTTAATGCATTCATGGATGCCTGGCAGACATCCTTGTCGGCATCTTTCAATGCGCCCACGAGCCCCATCACGACGGCTGGATCCTTGTAATCTATTACAGTATTCACGTCTCCTTTCGCAAAAATAAATTCGAGATATTCCTCGGGTGTCTTTGGTTTCCAACCAATCATCCCCAGGGCCCTCGCGGCGGCTAGGCGCGCATTCTTGTTGGAATGCGCCAGCAAGGTCACGAGGGATGGTGCACCGGGGTGCCCGATGGCCGACAACGCATTCACAGCAGCATCGCGAATATTTCCCCCGTTATCATCATACAATATTTTAATTAATGGGGTTATAGTGATGGGGTCTTTGATTTTTCCAAATATCTCCACGATAATTTGACAGAGCTCTGCGCCGGCCGAGCTCATAGCAGTCAATAGTGCTGATACAGCGGGTTGACCGATAGTCGCTAGCGCTTTCGCAGCACTCCGGCATATATCCTTGTCGTCGTCTTTCAATGCAGCCACGAGTGCGGGCACGGCAGCTGGGCTCTTCATACTTTCTAGAGCGGCATAATTCTTCGCTACACGATGTCTAATGACATGTTCCTCGACGTTAACGGGGTACCATTCCATCTTCTCTAAGGCACGTGCAGTAGCTTGCCTTACAGTAATGCTCGGGTGATCCAAGCTACTTATAAGCGCGGTCACTGCACAACGTCCAAGGAAACCTAGCGTTTTGATGATCTCTTGAAGGTATTGTCCATCTGAATTTTCTAGCGCTGCTATGAGTGCCGGAACGGCGGCATCTCCGATGTTTCGCAAGGAGTTTCTAGCTCGATAGCGATCTTTCGCCTTGACGCTCTTCAATTGATGAACAAGTTTTACAGGTGAATCAAGGCTGCTCAGTTCTTGTTCCTCCGATGGATATTGCCGGTTCTTCGCCCTCTTTTGGAATTCAATGAGCCATTCGGGAGGGCCGTGTAGATTTATTCGCGGGGATTTTTTCGGATCAGTAGTTTGTTTCGGGGGTTGTATCGGAAAAGTAGGTTGTGGACGCTCATAAATCCCTTGTTTAACTTCTCTCTTGATCGTCTTGGTTAAAGATTCCTCGGATTGACCATTTTCAAGTATATATTCTACAGTTCTGAGTAGTTGGTCATGGTTAGAACTATTAGCGAGATCGACGTTAAGCTCGCGAAGTAACTTCTTTCCTAGTTCAACAAATCGCTCCTTCTTTGCAGACTGAATGTCAGAATCACCTCTTCAATCAAGGTTATATCTTCTCGCGTATCTCCTTGAGTAACTCCATGTCTTCCGAAGATACATCTTCGCTCTTGAGTAATGAGATGGCGAAATTCAAGAATCGGTCAGTCTGGAGGTAGCGGGAATAATCCTTCATCTTTTCCGAGTCTGGGGAGAACTTGCCCCCTTGATGAATGACGCCGCTCAAATCATTCCTTTTATCGCTCAATGCCGAGATGATCTTGGTCCGTATCTCGTCAGGGTAGCAATTTTTTGGATTCTTGTCGCAAGGCATGCTTATTTCCAGGAGCGCGTACGCTGCGTACCGTACTACTTCGAAATCCAAAGTGAAATCTAGCAGATTCAACTTGGCAAGGATCTTCTCATAGCATTTATTGAGATAGCTTATGGGAACGGGAATGGGCGCCTCTCTTGTGCTTTGCTTGCCGATCGACCAAAGAAGCGGCATCAACGTATCTTTTTTATGGCCCTTCTCGAGCATTTCGACAAGGAACTGGAGGAGTTCGCTATCCACGGGAAGCATTTTTCCTATTGAGTAAAAAATGGCGAATCGAATCTTGTAGAAATTCACTTCTTTGACCCATTGCTTTAAGTATTCAACAATCCGTCTTTCTTTATCTATCGATTGAGTCTTTCCGATGGTTTCAATGGCGAATCGAACACTGTTGTGTATCTCCTTTTCCTTTGGTTCGGGTAGGTTTGCGATGTAATTGACATAGTAAGCCATATAATTTTGAATGTCTCCAATCGTTTTCGGATACTTCTGCTGGATTTCGGAATTGGACGCAAGATCCCCGAGGAGGATTATCATCCTTTCCTTCTTCTTTGGTTGCATACCTTTTTTCTTGAACAGTTCGAAGATGTACCGTACGACGTCTGGCAAATTTTTAGCCTTTAACAAATCGGTCCATGCCACCACGGAGAAGTCCACACTTCCTGTGGTCATCACTTTATCGAATAGTTTCTCCACTTCAGCCTTCGTGATCGTACGAGATACGACCTTCGAAACCACTTGTGATGCTGCGGGAGCTGGTTTAGGAGGTGATGTGGCCTGCGAACGAGTGGAAGTCGAGGACATTGGCTTTGCGGGTGGCAGAGGAACGGCCTCGGGAATTATAACCTTCGTGTCTATCGCCATCGTGACTTGTTCTTTCGGGTTATTCTTGATTACTGCAGAAAACGTGGCGATTTTATTCTCGTCAACCTTGATCGTTGCGGTGATCCCCGTATCTGGTGGATATGATTTGTTTAGCGAAAAACGCCGATCCGCGAGCTTGTATTTTTTCTCAAGATCTTTGTAGAACCATACCTTGAAATGGGAGGGGTCTGTCAAGAAGAAGTCAAACTTCGCCTCCTTTGGCAGTGCGACGCCAGATTCGACCAGACACTTCATTTTTTGGTTGTGGTCCGCGTCAACAATTGCCAGATAAATAGGATCCGACAGAATTGGATTAGGTTTGTAACCTTTTTTCAAATAATAATGGAAAATCGACGCACCACGCGTTACAGCCATATCTGGATCTGGAATCGAAATCGGGCGCATACCGAAAAACTTCTCGAGCCGATCTTGAACGATCTGGAGTCTTGTCATCCCGCCACTTAACAAGATAAGATCTGGCTTGATGATCTTCCCTATTTTTTCAAATGCTTTCCTCAACACATCGAGCACCGGCGAGATAAGGTTATGCTCGCCGATGTGTTCATTGATGGTCGATTCCGTGGGATATTTAATGCCATCTGCTATATAATCGGCCATCAATTTAGCATATTCTGCATACGACATTTCGATGCTGAGTGGGTGCTGATCAAACAATAGACCGGGGTTGATTTTCGCCTTTATTTCTGTATAATCAACGTCCTCATCCGCATCCTTGTATTGCTTAACTTTTCCCGTGATTTGTTTTTTATATTGTTCTGCAAACAGAAATAACCGTGTCTTTTCCGATTCAAGCTCAGCGCTGTCGATGTCGGACTCTTTTAACTTGTATTGTTGCAAGTATCGCTGGAGCAAGTGATTTGCCAGTCTTTCATCGAACTTGTCTCCTCCCAAGTCGGTGTAACGGGAGATTGCGATGTCCTTGACATCGACTATGAAATCTTTGGGGTTTTTATAGCATACCTTGTGCATGGATATATCCAGCGTGCCGCCTCCAAAATCGTACACGAGGACGACTTTTTCCTTGGTTAAGTCAATGATAGATTCGACGATCTCGCCGCATCGAATCCTATTCACATAATCATAAAGGCAAGCCCTCGGCTCGTCGAGCAATTGGGGATTGAACCCGGCGAGCTTGGCAGCTTCGATGGTTTCGTCCCTTTGATCCATATCGAACGAAGCAGGAACGGTTATCACGACATCGCTGATTTCCTGGTTGAGAGTCTTCTTGATCCCTTTCATTATTTCCTTCAAGATATAGGCTGAAACGATAGCGGGCGTGAGCTTGGTTTTATCAATCGTTTTTTCCCAATCCTTCCCCATCGATGTCTTGATTGATCGAATGACACGGGACGGTTGGCTCTCCATCATCTTTTTTGCTCTTGGCCCGACAATGGGCGGTTCGTTGTACGGAAAATACACGAATGAAGGCAACACAGTGTCGACCTTTTCACCACCATCTTCACTAAACAAATCCATTTCAATTTTATACAAAACAAGGGTGTTATTATTACCTTCACGGCCCCAATGAGCCCGCGTGTTCGTCGTCCCTAGATCTATCCCGATGAACCTGTCTGGTTGTTTCGCTGACATGAATCATCACTTCTGTTTTTTTATCTCCACAATTTTTGCTTTTGTTACGAGTTTCTCTCCTAAATACCATGCAGGCATCTTTACCCTAGCGGTAGTGATTGTTTCGGGTGTTATCTCCGAGCCACTATACTCGAACTCGTCGATATTTGCTAACGTGATATCCAGCACTTGGCCTATGGTGAATTTTGTCTTCGCATCTTGTCTTTTCAAAAAATCACTAAACAAATCATAAAAGAACAATATCGAATCCAGCACAGCGGGTTCTGCGACCCATTTCGTCTCCCGGAGCTGGTCCAATGATGCTTTCGCAAGAGAAAACGAATTGAGAAGGTTGCTATTTTCAATTGAGTTCATCTTTTTGAACAAATT
>JAUQYW010000393.1 GCA_030587525.1 Candidatus Sigynarchaeota archaeon | reverse complement strand
CATAGATTGAATCGCGGTTCACATCCCGCGATGATCGTGATGCTGCTGCTTGCCGTGACTGTCGTGACTGCCGCTGCCGCCATCACTGGCGTCGAAAGCCAAGCAAGCCAGCCGGGAACCGCATTCCCGATTCGAGGGCCCTCGATCCCCTCGACCATCACGACGACGTGCACGGCATGGACGAAGTACAGCCGCGTGCCGGCCTGGAACAAGACGGTCTTCATGTCCATGCAAGGCAGTGACATCTACTTGCTCACCCAGGACAAGGTGTTCTTGAAATACAGCACGGCGGGCGATCTGCTCGCGAACACGACAACCAGCGTGCAAGGCGTGCCGAGCGACCTCGTCGTCAACGGCACGAGCTATTACATCGCGGGCACGTATCTCGATAAAGCATATCTCGGAAAGTACTGGCTGAACGGCACGCTGCAGTGGCAGCGATGGCACAATGATTCAACATATAACTACGGGAGAAAAACGGTCATCGGCGGTAACGACGTGTACTGGCTCGGCGGCCAAGGCAACACGACGGCTAACACGGACGGGTTCATCACGAAATTCAACAGCGCGGGAACCCCGGCATGGCATGTAAACTGGGGGTATGATTTCATCGATGAAGTGTTCGTGAATGGCATCGTCTACAACAATAGCTTGTATGCGATCGAAGGTGACAGTGTTTCCTCTACGCTCATTAAATTTGATCTTAATGGAAACAACATTTTCAATGGAACCGTCGATCTGGGAGACGGTATAGATCATGGAAATGACATCATCGAAAATAGCGGATTCATCTACACGTCGGGAGATGGTGCTTTAGCGGGCATTAATAACGATGTAATTTTGATCAAACATACCGAATCAATGACTCATCCTTGGGGAATAAAATGGGGCGGAACCAATGAAGAGCGCGTCGGCGGCCTGGCCGTCGTGAACGACACGCTCATCGTCACCGGGTCCACGACCAGTTTCGGCGTGCCTGCGCAGAGCATGCTCATCGCTGCCTTCAACATATCGGGCTCGTTCTTGTGGAAGAAGATCTGGACAGGACCCTCGTCGTCGCGGGCGTGCGGCATCCAAGCAGGTCCCGGCAACACGTTCTTCGTCGCGGGCGAGGCCTTGAATGGCACCACGCCGACGACCTTCTTGTCGCTGGAAGTCCCAAACACGCCGCCCGCCGTCGATGCCCCGGCCGATATCACGGGCATGGATCACGACCCGCTCGCGATCACGTGGACGGCGACCGATAACTCGACTGCGACCGCGAACTACACGCTGTACATCAATGGCTCGCAAGACTCGTCGGGGCCGTGGACTTCCGGCGCGCCGATCGTCAAGATCGTGCCGTCGACGGCCATCGGCTCGTACAACTGCACGATCGTTGTTAACGATGGCTTTGGCCTCACTGCCACCGACACGGTCATCGTCAATGTCACGAACCACCCGCCCGTCATCTTCAGAACCCCCGCGAACATGTCGTACGAGTACAGCACCACGGGGCACAACATGACGTGGTCTGCCCGCGATTACACGGCAGAGTTGTCGCCAACCTACGAGGCCTTCATCGACGGCGCCCGGGTCGCCAATAGTACCTGGACCAACAACTCGGCCATATGGCCATCTGGGTCCATATGGGTGCAGGTCGATAGCCTTGGTATCGGGTTGCATGAAGTGTCTATCCAGTTCCACGACGGCCTCGGCGGGATGACAGAATCGCGTGCCAGCGTAACGGTCTACAACCTCGACCCCGTCCTCACCTTCTCTTACTTGAACTTGCACGCGTGGAACGCCACGTCCCCGTCCTACTTCCACGACCTCGTCATCACGGACACGAGCACGGGCACGGCGCGGTACACGCTGTTCATCAACGGCACCAATTTCACGTCGGGCACGTGGGCCTCGGGTGTGCCGTTCGGCATCCAGCTCGGCACGCTCGCGGTCGGTATATACAATTTCACCATGGCCGTGTCCGATGGTTTCGGGGGCGAGGATTCCGGCAACTTCAGTTACAGGATAGCGAACCCGCAGCAGCCCAATTATGATTGGGTGTTCTGGTACGTGGGTATCCCGGCAATCATCGCCGGCGCCGTGATCGGCATCACCATCGCCGTGAAAAAGGGACGATCGCGCCAGAAGCAGCGCGCTGCCCCGCCCGCGGCAGACGTCGACAAGTACGACAAGGATTATCTCGACAAGTAACGCCGAAGAGAAAAAACGATAAAGTTAAACGAGTATCAAGGCAGTGAAGACTGCTCAGGTCGAGCAGGTCGTACTCAAGTCAAGGCGATGCCTAGACCTCGCTTTGACCTGGTAAAAAAGCGGGTGATATTGATGAATATGAGGGAGATCACTGGTTTTAATCGGATTTTTTAACTTAAATTCAGATATGATATGCAAGAGGACGAGTGAAGCAACATTATGAAGAGCCATCTGGTGGATACCATTAATACGACAATGCACGCACGGTTATCTCTGAATTTCCTTTTTTTCATGACGATCACGCTGGTTATTATCACTGGTGCCGCTTCCGTTCCCGCGTCACGGGCATTCACTTGCAGTCGGGGCACGCGGGTGTGGATGGTCCCGACGATCGCGGCGATCATCGCGTCACCGAGTGCCGGCAACGTGACGGGGGATGCCATCCCGGATATCGTGTACCCGACATCGGACGGCCGCGTGACGTGCATCCAGGGAACCAACGGGAGCGTGATGTGGAACGTGAGTATCGCTCCGGGGCTCCTCGGTGAAGCTGTCATTGTCGAGCCTGCGAATGGTGGCTTTTCTGAAATATGCATTGCGACCACGACGGGACGCGTGTATATCCTCGCGGGTGTAAATGGGACCATCGTGCGGTCCGCGCGCGTGGCATCAAGCATCGATTCAAGCCCCGCGATTGCTGATGTCAACCTGGATGGACTCCTTGAACTTGTCATCGCGGATAACAGCACCGGCAACATCTCGAGCTGGTCATTCGCATCGCTGGAAAGCCAATGGAACATATCTCTGAGCGCCCCGGCATTCAAAGGTGTTATCGTCGGTAGCATTTCCCGGCACGCCTCGCACGATGTCGCGTGCTTGCTGACGAACGGCAGCGTGCACTGCCTTGACGGGATCGATGGTCATATCGTGTGGCGGCACCAGCTTTCTAATCCTTCCTCGACCTGGTCTGGGCTGGTTGCCTATGACGTGGACCGCGATGCGATGCAAGACATACTACTCAGCGCGGGTACCACGATAGTCTGCCTCGATGGCGAGACTGGAGCGCTGAAATCCAGCTTCACGCTGGCTGGCACTGTTCCGATTGCCGCGCCCCCTCTAATCGGGAACATTGACAACGATGCCGAGATGGAGGTCGTATTCCAAACTTCCGAGATCGACCAAGCAATAAACGCTGATGACAACTCGATCGTGTTAAGATTACCCCAATTAACCCCGAAATGCTTGCTCGCAAACGATGGGCCGATGCTAGGCATCGCCGCGCTCGCCGACACTATAGGAGATGGTGATGTGGAGATGGTAGCGCCTCACGAGTCATTCAGCCTTCCAACGCCCAAGATCAAGCCATTCTCCTCGGACAATTCCGATGACTTCCCGGATGGCACGCGCTTTGAAAGCATCCGCCCCCTCGTCCCTGCAGACGCGGATGGTGACGGTCGCATCGATATCATCGTTGCCGATACATTTGATGTATATTGTTACACAGGCAATGGCACCAAATTTTCGACGAGACCAGGGATACCTTGTAACAAGGGAAATCCTTGGCACACGTCAAACTTCGCGGATGTCGATAATGACACGATTCCTGACGATCTGGCTCGGGTGCTCGGGCTCGACCATGATCGGGATGGTGATGGATTGCCCGATGGCGAGGAATGGTTTGTCTCGAATACCCTTTTAAATAATCCTGACTCGGACTATGATGGTCTCACGGATTATGACGAAGTCCACATTTATCACACGAGCGCTCTGACACTTGATACCGACGAAGATAAGATTAATGATTATGCCGAGATATTCACTTTTCATACGAATCCCAATGCCAACGATTCAGATGCCGACGGTGTTAGGGACGACCGTGAGCTTTTCACCTATCACTCCAATCCTCTCGACAATGACACAGATCATGACGGCCTCGGAGATGGTTTAGAAGTCTACACGGTACATTCTAACCCTGCTCTTCTGGACACGGACAACGACACGCTGAATGATCACGATGAATATATGATTTACCACACGAACGCGTCCGACGCGGACACCGACCACGATGGGTTTTCCGACGCTGTTGAGATCAACGTTGGAACCGATCCTCGAAATGGAGCCAATTATCCTGGCTCAAAAGAAGCGTGGACGGCTCTCATCTTCGTTAGCATCGGGATTGTATGTGCAATCATAACCGCATGTGCAATCATAATCATCCGTACTCTCAGAAATCGACATATCATGAGACCGAGGAAACATGAAATCATTACCATTCCGCAACCAGCGAGTAAAGCCCCGGCCGTGAAAGAGGACGCTATCATTCCCAAAGTCATCCCGGATATTCAAGCACCAAATCCCGCAATTATTAATGTCGAGGATGCATCGCCCGGACCACCCGTCATCGAATCACCCACCATCAAGCCATCGATCATCGAGACACCAGTTGGACCTCTGCTTCAAGTACTACCTCTCGCCTCACCAGTCGCTGTGCATCGAGTAGAGCAAGGGCCTGGGATCGCTGAAGCACCAGACAAAGCATACTTGCGGGTATTACGGACATGGACCCCGTCTCCCGAGCCGGTCGATAGAGCGGAAGCAGAGCGGATCTTCCACGCGAGACCGGCAATATCCCCGCAAGAGCAGCAAGAACGAATCGATGCGTCAATACTCGCGGGATACCGGCAAATCGTCGTGAGACGTGTCACGTTAAATCGCGAGCGTGTCTCCTTAAATCACGAGCAGCTGCAGGGATACTTGCAGATTTGCGAGGCGAAAGGCATTTATGTCATCACTGTAAACAGTTTTCTTGATTGGTTACGCGCGCGAGTCGTGAACCAGGGGCCGATAAGCGAATTGTTGGAGGAGCTAGTCACTGTCGGTGTAATGAGACGCGATAATGCCCGGTTTGCATTCCTCTCGTCTAATTACACGATACCCGCTTGGACACGCTTC
Organism: Candidatus Sigynarchaeota archaeon; assembly: GCA_030587525.1. Classification (GTDB taxonomy): domain Archaea; phylum Asgardarchaeota; class Lokiarchaeia; order Sigyniarchaeales; family Sigyniarchaeaceae; genus Sigyniarchaeum; species Sigyniarchaeum tengchongense. The sequence continues at coordinate 349 of JAUQYW010000393.1, read as the reverse complement.
ACGGCACCACCCGAGCCTGAGCCCGAGGCGATCATTGCTCCTGAGAATGCAAGTGTTGAGCAAGAGGTTCCCGTAGTGGAAGGATTGAGGCAAGGGAGGCCACATCGGGCCGGGAGAAGGCGTGCAGCAATCGCTCCTCCAGTCGGAGCGAGGGTTCCTCCAGCGCCGCATCCAAGACATCGAGCAGCACAAGGCAATCAAAGACATCAAGCAGTACAAGAGAACTGGAGAGGGAGGGTACTCGCCTACCTCCACCAGCTCACGGATGCACGCCAGAATGGAATCGAGAATGATGTCGAGTGCACTTTTGAAATGATCGCGGCCAATGTCGACGCGAGGCCTGACAGGA
>JAUQYW010000320.1 GCA_030587525.1 Candidatus Sigynarchaeota archaeon | reverse complement strand
GTTGGAGCTCGGAATGCTCCCGACCTGGTAGAGCCCGAATGCATCCTGGATGAAGAATAAAGCATTATACTGCTCGTATGGGTGATGGGCGCCGCCGATGATCGGCGCGTGGAGCTCGACCTCGAGTTTCAACCGTGCAGCGGTGATCGATGCCGACGGCAGCGAGGGCACGTTGAACTCCGTGCCCATGGCGACGAACGCGGGCGTGAACGTTCCGGAACTAGACTGGATTTTCAAGCTCGCCCAGGAACCAGACGTGCCCGCCGTCCAGCCGACAGACGTGGAGCTAATCCATGATGTCGCGGAGCTAAGGTAATCCGTTCCCGTGTTGCACCAGTAATCATAACCATCGTCCGTGCCGCTCAGTCCGGGCGTTTGCGTCGCGTTCTTCCGCCAATCTCTAGATGAGAAGCGGTAGTTATCGCCCAACCCGCTCACGTTCGGGACGGAGCAGTTGATGGGCGTCGAGATGGTGCCGTAACATGCCCCGCTCACCGAAGCATCTTGCTGATTTGCGTTCGTGAGCGAGACGATATCCGTGCCCGAGAACGCAGCATCTTCATAAGCATCGGTGGTTTCCTGGTACATTGTCCAGTTGATGAAGTTTTGGCCAAGCTTGTTGCTCGAAACATAAACTGGACTGAAACGACAGACCAGTTCGCAGAGATCGAGGCTCATGATCCATTCATCGAAGAAATCGAGCGCAACGATTGTGCCCGGATTAACTTCGATGTAGACGGCAATTTTCATGCGCCGTGGCATCGTGAAATATTGGGTCACGGTCTTAACGGTCGTGGTTTCGGGGATATCATTGCCGTGACTGACAGGTTCATAGTAGATCACTTCTCCGGTCGATGCGTCCAACAGCGCGATGTTGATATAGAAAATCGTGACGTTTTCATTTACTGAATCAGGAAGGAGGATCTGCTTGCGGAATGCTTTGAACCGCACGCTCAACGACGCGCTCGTCGCGTTCACGGCAGGACTGTAGATGCTGGGAGAGACCCATCGCATTGAAAATGACCCGAGATTGGAGAACTCGCCCGCATAAAGGCTCGTGTTGCTCACGCCGGTGAAAGGATGACCACTGAAAATCTGCGCGTCCCATTCGCCGAACCCGCTCGTCTGATTCTCCGACGTGCCCCAATTCCAATATGCCCGCAACTGCGATTGATCGCAATAGATGTCCGTGCCGGTGAGCGGTTCATACGGGGAGACCGAGAACTCGTCGCCCGCGTTAGGCCCGCGCAAGTTCCAGGCATTGTACGCGTCCGATGCCGAAACAGAGCTGTCGTTGATGGCACCCGTGTATGCTGACGTCTGGTAAAACTCGACTCTGGACTGGTACGGCCATGGCGTGATCGTTGCCTCGTCCCGTGACCAGTTGAATGACCCATCAAATGCTGTTTGGAGTACCGTGAGGGGCACGTAGGTGCCGGTCGAGACATCGTAGCGGGAAAGGATGACCGGTGCACTGGGAATAGGCGTCCGGTCGTCGTCATGAAGTAAACCATTTACATGCACGCGGTATGAAGCCGACGTGTTGGTCATTTGCAAAGCAATGCTTGTCTTGCTATCGATAATTGCTCGATCACGTGTTATGTTCAAGACCTCACTATGTATCTCTGTAGTGCGTAAAAACAGCCCTAAGAAAAGATATGAGACAAGGACCTTAACCGTGTATAGGGATTCGACGAAAAAATCTTTCCCCAAGACCACATCTATCGTGTTGGCCCCTTCGGAAACCGTGGTGACTTGGGAATAAGCGAGCGAGTTGTCAGGCTTGTAAAAATTTACCCAACCACGCTTTACATTGTCACCAGTTGATGCGTCGAAGGTTATGGTGATTTTATCCGAGATTTGATACGATGGGCCGACGGTCGACATGTTGATGTCGCCTATGAAGCTGCTGCTCGATGCAACGCTGTTGATGCTTGCGAGCACCTCGACGAGAAACATCCCGCATATCAAGATAGAAGCGAACCCGACGACGAAACGCTTGTGCTGGCTCCAATGTTCCACGCGGGCCTGATATTTACGGTCGTGATGACCGGCCACGACGCATTGATACAAGGAGAGCTTTTTCTTCTTTGCAGGCACAACGTGGCACTTCCCCCCATTTCTGCCCGAAGAGGCATCAAGCTCTGGCACCGTGTAGGATTTTTGAATATTTTTTTCCAGGATCCTGCAAAAGGCAAGGGGGTGCGGCGGGGAGATCATCAAACCGTTCTGGAACCAGCGGTACACCCCGTATCGGCTGATGATCTTGGTGACTGTGACCTCTACCGCGTCTCGAGCAAGCACGGGCCTGGTCGATGCTGGAGCATATGATTCATCCGCGTGCCATGCCCAAGGGTCGGAAATGCTGCCAGGACAAATAGCTTCATCCGTGCCATCTACAGCGATCCACGAATGCTGGAGGAGCCGGCTATCAACGTGGATATCGGCAATTTCTTCGCCGGCTTGTCTTGAGCCATGATTTTCATCCGTTATCTCGTCCAAGGCATCGGAGCGCTCCATGAGTATTGCCCGAGCCGGACGATTCCCGTGATGCAACACGAGAATGGATGCACGGGTAATCGTGCTTGCCTCGGCTACCCCGATTGTTCTGCGCTCGCAATGATTAATCAACATTTGCTTGACGCATGCAATCTCGCCACGCGTCGCAGTACGGATGGTAACCGGATGCTCGTGATCACCATCTGCCTTTATCTTGTAGCGAGCGGCGCATTTCTTGCATATGACTTTGCTATCGCCATGGGCGAGAAACCGGGATATCTTTCGGGCATCTTTCGGCTTTTTAGGTTCCACGGGGCAATACCAGGTCGACTTCTTGCATATGGCGCATCGACTGGCTCCTCCACCATGATCATTAATGTTCCTTGCATACCACGCAACTCGCGATTCCGCTACGAGATGCAGTTCTTGCTGAAATACCAGCGCGTTCGCTTGAAAGGAAGATAGCGAGCCTATGTATCTAACGACCATGAATGGAGGCTCAGCCGTGACTGGAGCCCCGGATCGGAGAAGTGCGATGTTCAATTTCGCCCTCATCGACCAATTTCCATCTCCATATTTGCTGGTTGTTATAGCTCCCTGGAATGCGCTGATGGCCCCACTTTCATCATGAATCATTGCCTTTGCCCTGCCAAGCTCGTAGAGTGTTATAGGGTTCCGCTTCTTCTTGGCTAAATCTTCATACAATGCGATCGCTCTCGTGTATTGCCGTGTTATTATGTAAATGCTGCCCAAGTTCATCTGGAACACGTGGCTGTCTGGTCGCAATTGGGCGAGGATCATCGCGCATTTTTCCATAGCGTTCACGTCACCAATCATCGCAAAGCATTCCATAGCCATGATCAGCGCTTCCATGTTCTGGCCCTCGAACGACAACACGGCATCGATTATCGACATGGCATCGGCATAATCCTGC
>JAUQYW010000301.1 GCA_030587525.1 Candidatus Sigynarchaeota archaeon | reverse complement strand
CGAAAAGCGATTGATGTTATGAAGATTGTTTATTCTTCTATAACGAGCTTTCCATCTCTAATCCGTCCCAGACCCATGGGAATCCTCTTCTGAGGACTTTGAATTCTTCCGCGTATGGTTTTTTGATTTTCCTTCCGTCTCTTGCGTTCTTTTCCTTGATGATCTCAGCGATTTTATCTCCGAGTTGTGTCTCGTGTTGGCGAATTGCTTCCAACTTGACGTCAATTGTATCAGTTATATCAATCCATGTATCCGGGAGGAAAGGCTGGAAGAGATACATTTCAAGAACCATTTGCAGGTCTGCATTTTTCTCAGGGCATTCATACATGTCGTAGGCGAAGCCTGCTGCTTCGAGCGCCATGAAGCCTGTGTGTCTGTGGTCTCTATTCCCTTCGTATGGTCTCCATGGGTCAAAAGTGAACACGATGTCCGGTTTTATGTCTCTAATAATTCCGATCAGCCTTCTTCTGAGTTCGAGAGAAGAATCCAATTGCTGATCATGATAGTCTAGGAATTTCACGTCGTTCACTCCCAATATCTTAGCTGCGCGCTTCTGTTCTTCGTTTCGCATTTTTATCGCTTGCGCGGCGGGAATTTCGGGATCGCATACGCCGTGCCGGCCATCGGTTAGCAGAAGGTAGGTTACTTTCTTTCCCATTCTCGTCAGCTTGGCTATAGTTCCTCCGCAAGCGATGTCTGTATCGTCTTGGTGCGCTTGAATAGTAAGTATGCTCTCCACTTGTTCTTCAAAAAGGATTGGTGATCGCATCCTTCCATATTTGGAGATCGGGGGTTTTCCAACGTCACCTTCCATCATCAATCAACTCTCCTAAAAATATGGCTCTAATCTACTTTATACCGAGCTTCCTCGCAGCGGATGAGTATAGATCCTTGATGTCCACAGCTCGCCCGAGCTTGGATGATAAGACACCCATTAGAGCCATTTCGACGGCAGCTTTACCTTCTTCACCGCGGTATTTGGGTTCCCTGTTCTCGCGGATTGATTCAACGAACTCTTTCACTTCTTCTCTGAACGATAGAGCGTAGAACTGTGGCATTGGGAGATGCTCTACAACGGGTTTTTCCCATTCCTCTGAAGGGTTCTCTCCTTTGCTTGAGAAGAACTTAATTGGTTCGTCCCAGTCGGTATCCATTAGAATTGTACCTTCAGTTCCATAAAACTCGAACCGGATGAATGGTGGGCTGCCTATTGTCTCGCTCAGAAAGGCCTCTCCAACGGCTCCTTTTTTGAATTTCAATAGGACTATGGCATTGTCGTCTTCTTTCTCCTTGAGCGCGATATGCTCGAGTAGTCCAGCTCGAACCGAGTCCACATCCCCAAGTGTGTATCTAAAAGCAGAGCAGATATGAACACCAGCGTCGAACCAAGCTCCACCTCCCGCTTTGTCAGGAGTGCAGTGCCATGAGCCAGCATCGCATATATTCGGGACTTCATTGAGGCATTCAGAGCCTCGTGCAAAGAATACCTCGCCGATCTTGCCACTATCGATTATCTCCTTGATTTTAACCATGGTGGGCATGAACCTATAGGTCTCGGCTATCATCAACTTGACCTTTGAGTCCTTGGCTGCATTTATCATCTTGTCGCAGTCCTCAAGTGTCGTCGCCATGGGCTTCTCGCACAACACGTGTTTTCCAGCTTTAGCAGCGGCAATGGCTACTTGTGCATGCAAGTAGTGGGGTAGAGCAATTGAAACGGCATCGACATTCTTGTTCGTGATAAGATCTTGCCAGTTCGCGCAGTGAGCTCCCATGTTGTACTCCTTTGCCATCTTTGCTGCGCACTCTTCATCGATGTCACATGCTGCAACAAGTTCCACGTCGCCCGAGTCAATGTGTGGCTGGTACGCTATTCCATGCATACAGCCAGCGAAACCGCATCCGATTATTCCAATACGTATAGGTGACACGTAAAGACCTCCATCAAATATTATATACTAGATCTAGCCAAGGTTGACTTAAGTATTCGCTTTCAAGAAATTTAATCACATCCTTTGTCAAAACGGCAAGGATAGAAGAAAAAGGAAAGGTTTTGACCTCTCCTATCAATCTATGGGGAGCTGCAAAATGAACAGCCTAGGCTAGACCATTCCCGGGAAAACTTTGCCCATCTTGATAAGGTCCCCCATTGGTCCCTTGACCTTCAATTTCCCTGACATGAATGCCTTAGTACCGCTGGTTTTTCCTTCAGCCATTAGCTTCCAAGTTGCAGCGTCTACTGTCACTTTCAAGTTGGCGGTAGGCAACTCTCCAATCTTGACCTCGCATTTCCCATCCTTTATTATGAACTGCCAGCTTCCCCCGCCTTCGCCTGTAATTGTTATCATCAAGGTTTTATTCCATCCTTTTGCCTGATCAGCCTTGAACTTTGATGCCATCGATTTTACTTGGTCACCGATTGTTTCTGGCATATCGTTAACTCACCTTCAATGTATATGATTTAAATCTTCGAAAATAAAAGCATAGTGCAAATCCCGCGTGGCTCGCAATGGTTGCTGGATTTCGAGAGTTCAGAGCCAATGATAATAGGAAAGAAACCGGATATCAATGCATCGTTCGTTACATTCACGTAAATGCCAATCTCACCAATTCGTATGCCACCATCTCGCATCAAGTGAAATAGCACCCGACGGCACCAACACATCGATTATCGTCTAGAGCAATTTTTTACACGGCCGAGCATTCGATCCTCGCGCTCATGGACATCCAGTATCGAACATACGAACCCGGGGACGAAGCCGGGCTGGCGGACGCGTTCAACTTGCCGTTCCAAGGCCTCGGTGGTGGATTCTTGCGGACCCCGGCACGTGTGCGGTGGCGCTATGTCTCGCGCCCGGGTGCCGACCCGCGCGAGATACAAGTCGCCGTGGACAAGGACAGCGGGAAAATCGCCGGCGCAGTCTATAGCACGATCGAGACTTACCAGTTTGCGGGTGTTCCGTGCCGTACCGGTGCGATCAACGATGTCGGCACGCTGCCCGCTTATCTCGGGCGAGGTATTGGCCGGAAGCTGATGGCGCAGGCCATGGATTTTATGAAATCAGCCCGGTGCGAGTATAGCGTGCTGTCCGCAGACACGCACGGGTTCCCGCGGGAGCGGCTGTATTTGCCTGCCGGGTACCAGGACTACTTCCGGGAAAGCGTCTGGATCAGCATCATCGACCCGGGAACCGCGTCGGTGCTTGTGCCTCTTATGCTGCCCGCGATCCCTGCGCTTTGGATATCATTCGCGACACGTCGCCTTCGCGTTCACAGGATTGCAAAAACCCTTGCAGATCAAGGTATTGCGGCCACGATCCCTGTTCCCGTTCACGGTGGAGGCTTGGACCTGCACGTGTCCCGGGAAATCTGGCGATTCCACGAGGCCGTGGCTCCCCGGCAGATGGACGGATATACTCGGTTTCCGCTCGACGACTGGATCTATTTTAGGGAAAAACCCATGACCCATGATATGTTGCCAGTCTACGCGATCCTCCGCGATGGCAAGAAGCTCATCGGCTATGCGAATTTCATCCGGCAATGGATATACATCTCGGGCACGCGCGTTCGATTCCCCTTCGCCTTCATACGGGAGGTGCTCGTGGATCACTCCGCATTTGACGATGCGTGGATGCTTGCCGCCGCCTATGCGCTGCTTGCCGGCACTATTTGGCAAGCAGCAGCGAAAAACCGATGTCTCGCTCTTTTATGTTTCACATCGCCGAAATACGCGTGCTTGGCACGAGCTCTCAAGGCGCTTGGATTCTTCCACGCACAGGACGGCACCTTCATGGTCAATCCGCTGTCGGGTCAGGGATCGACGCTTCCCCCACTGCGACGGCCATTCCACGTCAATCCTGGCGAAAACTTCGCATATCCTTGATAATAAAAAAAAAAATCCGGTCTGGTTCAGTTGTTATCATTTTCTTTTTGGGTGAAAACAATGCGAAAACATCGCAATGGGGTAGATTTTTTTCTCCTTTTTTTCACGTTGACCGACACGGGCTAATCAATTATGGTTTAACTGCATACGGGAGGTGATCGGGTCCGGCTACCGATATATGCAGATGATACGGATGGTATATAACCGTCATTCCTTGTACTCGCTTGTTATGGTAGCGAGCAGCGTGGCACCGACCGATCCTACCGGCGAGCAAGGAAGCAGTCCCGTGCGGAGCCTCTATATCCTGAAAAACGGGCTCCCCGTCTTCACGAGGGACTTCGTGCCAGCCACGGCAGCCGGGGGCGAGGACAACCAGATGCTCGTGAGCGGTTTCTTGACCGCGTTGACATCGTTCTTGAAGGATATGAAGGATTTCGGCGAGATGAAGTCGCTGGTGACGTCGAGCAACTTCCGCTTCACGTTTTACCAGGCCGAGTCGCTGCTCTTCGTCACGTGCACGGATAGCCGCATGGACGAAATCGGCGTCGAGAAGTTCTTGCGGAACGTGTCTATAAAGTTCTTGCAAGCCTATAGCAAGCAACTGGGGGCGTCGAACATGGTCAATATGAAGCACTACGCCGGGTTCGACGCCATCATGCATCGCGAGCTGCTCGCCCGGGACCTGCGATCGGGTCAAGCCACCAAGGCATCCCCCGTCACCAAGATGCCCGTGCCCAAGATGCTCGTTCCCGCGGACGAGGCGCGGCAAGTCTTCCATTTCAACGACGAAATCCACGAGAAAGTCATCAAATATATCGACGGTAAGACCGACGTCGACAGCATCGCAAAGCTATCGGGCATGGATCCCGGGAAAGTCACGTCGTTCGTGCGCTACTTATGCAAGCAAGGTATCGTCTCGTTCTAAAAATTAGGGGAATAAAAAGAGTATTTCAATAATTCGCGAGGATTTTTTCGAAGCGTAGGACGTCTTCGAGCCGAACGTCGGATTCGAACTTGATGTCGCGCTTCACGCCGTGGTACGCCGCCGCCAACCGTGCTGCAGCGATGATCTCGGCCATCTCGATGGGCGTGTACGTCACGTCGACGTTCTCGTTGTTCAAGATCTCCTTCTTTTGCTTGCTGAGCAATTCCGCGGTGCGCGAGGCGATCTTGAAATTGAGGTTGTTTCCCTCGACGACCTTCACGATGTTCTGGATGTCCATGTAACCGAGGATCGGGTACATGTACCGCAAATATGACTTCAAGTTCGACCCGTTCCGCTCGCACTCGATCTCCAGCCAGTCATTTACGGCCAGCGTGCGCCGCAAGAAAATGATCTCCCAGTTGATGTCGAGCTCCTTGAGGAATGCCAGCAGCTTCTCGTCGTCGATCTGGGTGGTCTTGATGACGATGTACTTCTGCAGTCCCACCCACGTGTGGCTTTCCTTCTGCAGGTAGAACCCGCGCTGCTGGATCGACGAGATCACGTTGAGCTCGATCGAGATGATGTTCTTCGTGGGTCGCACGAGCTTAGTCCTCATGAAGATAAGGTTGCCCTTGTCGGTCTCAAATTCCCTGATACCGAAGCCCAGCACGCCATCCTTGTTCTTTTCGATGAAGTCTTGGAGGCCGAAGAGGGTCGGCTCGACACGGAGGTTCTTCAAGTCGGTCTCATCCAGCGACACGTAATCGTTCTCCCCGCTGCCGATGATGAGCGAGATCTTGTCCAGCTCCATGGGTTGCGTGCCGAACACGGTCTTGATGGCGTCAGCGATGGGAAACACTTCTTTTTCCAGCACCGAGCGCTCGGCAATGCAAGCTTCAAACGAATCAAGCTCCCGGGTAAACAGGTTGGACACGGGCGCCTCGGACGCGCTGATGAAGGTCTCGTAATCGAGGAGGTCCTTCTTGATTATCCAGTAAATGACTTCCCTGTCCTTGATGATCTCGATCGACGTGTTCTTGTCCACGGCGGCCCGGTATTTCTTCGAGGCGGATTCCACCGCTTCATTCTTATCTTCTGGTTTGCTCATACGAAATTTATCGACCTTCTTAGAGAACATAAATCCGTTTAACCTTTTTTCGTTTTATCGAATGCAATCGAATGTTTTGGTTATCGTGAGTGTTGCTTTGGTCTTTTAGATTTTTTAATTCGTGGAGCCATCCGTCGCAAATCAAGCTTCAAGTGGCAATTTTCTCTTATTTGTTTATCTATTATTGTTTAGCGAAGATAATCGTTAGGTGGACGTCGTGTCCCGGGAAGCTGGAAAAAATCGACATTATATCGTGAATTCCTCGCCAAACTTGGGAACGACCGGCGCCACGCCCTTGATCTGCTCGCCGATCGCCTTGGCAAGGAAGTCGCAACTGTCGGGATCCCCGTGAACACAATAGATCTTGGGATCATGAGTGTCCGGGTTGAACTTCAAGCCCTTGAGGAATTTTAACAGCTCGGGCCCGTCGCAATGGGACGAGAAATCGAACCGTTCGACCTGAGCCTTAACCTTGATCTCGACCTTCTGCTTGGCGGTGTCATTTTTCCCGCGGTTGAACGAGCTGCCGCGGTCATCGTCCATTTCTGTCTCGTAGCGGTGCTCGTCGAGGAGGACCTGACCTGGCGTTCCCTTCACCTGGTACGAGACGAGGAACACGGCGTTGTCCGGATCGTCGATCATATTTTCCACGTAGTACCTGGCAGTACCACCCTTGAGCATGCCTGACGGGGCAATGATGATGTCGCCAGTTTCAAGCGCCTTCAAACGATCCTCGCGTGTCTTCTTGGTCTTCACCATGGTCACGCGGTTCATGGAATAGACCGTGCGCAGCGTGTCCGAATGCTTCAGCAGATCTTCCGAGATGTCCCGGGCCATGCCGTCGATAATGATTTTCTTGTTATGAAAGCTCCCGATGGTTTGCAAGACAGCAAGTATCTCTTGGCTCCTTGCAACGCCGAACGCGGGGATGAGCACCTGGCCCCCGCGATCCAGGACATCCTTGACGGCCGTGACGAACCGCTGCTCGGTTTCTTGACGGGGTGGATGCGTGACTTGCGAGTAGGTACTCTCGGTGATGACCGCGTCGAGCAGCGGGAACCTGTTAGTTTTAGCGGCCCATTGCAGCCGCGTGTCGATCGTGTTGAGATCGCCCGTGTAGAGTATATTTTTACCGCCCATTGTTATGACGGTCATGATCGACCCGGGAATGTGTCCCGCGTCGTGAAACGTGAAGGAACAACCCGTGGCGCCGGGGATCTTGACCGATTTCCCGAACTCGTTCACGACTTGCACGGTCTTCATTAGATTTCGCAGCTCGATTTCCTCGAACGGGAGCGTCGGCCCCGAGATGTTGAGCATATCGTCGAGCAAGTACTTCACGAGCATGCGCGTCGTGGCCGTCATGTAGCAATTCGGACGGGAGGAAATGTAGAGATACGGGAGCGCGCCGGAGTGATCCACGTGCGCGTGCGAGCATATCACGGCGTTGATCTTGCGGGGCTCGACATCCCCGGGGAAATTGTCCTTGTTGTTCTCTTTCATGGAGACCCCGTAATCCAGGATGACTTGATCTCCTTCCGAATTGCTTAGCCTGAAGGCGGACCTGCCGACTTCGCGACATGCGCCTAAGGTTTCTAGTTTTGTCACGATTGATACACCCGCTCGTTCACGAAACTCCGGAACGCGCGCTATACATGGTTCCCGGTTGATGCACTGCAAAAAGAGTGACCGGATGAGCTTTAAAATGCGATAAACATTTTAAACGTGTTGGTCATACCAACAAGCAACGAACTTAGCACCACGAGAGTTGATCGCTTCATGGAAGTACCAAGAGACGTTCAAATTGGTATCATCGGTGGTACAGGTGCCGATATTGAGCTCGAGGATGCCAAGAAGGTGAAGGTCTACACGCCGTATGGCCAACCCAGTGATTTTATCCAAGTCGGGTTTTTTGCCAAGCACAAGGTAGCCTTCCTTGCACGCCACGGGCCCGGCCACCAAATCCCGCCGCATATGCTCAATTTTCGCGCGAATCTGTGGGCGCTGAAGGAGCTCGGGGTAACCCGCGTGTTTTCCCCATGCGCCGTAGGGTCGCTGCGAAAAGAATTTGACAAGGGAGACTTCGTCATCGTTGACCAGTACATCGACCGGACGAGAAAGCGGCTCGACACGTTCTACGAGGGGGGACAAGTGTGCCACATCTCCCAAGCGGACCCATTCTGCCCCGAGATGAACAAGGTCTTTTACGATGCCGGCAAGAAAATCTCCGGCTTGAAGATCGTGAACGGGGGCACCTACGTGTGCATTGAAGGGCCGAGGTTCTCGACCCGCGCGGAATCCAAGGTTTTTCACCAGTGGGGCGCCGACGTGGTCGGTATGACCGTGTACCCCGAAGTCGTGCTTGCCGCTGAACAGGCTATGTGCTATTCAACCATCGCCACGGTTACGGACCTCGACGTGTGGGCAGCGCAATGTCCCAAGTGCGGCGTCGTGGAGATAGGCCCGACTTGCCCCAAGTGCAAAGGGCCTATCAAGCCTCTTGCCGTCTCGGTCGAGGAGATCCTCGAGACCATGCGCAAGAATGCCGAAAACTTGAAAAAGCTCATCGAACTCGCCATCCCGAACCTCCCGAAGGAGCAGCACTGCAGATGCGGGAAGTCCCTGGAAGGCGCGATCTTGTGATATGAACCAAGACGTGATGCAATTATGCAGAAACCCGAATACTACGAAAAATTGATCAGGAACGTGCCCGATTTTCCCAAGAAGGGCATCCAATTCAAGGACATCACGACGCTGATCAAGGATCCGAAGGGATTGCAAAATGCCATCGAGGATCTCGGGTCAGCGTTTAAAACCAAGAAGATCTCGAAGGTCGTGGGCATCGAATCCCGGGGCTTCATCTTCGGCGCGGGCTTAGCCTTGAAGTTAGGTGTTGGGTTCGTGCCGATTCGCAAGCCCGGGAAATTGCCCGCGAAAACGGTCAGCATGGAATATTCGCTCGAATACGGCAAGGACAAGATCGAGATGCACGAGGATGCCATCAGCAAGGGCGAAAAGGTACTCGTCATCGACGATTTGCTCGCGACCGGTGGCACGTTGCAAGCTGCTGCCAAGCTGGTCGAAAAGCTTGGCGGGGTGGTTGCCGGTGTCGGTTGCGTCATCGAGCTTACGGAGAGTCTTCACGGCCGTGACTTGCTCAAGGGCTACGACGTCGTCAGCCTGGTCAAGATCCCGGTTCACGAGTGAAGGTTTTTCCTTTTTTTCGCATTCATCGTCAATTTTTCATCGCACGCGGTGCACAAGGTCGATCGTTTCAAGTCCGTGTCGTAAATGCTATCGGAAAAATGCATGACGCACAATTGATCGTCGCAATGGTCAAGGCCTAGCACGTGTCCCAGTTCGTGAAGCGATTCTTTCAATGCCCGCTCCTTGTAGAGCTTACCGTTGAATTTCAGCCCGTAAGCCTGGGGATCGAGCCGGGAAACAGAGATCACGCAGCTCTCACCGCCGACCCGTGCCTCGCCGAAGATGAACCTAAAACCCGGGTGCGAGTCCGAGAACAAGTCTTGCTCTACGATGCCCAGTTTCAGAGCTTCCGGCTCGTTCGGGTTGAAATGATCAAGAAAGTTGAGAAATGAGCCGCTCGCGTGCTGTTGCCGCGTTTCATCCAAGCTTTCAAGGATCGACGCATAATGCGAAACGTTCACTTCGACTTCGAGATCGTGCGCGGCATAAAATGCCTTCAGCTCAGCTACGAGGAAGTCTTCGAGCCGTGGCCGGCTTTTTCCGAAGATGACGATTTCGAGTTTCGCGTGCATCGACCTCCGGTTGTCTTGCACACCAGAAGGAACGCGGGATTTTATAATAAACATGTGGTCAAGGAAAAAAAACAAGAAAAAGAGTACTCGAGCCGCTCACGCGACGACGGGCAAGGTGATCGAGGCGTTGTAGAGCCCGGTGCCGCACAAGATCGAGTTGTTCGCGATGTTGAATAGCGATGGATGGTTCGTGATAGGGTTGCTGTTGTTCGGGTGCCGCTCGAAGCGCGGGTAATTGCTGGAACTGATAGCGACCTTGATCTTGTGCCCCGTGTTGAACTGCCATGCTGTGCTCCACAAGTCGATGGTGATGCGATAATACGTCACGCCTTGGAGGTCGGCAGCCACTTGATCGATGCCATCCCGGTACCGCATGACGAGGATCCCGTCCATGATGTTGTAGCAGCTGCCATTCTCGTACTGGTCCATGAGCATGGCCGTGAACGTGGTGTCCGTGCAATTCGAAGAGACCCATAAATTAGCCGTGACCCGTCCCGTTATCGTGAGGGGAGTCATCAACGCGGGTGATTCGAACACGATGATGTCTTGCCGGCTGAAATTTTGCGCGCGCGCCTGGTCGTAGGGACCGATGCCTTCGGGATATTTATTGCGCTGGTTCAGATAATCCGGGTCCGGGGTTCCCAATGCATCAAGCTCCAGCGTCGCATTCTGGCAGAAGTTGTTCCCGCCTTTCGTTGATACCGGATCGGCAGGATCGTAGAGATACGAGATGGTCTGGTTCGCGCCTGGAGCGGCTAACGACAACGACTTGTTCCCGTTCAAGTAATACGACTTGTTATTATAAGGCACAGGCCACCCAGTAGTGTAGATCCACTTGTTTGCATCGACCAGCGGGTCTGCGACGTCTCCCATCAAGTAATACGCGACGTTCGGCGTCGTCCAGTTTATCGTGGTATTGAACATCGCGGCAGATCGCATCTCGTATTCCCATTCGCCCAAAGGATTCTGATTCGCATTCCGGAATCGCAAGGTGCTGGCGCCATTGAAGGTGCGCGACATCCTCCCGAATTCCCCGTGGCCAACTGGCCCCATAACAAGTCGTTGCTTGCCTTGAGCCCTGCTGCCGCCGAGGTAGTTGTACCCGTAGAAGCCGTCGAGCGTGGCTTGGGTAAAAAGGTCATACCAGCCCCCGTAATGGATCGCGCTCACGTTCACGTAAGCATAACGGTTGTTCATGGACAATGAGCTGCCGTTCCACGAATCATTCTTCACCGGGTGATCGAAGATCCACGTGAGATCATCGGCATATTCTGTCGGCCGGAACGGGCTGTTGGAGATCCAGATGGACGTGAGCCAAGCTTCCAGCAATGCCTTGCGAAAGGCGCCGCCAGGGAATATCATGTCGTATGCCTCGGGCGTGCC
>JAUQYW010000278.1 GCA_030587525.1 Candidatus Sigynarchaeota archaeon | reverse complement strand
TCCTTCTATTCCACCCGCGGAGCTATTTGATGCTGCCGGGTGGATCTCCGCTTTTTGGCCTTGGCACGGTGGCTGGGTGCCTTGGCTTCGTGAATGCCGGGTTCGAGATCGCGGAACAAGTTCGCTCGGGAAGCATGCCAGAACCCGACTACATCTTCATCGCCGCCGGATCCACGGGCTCCGTGACAGGCTTGATCCTCGGCTGCAAGCTCGCCGGGTTGAAAACAAAAGTCGCGGCGGTCCAGGTTTCAGAAGGCCTCGTCACGAATCCTGCATCCATCGAGAGAAACGTGCGCAACACCCTCAAGATGATGCGGAAAGCAGACCCGATCGTTCCCGATATCTCGATAACTTATCCCGACGGCTTTCTCTTCTTCGATAAATACCTCGGGTCAGCATACGGTTGCATGACGAGGGCAGGGCTGGACGCCGTGGATACCGTGGCGCGCCTCGAAGGAGACAAGGGCTTCCACCTGGAGACGACCTACACGGGGAAAGCCTGCGCGGCCATGTTCGATTTCATGAAAGCCACCCCGGCGGGTGATGGAAAAACCGTGCTCTTCTGGAACACGTACAACTCCCGGGATTTGAGTGATCTTGCCCGGAAATCCAACTATTCATACGAGAAATTGCCCAAGGCATTCCACAAGTTCTTTAACGAGAAACTCGCGTGCTGGCAATACAAGGAATGCCCAGAAGAGAAACGGGACAAGTGCAAAGCTTATTACGGCGACGATAACCGATGCTGGGTCGTCAAGGAATTGCAAGGTGGCGACACGGCCGCCTGTGCTGACTGCGATGCCCGGAAAGAGCTAGAAAAGCGGATCAACGTTGAAAAAGAATGAAAATGAGGGAACCGCCGTCAGCTGAAGTGGGCAAAATAATTCGCCTTGTATAACTGGTACATCTCGTGGATCAAGTCGTCCTTGGTGGTCTTTTTTTGCACGTCGTTGACGTTGTTCCCCCACACGTCGATGAGAAGGGTCTTCAAGCAAACCGAGTTAAGTTTCTTAAACTGAAGGGCGGCTTGGTCGAGTAGCAAAATTCCTATTTTTGGCACGCCCTCCTCGCCTTTCATCGCTTGTGGATTGTAGAGCAGGTTCAAGCCCTCGATGAAGAACGTATCGAAGATATCGCGAACGAACTCCAGCGTCCCTTCATAATCCGCGGAGTTCACGTAATTCACGTGTTCCTTGAGCTTCATGGAATATTTTTTCTCGAATGACTTGGCAAGCAGCACTATGTTATCCTCCATGATGGAGGATGGTTCTGTCCGGGATATGAGGACCACGGAGCAGTATTGGCCTGAATTCGAGATGATCTGGTAATTGCCATACACCAACCGGCTGAATTGGTCCTTGAATCCAAGTTCTTTCCCGATATTCTGGATGGCATGAACGACGCCCGAGATGAAATCCGGGCTCTTGAGCTTCACGTCGTCGTCGCATTCCACGATGTAGGAATACATGAGGATACCCGAATCCTTTTTAATCACGAGTATTGCACGCAACGCAAGCAAGTCGTCAAATTTTTGCGTCAGATATTCCATCGTGACTTTACTTTTCGAGCTAAGCTTATTCTTTTCTTTCTTGGGATAGTACATAAACTTGATGATGATGACGGCGATGATGAACGCCGCTGCAGCGACTATCCCGATGATCTCGATCACGAAGAAATCCACTCGTAACAACTGACTCCTTAGCATTAACCATGATTTTTAATCATATATTTCTTTGTCGCACAGATGCTCCATCCCCCCGGCCACGAGTGTGGTTCATCAAGGACATCGGCTCGGCGGCCAGCGACCGCTGAAACCCGTATGGGTATCGGTTACCAATGAAAAAAAACAAGTTATTTAGACCCAGTTGTTGCGGATAAAGTTGAACATCGCGTCAAAATCGATGGGCTTGAAGAAAATCTCGTCAAAGCAGCCGCTCGTCTCGTTGAAGGCTGTCATGAGCGCTACCTTTATCCCATCGTAGTTATTTTTGATTATCTTGCAGAGCTCGGTACCGTTCATGATCGGCATCTTCATATCCGAGAGCACGATGTTTGGACGTTCATCCTCAGGCATTTCCTTGATCAGATCCAATGCTTCAACACCATTTTTTGCAACATCAAGCTTGATGCTGGGGAACTTCAGCAACAAAATATCCTCCAATAATTTGAGGATATCCACGTCGTCGTCGACGATCATCGCTTTCATGGGGCATCAAGCATCGAGGTTGTTGGCATGCGACTGATGAAAAACCGAAATGCACTGCATTTACTTCTCCGTGAATTGTTAATATAAATCTTTGTAAAGAATCATGAACGCGCCGGAAGTTCTCCCAACCATTTCACCCAATATTGATACGGGTTCTTCGCGTGCA
>JAUQYW010000267.1 GCA_030587525.1 Candidatus Sigynarchaeota archaeon | reverse complement strand
ACATACTTCGATTTTATAAAGCCTCGGGTTTAACAAGGATTGACGCGGTGGTGCAATGGTATCGTTCACGTGGGACGTCGTCGACGCGGTCGTAGGCATGCTGCGCGATTCGCACGTTGCCGATGTTGCAGGCAAGCAGCGATTTAATGAAGCATACAGTGCCATCAAGCAGCGAGTGGTGGGCATGGTAAAATGGCGGTCGTTCGACCGGGCCGTGCTCGCGAGCGCACTGTATTATTTGGCCTACAACGACGTGAACACGCCCGCAGTGACCCCGGCTGACCTGGCGGGCGTCGCAAATAGGCTCGATCTGTCACGAGTTGCTGGTGGCAGACTCAAGCATAGCTGGACGCCCGGTGCCATCACGCGGGCGGTCAATCTGGTGAAGCGGTCGCTGTGCACGCACCCGAGCCGCGCCACGCGCACGAGCGTGTGCATCGCCGATGACCCGTCGATGCCGGATGCCAAGTTCTTGGTCGCGGCGAGGAGCGCCAAGGTGGAAGTGTATTGCACCGAGTGCCTCGCCGTGTCAGCCAGAAAATCGATCCCGTTCACTTGCTCGTCGATCCTGGCGACCATCCGCGCCATGGGCCGCAAGGGGGATGGCGTGCTCGTGAAGGACCTCATCGCCCGGCTGAAGCAGGATTACATCGTGTGCACCCGCCAGAATGCTGACCCGCGAAAACAACAGGCGTCGGAATACATGGCGATAAAAGGCATCTTGCGGCCATTCATCCGGCGCGGGCTCATCACGGTTGAAGGCAATGTGAGGAACAAGCGCGTGCAAATTAACACTCTTGAAGCGCCAATACGTCGTGAAGCGCGATAAAAAGATTGTTGGTTCTTGATTATGCACGCACTCCTTCTTCCCTGCCGATCCGCTCAAGCTATAGGCTTGTAAGGGTTGAAATACCTTATCACGGTGTAGTGTTTACTTTACCCGCCCTCTAATATAGGTTTGTTTTGGTAGAGTATCTCGAATTTAACTCCTAATGCTTGAAAGTCGTCGCATATCCGAATGAAATCCACCACATCCTCCTTCGTGCCATATTTGACAATGATTTTTTTGAGATAATCAACGTTGGCGCCTTCATTGACATCATCCTTTCCTTGAAAAACATCCCTCAAGATGTGGTAGTTTCCAAATATCGTGTCCTTGAATATCTTGTAATTGAAGATCCGGCTGATGCATCCGGGGCAAATGTTTTCAAGATACTCGGCAAAATCCGCAAACTCTTGATCACGGGGGGAGGAAAACAGGTAAAACAAGTACTCGACAAGATCTCCCAAACCATGATAACGCTGGATCCCGCCAGGATACTCCTCTTGATAGATCCCGATCAATTCGCTGAAAACTCCGGTGATCGATTCACGATCCCATATATAATCGGTCTCGTCGGTCTTGAAACTTTCCAACCGGCAAGTCAATATCTCTTCGATTCTTTTCGGCGTGAACACCTTCTTTATGAGATCCGGCCGGTGTTTCT
>JAUQYW010000260.1 GCA_030587525.1 Candidatus Sigynarchaeota archaeon | reverse complement strand
AGACCGATCCATCGTTCGTGATATTCGAAACTGCTCCCGGGAAATCGTATTTCATATACCCGTTCAAGCGCGGGTGAACGCGGTCGTGTGAATAACCACGTGCATCCATTTTTTTACTTGCAGAATAACTTGATACAGCATACGAATTGATGGTGTCTTGATGAAAAACGACATAAAAACCTTCGAAGAACGCCAGAAGGCGACGTTCCGGCACAAACCCGTCGAGCGCATCGTGTGGCAACCCCGGTTCTCGGACTGGTACCACCAGAACCACGTTATCCAGCTGCGGCGCGAAATGACGAGCGACCAAATCGCCAAGCTCGTGGTAAAATGCCCGGACCTGCCAGCCGATATCTATGGCATGGAGCCGTGGGAGATTTACGATTACCTCGATGCATCACCTCGCTATCCCGGGGAATGCTGGCCAGGCATAGGATTCTTCTATGACAAGAACAATACCGATGCAAATATCCAGCACAAGTGGGCGACCGACGAGAAGGGAAACCGGTCCCACAAGATCACCACGCCGTTCGGCGTCCTTACCGAGAGCTGGCGGGCAGGGTCCTCGTATCCGGACGAGCGCATGTTGAAAACGCGTGATGATTTCAAGGCCGTGCTCTATTACATAAAAAATCAATGCGTCGAGCACATTTTCAACGAGAACATGTACAACATTTATCGTGAAGTGAACGAGGGCCGATGCGTGTCGGTCGGTGGCCCTTGGCGTTCACCTTACAACAAGTGCATCGTCGAGCTCGCCGGGACGAAAAATACCATGATCCTCATGAAGCGATACACGAAAGAATTCGACGAGTTTTGCGACGAGCTTGCCCGCATCAACTTCGAGGTGATCATGCCGCCGGAAATGAAGAGTCCCGTGGAATTCATCAGTTGCGGGGATAACGTGGACGGCATGAACGATCCCCCGTACGTGTACGAGAAATACATCTTGCCCTACTTTGAACGGGTGGCGAAGGAATGCAAGAAGGCGGGGAAGTTTACGTTCGCGCATTACGATGGGCATCTTAAGGACTTGTTGCCGTATTTGAGCAATGACCGGTTCCCGTTCGATGGCATCGAGGCACCCACGATCAAGCCGCAAGGTGACGTGACCCTGGAAGAGTTTCGGAAGGCATTGGGCGACCGAATCATCGTGCTGGACGGGATCCCGAGCACGATATTCATATCACAGTTTACCGATGCCCAGTTCGTAAAGCTCGTCAACGACGTGCTCAAGGCATTCAGTCCAAACTTGATCCTCGGCGTGAGCGACGAGTATTCTCCCAATGGCTTGTTCAAGCGGATGAAGATGGTCGCTGGTCTCGTCGAAAAGTTCAAGGTATGAACCGGCGGCGTTCACCACTTATGGCGAGGTTTCCGGGGACTTTGGTTCCCAATTTTTCAACCTTCCCCCGTGTTCCGCCATTACATGGACCACGGTCTGCTTCAACATTTTCAAGCTCGGGATTCGCATGACCCAGGTTTTTCCCTCCCGCGTCGCGACGTTGAAACATGCCCCGCATTGACCACAACGGACAAGATCGTGGACGCCCGTGGGATCCTCGATGAGGTGTTCCATCTCGGGGCGCAATTTAGTCGTGATGACTTGTTTCTTGCTGGGTAAACCGGCGCAAACCTCGCAAGTTTCGTTGCCTGAGCGGACCTGGATCTTCAAGTCCCGCAATTGCGCCTCGAAGCGCTCCCGGTTCGCGTTGAATGCCCGGCTAGACTCGAGGCGGTGATTCTTGACGAGTTCCTTCTGCCCATTCTTCTGGGAGATGAAGAGCATGAGGTGGTCTATGATTTCCCGCTGGGTTTTCCCGCCTTCCTCTGGCTTCTTGAGCCACGATCGATCGATGAA
>JAUQYW010000259.1 GCA_030587525.1 Candidatus Sigynarchaeota archaeon | reverse complement strand
CTATGACAATGCCTTCGCGACCCTCCAGAAACTCCAAAGCTATAACGACCTGGCATGGCTCTCGGCAAACATCGGCTTGGTCTACCGGGAACGTGGGCTCATAGAAAAAGCCTTGGAATACAACGAGAAAGCCCTCGATTTTTTCAAGAAAGCCAAGGACCAACTCGGCATCGCCAACACGGCGCTCACCGTCGGCTACATCCTGCGCGATCTCGGCAAGCTGGACGCCGCTCTGGGCCGCATGCAGGAGGCCTTGCCGATTTACGAGACCCTGGGTGACTTGACAAACCTCGCGTGGTGCCACGCGAACATGGGCGTCGTCTTGCGGACCAAGGGCGATGCAAAGCAATCGGCGGAAAATTACGCCAAGGCCCTTGCCATTTTCAAGAAACTTGGCCACGTGGAAGGCATGGCTAGCACGGCGTTCGCCGCCGGTAACTTGTTCAAGGAACTCGGTCAAATGGACGATGCGCTGCAATGCTTGAAAGACGCCGCGTCGAGTTACGAGAAGCTCGGCGACCAGGCAAATCTCGCGTGGGCATTCGCGAACCTGGGCGTCATATTTCGCAGCAAGGGCGATGTCCAATCCGCTTTTGAGCATTACGAGAAGGCCCGCACGCTGTTCAAGAAGCTCGGCAACGAGCAAGGTGCGACGACGGTCGACCTCGAAATGCGGTCATTGAAAGGCAGGGGCGGCTTCGGCCACGCGCGATGAACTGGCTTGAGGATCGAGAACTATTTTCTCAGATACGTTTTTACCTATGAGATTAGAAATATATCAAGCAGCATGAAAGTGCTAGAATTAAGGGACGAGTGAAAACGATGGTAAAAGGACATACAAAGAAAGGAATCTACTTGATAGTTGCGATCGCGTGCATCGCCGGTTCATAGCTCATACGGGGAGTCTCAGCAGCGACCGTGGATGACGCGCAGAACGACGTCCAAGGCGGGACGATCGTCGCAGATACTGGTGCCGAGCACTATAACGTGACTTGCGGGAACACGACAAACGCGCAATATCTCGACATAAAATCGATCACCTGGACGAATGATAGCGTGAATTACACGATCACGATGGCATTTTGGAATCCCCTCGACATGGCGCGTATCATCAGTGGAAATATATGGGGCGGGATTGATTTTAGCGTGAACGGGTCTTCCATCGATGCTTACCAGTTGGGAACGGGGTTCACGGGTGACGTGTTTACTTGGTATATTTACATTCACGGTGCAGGAGTGAGCGTCCCGAATTGCGCGGTGAATTCATCATCAGCCATCACCTGGACCTTCTCGAAAAGCACCTTGACGTCAAATGTCCTCAACGTGCAAGACGTGGGCCAATGGAGTACTCGTGCATACATTCATTGCGTTCTCATCGAGGAAAGTTTCACGGCCTGGGACGAGATCAATTATCCAACCTACCCCGAGACCCACGGGATCACGTGCGTTTCCGCTACGCCCGGTGTTGATGGATTTGTACCGGTGCTTGTGGGTCTTGCGATCGTCGTGGCTTCGCTCGCTGTAGCAGGAAAAATGATGGCCAAGCCCAGATTGGCCCGGTATTAAGGATTTACAGCAACCCGGCGAGTTTTTTTATCGCCTTTTTTTTCTAACTTGTTCTTTATGCAACAACGATGAATCGTGGGTCTACAACCTGAAAGATCCTGTTGGCTGGAATCATCCAAAAATGCAAGTATTAATCGTTTCCCCGCGACATCAGTTCATGAAAAAACCGATAAACGCCTTCATCGTGTCCCACAGCCACTGGGACAGGGAATGGTATCTCCCCTTCGCTCTGATGCGTAACAAGCTCGTCATCTTGATGGATTACTTGCTCGATATTCTTGCCACGGAGCCTACATTCCATAAATTTGTCACGGATTGCCAGGTCTCGATGCTCGATGATTACCTGGCTGTGAAACCGGGCGCGCGGGATTGCGTCAAGGCTGCACTATCCAAGGGACAAATACTGGCGGGGCCATATTATGTCCCCCCGAACGAGTGGCTCATCAATGGCGAGGCCTACATTCGGAACCTCCTGCTCGCACGCCGCGTGCTCCGGGACCTGGGCTTGCCAGCACCGAGCTGCAAGGCAGGCTATTCCCCTGATTCTGCATGTTCGGATTTCGGGCACCCGCTCCAAGTACCGCAGATCTGGGCGCTGTCCGGGCTTCCGTTATTCGTCGGGCGATTTGCCGCACGTGGATCCGACTTCTGGTGGGAGGCTCCAGACGGGTCACGCGTCCACGTCTGCAAGCTCATGGCTGGTTATTCGAACGCTGCGGACTTGAGCGAGGACATCGACAAAGGTTCCAAGGCACTCATCAAGGCTGCGAGCGAAGTCGCACCTCGGTACCTAACACCGAACATCTTGCTGTTCAACGGGAACGACCACTTGCTCCCGCAAAAGCACATCGGGCACCTCATCGAACGCGCGAACGCCGTGCAAGATGATTTCTCCTTCGTGCAAGGATCGTACGAGGAATATGCCAAGGCTGTGGAGAACGCCACGCATGGCAATATGCCGGTCTGCAGTGGCGAGTTCATGGAAGGCGGCTCCCGGGAAAACGAGGGAAAGATGCGGAAGGTCAACGGCTACTTTTCCACACGGATTTACCTGAAACAAGCAAATGCCCGCTGCGAGCAAGTCCTCGCCAGCTATGCCGAGCCGTTCTCGGCCCTCGCGTGGATCGTCGGTGGCCACGAGTACCCCGCAGCGTACTTGTGGGAAGCGTGGAACTGGGTCGTGCGAAACCACCACCACGACTCCGTTCCCGGCACGAGCACGGATGCCGTGCACCGAGAATGCATGATGCGTTACACGTGGGCGGAGCAGATGGGCACGGGCATCGCGGTCAAGAAACTCAACGAGCTGGCAAATCATATCAAGGATATACCACCGGGACTGGTCGAGGACAACGACCGGGAGAACGCATTCCTCATCGCATTCAACCCGCACCCGTGGGCGTATCGGGGCCCCGTGACGTTCGACTTGATGGATAACTGGCTGTATTGTGCCGAGCCTTCGGTCCGGCTAGTACCGCTTTGTTATGCCATGACGCAGGTCGCCCCACCCGCTTTCTTTATCACCGATGCTACGGGCAAGCAATACCCCGTTTCGATCGAGCCCATTCTCAATGACACGGGGTACAAGTTCAACCAGGGCGTGAAAAATGCCTTGCTCTCGTTCGTCACGGAGCTCCCCCCGTTCGGGTACAAGATATTCGAATTGCACGCAACCGAGGAGCCCATTCACCCGCCGGAACTTGCCTTGAAAGTCGATCCCGCCACGAACACCATGGAAAACGACGCCCTCAAGATCACGGTCGCAGCGAACGGCACCATCACCCTCGTCGACAAGCGCAGCGGGCGTGAATTCCCTGGCTTGCTCGAGGTCGTTGATTATGGAGACCGGGGCGATGAGTACGATCAAGCGCCCGTCCGGGATCCAGCATGCAACGGCGGGTGGTCCCGCGTGTCATCCCTCGATTCTGCCCCGGAGATCACGTGGGTCGAGACCGGTTCCCCGCGCGGCCGGGTCGACATCAAGCACGTGTTCAAGCTCCCATTGCGGTTCCCCGAGGCCAATCGCGTCGACCACGGCACGCTCGAAAACTTCCCGGTCATGGTAAGCGTACGCTTATTCGAGCAGGCAAGCCGCGCCGACGTGGTGATCATTATGGAAAATAATTCCAAGAATCACCGGGTCGAGGCCCGGGTGCCCACGGGAATACCCGCTGATCATATGCAAGTGGATGGTGCATTCTGCACTGCCACGCGTACTGCAAACTTCTACCAAACCGCGGCTATGCACCGGTTCATCGATGTCAACGACGGGAAAGGCGGCATCGCGGTGCTTTCCCGGGGCCTTTACGAGTACAATCTCGACCGGAAGGATGACCGCACGCTAATCGTCGATCTCACGCTGCTCCGGTGCATCGGGGTCCTTGCGAGCCACGAGATAGGAAATCGATGGCCAGCAAACTCAGTACCCGAAGCACAAGTTTTGGGTCCCACAATCGTGGAGTTTGCCCTCGCTGGCCACACAAGTGATGCCGTGGCGGGAAACGTGCACCGGCTCGCGGCGGAATTCTGCGCGCCGCCCCGAACCATCGAGCCCCTCGAGCACCTCTACTTGCGGGGAAAGTGTCCCAAGACGCTGCCGGCCGGCGAGCACTCGTTTCTCGAGCTATCGCCGAGCCAGCTCGAGTTCAGCGCGCTATA
>JAUQYW010000253.1 GCA_030587525.1 Candidatus Sigynarchaeota archaeon | reverse complement strand
GGATATCACGAGCAAGGATGCGATTAGTGTTCAAGAAGTACTAACAAGGTATGATGTGAAGGGATTGAAAGCATTGCGGCAACCATTGCAAGAACGGATTGACGAGCAAGTATCCTGGTTCCGGAATGCACCACTCGTGATTGATGCGGTTCATATCATCGCACAAAATATCAAGAACAAGAGTTGGGAGAAAAACGAATGACCTTGCGTCTAACTTGACCGTATCATAGAACAAGATGAGGTGGCGGAATCATAAAAAAAAATGTATCAGCTCTTGACCGTGACCTTCATACTTGGAATGGTAGGAGTATCGTTGATCGTCGTTTACAGCCAAGCACCATCCGAGGGATGGCTTATACAATGGAACAGCACTCCCTCCACGAGTTATGCTTATGATATTGCCGAAAAAAACGGCGATGTTTACATCGTTGGGGCAACTGACACTATCGGTAATGGCGGTTATGATTCATTGATCATCAAATACACAAGCGATGGGACCCAAGCATGGGCAAAGGATTGGGGCGGGATACTCAATGAATGGGGATATTGCATCGCGTTGAACAACAGCTCGATATTCATATCGGGATTCACAGAAAGTTTCGGCTACAAGGCTTTCCTCGCAAAATACGATGGCGCTGGCAACCGGGAATGGAACGTGACGTTCACCTCGTCCTTCTATCCTTCTAAGATGGTCGTGAATGGAAGTTGTTTCTATATATCGGGCGGTAATGGGCAATATCGATCTTCTAGTTCGAGGGCATTCTTGGGTAAATACAACGCGACTGGCGGGTTGATATGGGAAAAATGGTGGGATCAACCCTCTATTGACGATTTTAGTTATTCCATCGCGGTGATCGGAGACAATGTTTACGTGGTGGGATCATCGGAAAGTGGAGTAAATGGCACGGATCGTGCGTTCCTCGCCAAGTTTGATGCGAGCGGAAATTCCGTGTGGAATCGCACGATTGATTATAACCACACTACCGTGGCCTATGACATTAAAGCGGATGGCACATCGCTGTTAATTTCCGGTGAAATGACGGATGGCATCGACCCGGATTATCATTATTTGGCCGATGGTCCCGACCACGCGTTTATCGCACGATATGATCAAGATGGAAATCAAGATTGGAATGCAACCTTCACGAGCTTGGACAAATCGGGTGCCCGGTCGATTTATCTTAACGGGGGACACATCTACATCGGTTCTACAACTTATCTGATCGCGTGTAATATGACCGGGCAATTTCTTTGGTCAGAAACACTAATTGAATGGTCTCGGTATGGGTTCGGGCTTGCATTTATTCCAAATTCCATCGAGATTGCCGGGGAAGGGGATGATATCCATGCTTCAATAACCAACCAGGGTACTATTTGCTTCGCCCGTTTCTCCGTTGATTACATTCCCTCGCCACTTCAAGTAAATGCCACCCTTCTAAGAAACATCACGGTTGTCGTATTTGGCGGCATCATTGCATTCGCCTTCTTGGTTATCATCATCAATGCCAAGACAAAGCGGAAACCGAACGTCTTGGATCAAGAAGCCTTGCTCAAGATGAAACCCCGGAAGTATTGGAGGGCCAGTCTAGGATGGGATGTTGCAGATGCCAGCATAGCGGGGATTTCCCTTTATTTTGTACAGCTATCATTCGGCTCAGGATTCCCAATCTCTCCCCTCATGATGATAGGATATAGCACGTTCGTCATCGCTGGCTGCATACTTTCTTTCGTGCTTGCTGGCTGCGAGCGGGTAACTGCCATCAAGAGCTTCAAATCGGGCTATTTTACCAGTTTCTCCGGCAACATTCTTGTCATCGGGACATCCATATACATTCAACTCGTCACTTACGCCGTAAGTCCTAACTTCTATAACACTTATTCTTTTTTCATTGTTTGGCCGCTCTATGCCGTTCCCGCAATAGGATCGCTATTCGCCGGGCTGATGTACTATTATACGAAACAGCATCAATTCGTGAATGGCACGCTCGTGAAACCTGGAGGTGAAGCAGCCAAGCCCTTTGACATCAATGCAATCCAGGTCACGCGCGGCTTTGAGGTCGCCGGCGATTGCTTCAAGTTTTTCATCCGCGTCCAGAACAATTTCGACCGGGTCATTACTAAGGTCAAGGTGCAAGTCATCTTGCCAGCAACCTTGAAGCTAGATGAAAAATCCCCGTCCGAGACATTCTACCTGGAATTGATCAAGCCAACCATGTTCGCGACTGCGATCTACTATTTCTACTGCGTCGCCTGTTCCGACGACACGATCAACGCTTCAGTCGCATTCTTCGACCCGGAAGGGAATTTGGTTACAAAACCAATGGAGCCGTTCCAAGTCAAGTCCTGTAAATTCATCAAGCCACGGCAAATCAGCAAGGATGGATTTGATGCTAAGTTAGCGAAGGCGGATAAGAAGGAGATCCAGATCCCCTTGAAAAAAGCCGCCGTTGACCAAGCCGTGTTGGACACGATCCGGCAGCGCCTCACCATGAGCCAAGTGGACGCCACGTCCAATTCGCTCGAGATGTTCGGTGAAGCAAAGGATGGCAGCGATATCGGAATCTCTATGGTGTTGAAAGAAATCAAGGGTATCCAGACTCTCATCGCGACAGTTTTCGGACAAAATCAGCAAGTTGAACTTGGCTTGCTTTCGGACATCATCGAGGCCGTGAAGGACGTGAAGACCGACACGAGGGAAATCAAGGTTATCACCAAGGACATTCTTGACGCCGTGCAAGAGGCGGTGAAGGCTCAATTAACGATCCACGACGAAATCTCGGCGAGAATTGAGGAAATCGGGAATCGGATTAAAGACTTGAACGCTACCCTGGTAAAGGTAGACTTGGATGGAAATAAGGACCAATCGGAATCGCTGCAGAAGCAAATTGCCCTGGCTAGATCAGAGCTGCGAGACTTGGTGGGGAAAATGGAAGAAAACGTCGGAAACATGGCCCAAAACTTGAGCAAGGTCATTCAAAAACAGCAGATAACGGATGATATGTTGAAAGATAAGCTCGGCGACGATTGGGATAAGATCAAGACGGTATGGGGGGAATACAAAACAGGAAACAGGACCCTTGCAAGCCTATTGGCAGGGGCAACAAAGGAACTGGGCAAACGTGTGCTGAAAAAGTTTGTATCGGCGTTAGTTGGCAACGTGTTCAAGGTCGACACTTGAACATCCACTTTCCTCCCTTATTTTTTTCCTTCATTTTCTATGTTTTTTCATTATTAAGAAGGGATGCTGGGTTCTTCCTAACTTTTATCATCACATTTCATTTATTATTGATTATGCTTAAGACCTCGCAATATATGCCAATTTTTTTTAACGTATGCATTGATTGCGTTAAATTCCGTGTCATCACTGGTAGAATCTCTTGTCTCACACGATTAAAAGTTTCGATATCCTAGAAATTCATATTTTTTCTTCATAACTGCTCACACTATTTTTTTCCAAAATAATTCTTTAAAATGCTCACGTGAAAGAAGATCCATCGTAAGGTTCACATTATCGAGGCGATCATGTTGAACATACTCATTGTCGGTGCTGGCGGGCATGCCCAATCTTGGAATGCTTATATCAAGTTACATCCTGGTTGGAAGCTCGTGGGCATCGTCGACACGGACACGGAGAAGCTGGAGCACGCGACGTTGTGGGGCGTCCCAGAGGAATGTGCCTATCCTTCGATCGAGGATGCCATCCGATGGAGTGAGGAAAAAATCGACGTCGCACTGATTACGACGCCGATCCCAACACATCACCTGATCGCGACCGAGGCGATCGGGCTGGGATTGCACGTCATCCTCGAAAAGAATATGGCCGTGGGTATCGATCAAGGCCGGGAGCTCGTCAAGCTTACCAGGAAGCATCCAGAATTATGCACGATGATGGGCACGCAATACCGATTCCGCCCGTTGTGGTGGACGATCAACCAAATGCTCGCGGAGGAAGATCCCCTCATTGGTCGGTTGTCATTCCTCCGGGCTCGCAGCACGGCTTATTCCGGGACCATGCGCTCCGGTTGGCGTGCATTCATGGAGGACATCTTTCCCTCCGACATGTTCATCCACCATTGCGACCTCCTGCGGTATGTTCCCGGTATGGAGATCGTGAAGGTGCAAGCACAAGTATTCAAGCCCGCGTGGTCGAAGTGGCTAGGCTCGTCAACGGTCACCATGAACCTCGTCATGGCGCCCAAGGGCAAGGAGCGCGACCGGGATTCATGGGTTCAAGGGCAGTATTATGGCGACTGGCAAGGCACGGGGTTGAAAGCGGCCTGGGAAGAGCTGGTCGAGTTTTACGGGCCAAAAGGGTCGATCCGGGTCGAACCTCCTCTGGAACGGCCGAAAGAATCGTGGGCAAGGGACCCGGCGCTTCCAATGCCGCTCGCCGGCGAGCCGCCCGGGGCGAGGATCATAGCGTATCTCGATCACGATGGTAACCAACAGGAAGTGAAGGAGATCCCGCGACGCAAGGACGTGGGATTCAATCCGCACGGGTACATCGATCAAATGTACCTCCTGGACGAGATGCTCGAGTGCATCAAGAGCAAGGGCAAGCAGCAACCCGCGACGTGTTTTGAAGATGGATACAAGTCATTTCTCGTCACCCGCGCGGCCATCGAGAGCTCAAGGACAGGTTCGGCAATATGGCTTCCGAAATACTGGCTAGAACCTCTACCAGAACCGTGACGGAGCGGAAAGAACGAACCCTTTTTTCATGATGCTACTAGTTCGTGGATTAGTATGGAACCCAAGCACTTCACGTTCGAGATTATCGGACACCGGGGCTGCGAGGGACTCGCCCCCGAGAACTCGATCGCCGCGATGGAAAGAGCGATCGAGCTGCACATCGACCGCGTCGAGTTCGATGTCCTCCGGACACGAGACCGCGACCTCGTCGTTATGCACGACAACGTCGTGAGGGCCGGGATGAAGCTAGTACCCGCGAGCGAGATGACCCGGGGTGAGATACTGAGGGCGCGGAAAAAAATGCCCGGCGAGGTTGCCACGCTGCAAGAGGTGCTCGAAACGTGCCGCGGAAGGATCAAGATCCAGGCAGAATTGAAGGCCGACGAAATCGAAGCGGGCGTCTGGGCGCTGATAACGAGCACGGGATTTCCGCTCGGGGACGTGAGCATTTCCAGCTTCGACATCAATTACTTGGCTCGAATGAGAACCCTTGCACCCGATCTTGGATCCGAGCAACTCGTGTATTTACTCGGCAAGGATATGCCCGTGAAAGCGGCACTGGACACGATGCGTACCCATCGCATCGGGTCGATTTCCATCCACGCACGTGATATCACCGCGGACGCCGTGCGCGAGATGCACGAGCAAGGCGTCCGCGTCCTGGCATGGGGATTAGGGGAAAAAAGGTTTCCACGCGATAAAATAAATAGTACCTATCAATCTTTACTACGCAAGGGACTTGATGGTTTCACGTGTGCCTATCCGGACCTTCTCCAAGCCTTAGTATGGGGAGCAAAGCCATCGGTTTAGCACGATCGAGGCTCGATGATGTCGAAATTCATCTTCCAGAAGGAAAGCATGCCGCATTACTCCCAGATCACAAATGCATGCGGGCTGACTGCAGCCTTGATGGCTATACAGCCAAACGTGGACGTGCAAGCCCAAAATCTGCTGGAAAAGATCGCGAGCAAGTGTCGTGTCATGTACCCGGGCCTCAGTGATCTCCTCGAAATGGTGAACTCCCGCCACCAGGTCGCCGCTGCGTACATGATCTTGAAAGCCGCCGTGTCGAGCAAGGTATTCGAATTTCTCATGAAAATCGATCCGGATTACGAGTTCGTTCAAGGCGTCATTGAATATGAGCTTCGCAAGCGGATGACCGGCAAATCGGAGAAGTTTTCCAAGAACCTCGAAAAGATGACCGATCATTACCTGAAAAAGGGTGAAAAGGCCGACATCGACAAGGTGTTTCTCTATGAATACATCACGCGCATGAAAATCGACGTTGAATTGAAGCTCTTGATGGCATTATTCGGGTACAAGTTCTTGCGATTCCCGTATTCTGCAGATGGCACGGGAGCTGTCAATTTCGACATGATCGACCAGATCTTGTCCGGAAACTTGATCAAGGACGATCAGCTCAATAATTATGATGAAATATTCGAGTTCATGTTGACCTTCATCGAGGTCAATTTTGACAAGAGCATGATGATCATCAACACGGGCGCGCACTGGGTCACCGCCCAGCAGCTGATCCTCGAGGACGGCAAGCGAATTCCCCAGCTGTTCTATCTCGATCCCTCGAGCTCTTCGAAACCGATACTCATGGACCTTTCCAGCAAGCGCAGCGTTTGGTTTTATATTTTTCAACCTGACGAGCAATTGCGGCAAGGCATCACGCCGATCGTCGAAAAAATACTCGATGTAAAGATTTGACCGCATTTTCGTGAAGTTACTATGGCTCCTCAGAAGGCTCGCGTCATTCCCCTCGCCTCGGTCGATCGGATATTCACCAATGCCCGCACATTGCCTGTAGACGGCGAAGCCGTGAAAGAGCTCGGGCAAATGCTCGAGGAAATCGCAATGGAGATTGTCAAAACCGCGGTTGTGGTCACGCAATATGCTGGACGAAAGACCGTGATGGGGTCAGATATTATTTTTGCATTCGAGCAATGGTCGAAGAAAAATGCTAAGATATTCGATGGATGAATACCCCACGTGCATATTATTGGAGAATGCTTGGTTTTAGGAAAAAATCAAGGATCCTGAGCAATGACGGATGAAAAAGATTGTGATCACGCTGCAGTTGTGGCGGATATCGAAACAATCGTTCGCAAGATAGCCTTTCCGCGGTTCTTTGGCACGGAACGGGAAGCAAAGGCGCGCCAGATCATCAAGGATGAATGCGCCCGGCTCGGG
>JAUQYW010000247.1 GCA_030587525.1 Candidatus Sigynarchaeota archaeon | reverse complement strand
GGGTTCGCATGACAAGCCGGGGCGCCCTCCAATACCGTACGACGTGGCGACGCGGCGCATCAGGATCTTGTGCCCAGGATGTAATAAAGCCGGAACCATCGAGGTGAACAAGTGCTTGATGGGTGCCATGCTGGCCGACGAAGGCACGGGCTTGATCGAGATGCACGTGTTTGCCGGCGAGATTTGCGTCCACGACCTCGTGATATTCATGGACGGAAATTACATGGTCCGAACTGTTTCTATCAGTGAGCGCTGAGCTTGGCCATCTGAGATAAAAACGACGCGTCTAGATATGCAATTGACAATTCACGGGCGAAGCGAAAAAAAATGTGATTCTGCCACCTCATCTTATCGACAAAAATCAACGAAGTATCTACAATGTTGATGGCTGAGTTGGATATACCGTCCGTTGAGACATAGATGAGCTGGCGGAATGATAAAAAAAAGCCGGATCGCTATATCCTGATTCTCGTCATCGATGATACTGGGAATCCTTCGATCTTCCTTGAAATGACTAATTCGGCTGGCTATTGACGCGCGGATCCACGCGTGCCGCGACGGGAGTATAATCATGGAAGCGACAAATAATGCATTATAAAATGATCACGTCTTTTCTTCGACATCGATGGGCTGGTACAAGATCGAGCCGAGGCACGCAGACCTGCTGCCCCCCACGTTGCTGTACATGCCGAAGGTGAGCAACATGTCGATGATGGGCACGAAGTCCGGATCATCCCCGGAACCATTCACGGCGAACATCGTCCATCCCTTGAATCCCACGATGTCCTTCTTGCCAGAGCCCATGGGGACGGACACGGTCTGCAACTCGTGCGATGTCACTTCCACGTGGTCCCCGGCCCATTCCGCCAGCCGCTCCGCGTCCACGGGCGCCAGCGTGCCGGTGAAGTCGTTCCAAAGCCGCGCCAGGTTCTTGAACAAGTGCCTTGGCTCGGGATAGTACACCTTGATGCCATTGCTTGCCTTGAGGTACGCCGGCGTCTTAAAGACCACCTTGAATTTCCGCACCAGCCGCCTTTCGCGCAGCATCTTGTCGATGTCGATGCTGGTGACGCGAATCTCCTTTAACAAGGCATCGATCTTCCCGATATTGAATCGGGCATTGGTCATCTTTATGAAATACTCGCCCATTGCCGCGACGAGCTGGTTGTCGAACAGGTTGAGCATCACGTTGATGAAACAACCCTTGACCTGGACCTGGATCGCATACCGCGAGGTCTCGAGCGAGTCGTGCGCGCTGGTGGCCAGCTCCGTGTCGGCTTCCGAGATGACGTGCAAGAACAAGCCCCGCACCGCGTGCAAGGGAACCTGGCCGGCAACGTCGTTCCCGCCGGGCGTCGTGAAGGTCAGCTGCACCTGATCGAATTGCATCGCGCTCGCACCACGACACTAGCTTCGCCGCAAGATGGTATTAAACATGCCGCGGCCGGGCAAAAGATGCAAACGGATCGGTCTTACCAGTCCCCGTGGCACTTTATATATCAAGTCGGAGAAAGCGGCGCTAACCAAGATGCAAACGGATCGGTCTTACCAGCCCCGTGGCACACATGTTATATAAATGGCTGGAAGCGCATCGTCCTGATGCAAACGGATCGGTCTTACCAGTTCCCGTGGCACACATCAATATCAGTGACGTCGAATTGGTCGTCTTCGATGCAAAAGGATTGGTCTTACCAGTCCTCGTGGCCCTGGCCGATGAACGCCGGGTCCGCCCCGAATTTCTGATGCAAACGGATCGGTCCTACCAGTCCCCGTGGCACGAATTAATGGCGAAACGGGGCATCGAGGACCCCCGGATTCCGCTTTCGCCCGTGTCTTGAAAAGGAAAATTCCAGGAAAAACTTCGAACGACCGGTTCCAGCAGGGATGGCGCGAAACCGTGGGTGTCCATGACCCCCGGGGTCTTTTCCCCCGGGGACGGCGGTCTTGGCAGGTCGCCGGGGCATCGCCCGGCCCTCCCTACCGCGACGCGCGGTCGCTTTTGCGCGATGCGTCGACACGCTGCCCCGTACGAGGTCACGTGGCGTGCTTGGCACGGCAAGGCCGGCGGGCGCTGGGGGGCAAGGGCACGGCGATACGTGGCCACGACTCGCTGATGGCTTCATCATGCTGGCCTCGAGCCTTGATAACGAGCTTTGGCAATTTTTCATCTCCTCCATGCGCCGGACACGGTGGTTCCATCATGCCCGCCATTCCGGGTATGCCCCGCGGCTCACGGCGGCGGGGGCACGGTCGTCGCTGGTCTTTAAATACTCCCCCCGAAAAAGATCATCAGCGAAAAACTGCTTACCCACATCGCACGGATTTCACGATAGCACGATAGATCGCTATATATAGTATATGATTACAAAATCAAATAACGCCCATAGGGCATTGAAATTTTTGCGTGCCATTTAGTGTTCTACCTCGAACGTGATTTATTACAAAATCAAATAACGCCCATAGGGCATTGAAATTTTCCGCATCTCGAGCTCGGCAATCCAGCGGCATAAATTACAAAATCAAATAACGCCCATAGGGCATTGAAATCGTCGCTCATTAATCGATACTTTGATGCTATGCAAATTACAAAATCAAATAACGCCCATAGGGCATTGAAATTTTATGAAAATTACATGGCCCCTCCTCGTCGGGAAAATTACAAAATCAAATAACGCCCATAGGGCATTGAAATGTGGGGTCGGAATCCGTGCCCCCGTTCGTCGTCACGGATTACAAAATCAAATAACGCCCATAGGGCATTGAAATTGGTCCGAAGGGGCCATCCCCCTCGTCGGCGAGGGAATTACAAAATCAAATAACGCCCATAGGGCATTGAAATGAGTTACATCAAGAGAATCGACCGAGCCACCCCACAATTACAAAATCAAATAACGCCCATAGGGCATTGAAATTCTCGCTTGACAAGTTGTTTTTCAAGAGATTCTT
>JAUQYW010000222.1 GCA_030587525.1 Candidatus Sigynarchaeota archaeon | reverse complement strand
AGGAACATCCTGTAGCGGCCTCTAGTGTACCGGTTATCCGACAGGGTACTACGCCGGGCAGCCACGCCGTAAGGGATAAGCACTGAATGCATCTAAGTGCGAAGCCCGCCCAGAAAATAGCCACCCATTCTCCAGTCTTTAATGCACGGCGAGCTCAAGGCCGTGTCCCGAAAAAATTAGCCGAATGCGGGACGGCCAACGGTGACGAATCCATCGCCCGCGGGCCACGATACGCGGCCCAAGGCGGGGCGCGCCGCATGGAAACAATTGGGAAATACTTTCATTGGCAAAACATCAAAATGAGTGATTCCCGCCTACTTTTCGACCGGCGCGCCACGGCAGCCGCCGCGGGTGCGTGAAGGTTCGCGGGCAGGAATCGATTGCCGGGCTCACGATGTCGTGCAACACGGGAGCGGTGACGCTAACGTGTGACATGGCGACGAGGGCGCCGGTAAAATACCGGGTTGCTGAGACGGGGGTACCATATAATAAGATGAATTCCTTAAAATCTGCAATTTTTTGAATATAGAACGCCCTTCTTCATTGCCTGGCAAAGGATAACCATGTCCTTGTCTGGATCCCCGCTCATCTGGCTCTTAAAGCCTTGTTTCAACGATCTTGGATGAAAATGATGCGGTTTCGACGGAACATTCCATTTATCATCGAAATTATCGAAGCGACAGCGATCCAGTTCGCTGCCAGAAAATAGGATTGAATAACTGTACTGGTTATGATCGTTATACCGGATATACAACACGATACCATCCCGAAACGAGGCGACGAGCCTTGGGTATTGCGCTTCTAAATTAATGCCAATCAGCATATCCTTCAATTGGATTTCAATAATGGATTTAGTCCGTTCCAGCTTGGTGATGATATCTGTCACGACGAGCTCCAGCCTGCTTTTAGTTTATACAGTGAATTGCGCTGGTCAACCAGGTTCGTCAGATCGATGGCATCATCTTCAGCTTCTTCCAAGACACCCTCCCGGGCATCTTTCAAGAACTGGTCTATCGATTTCCGGTTCCATTTTGTCAATATCCGGTTAATTTCGGTCGCGATAAATCGTAGCTTGAAATCGACCAGATCCTCGAGAACCTCCTTTTTCACCGAGATGGTAGCCATGAGATATTCACGTTCGGGAATTCGTATCTATGT
>JAUQYW010000219.1 GCA_030587525.1 Candidatus Sigynarchaeota archaeon | reverse complement strand
AAGATTCACTCCGCGGCATGGAAACAGCGATCCAGGAGCTCGAAACGAGCAGCAAAAAGCGGATTGCCCTCGACGATCGGTGGTGGGCCGATGCTTCCAAGCCTATCTTCACAGAGATTCCCAGGTTATACCTGCTCCCGTGACGGTTCAAGAAGAGATGATGAAACATGGCACGATACCCCATAACAACCCGCCTTGACGACCTCTTTTCATCGAGGACCCGGGTCCGCGTCATCCAGGCCATCATCGCCGCGGGTGAGCTGAACATCTCGACCATCGTGTCGAGGTCGCGTGGCAACCACGTCGAGGTCATGAAACACGTCGAGTACTTGAAACATGTTGGCATCGTGGACGATGTTCGGCTTGGCAGGATCCACCTTGTCCGGGTAAAGGATTCGGCACTTGCACGGGTCTTGCAAGAATTCGTGGCAATATTCCCGGATGAAGACACTCGCGCATCACGTTACACGATCAAGAGGTGAAATCACCTGTACCTTCGAAAAATCATCGACGACATCCAGCGGATCAATTTTCCCGAACAACATGAACGATGGATCGAAACGAGCCTCTTCGGGCGAACCGCCCGCGTGGACAAGGTCGTGATGCGTCGCGTCCTCGTCGCAGTAGACGCGTCCACCGCGTGCCTGGACGAGGCTTCCCGGCACGATGGCACGCTCATCATTTCGCATCATGTCTTGTTCCAAGAAGGCACGGAGTCCCGGGTGCCAAGTGATATCCTGTATGAAAAAATGCGGCTGATCACGGGTCATGGCTTGTGGCTCCTGATCCTGGGTGATGGCCTGAACAATTCGGAACATGGCATTGCCCGCGCCACGTGCGACGCGCTCGGCTTCCGGGACACGAAGCCTTTTTGCATGAACCACGACACGAGATCCCCCTCGGGAAGATTGCACGGCTTTGCAACTCCGGAACGATTTGATAACATGGTGCGACGCGTGCAACGCATCGCGGCGGGACCGGTCATGCAAGGTGGATGCACCGATAAAATACTCGAAAATATCCTTGTCATCGCCGGACGCGTTGAATGCAAGCTGATCCGGCAAGTGCACGAGGCAAGCATTGATTGCATCCTGGCGAGCGAGCTCGGCCACGAGATCCGCAGCCTCCTCGATGACCTGAACATGAACTACATCGACATCTTGCACGGGTCCATGGACATTTTCGGGATGAGCATGCTCAAGACCTTGCTGGCGTTGAACAATCCAACCATCACGTTCACGCTGTTCGAGCAAGGTAACCACTCTGACGGCAAGAATTCGATTGATCCATCGCCTCTCGAACCAGTTCAGCAAACTCGTTCGAAATAGTCATTATCTACCGCGAGGTCGATATCATGCAAAATCCAACCCGGATCGATGCTGTGAAAAAAGCCAGCCTGGGATTGTGCCCCCGCTTGTCGTTTCACGACTCGGAGCCCTTCTACACGTGTGCTGATGGAAGCGATTGCTGCGTGGAGCATTGCCCCTCGACCAGGAACGGCTGGAGCCGGTTCCACGCGAACCTGTTCGTCGCGATCATGAATGACTTCGAATCCCGCCCGGAAAACGAGACCGAGACGCGGCTTGACCTCAAGTTCGCTCTCCGGACCATGGATGCAAGCAATACCACTGCGACGACTGAACAGAACCTGCAAAGGCTAACCGCGATGTTTTTCTCCATGAGAAATCGAGATCCTGCAAGCCCTTTCCAGAACTGCGGTGCGATCTCGCGCGGAAAAGAAACCGGAACGGAACGTGCAAGTAAATGATGATGATCATGGGAACCATGCTTGAAAAATATCTCCGCAAGGAACACGGTTTCTGGCGGGTAAAGACGTCCGACGGCCGGCGATGGTATTGCAAGCACACCACCGAACTTGGCGGGATCTTCGCTTACATCGAGCAAGACACGCCTGGCATGACGATCGTCGCCGGTAACGTCACGATGCATCTCGATCACGTTGCCGAGGTGTCGGATTTCCTCGCTCGCGTTGAACGGGCTGCAGCCCGCGACTATCACCACCTCGTCCAGGCTTTGCAGCGCTCGAGGCTGGCACGGACGCTGCGAACCATGACGTTGTAACCTTCTCGCTGATTACAAGGATTACCACAAAATCTCTTGAAACCTGATCACCATGGCAAAAAAACCAAAACATGATAAGCAACATGCACCTGGACGTTCCGAACACGACAAGGACAAGGATCATCCCGCGATCCAGCCGTCCACCAAACCCGTAGCAAGGAACGTGAAGGAGGCACTTTCGATCGTGAAGTGGCTCGCGCTGGATGATGAATTCCTCGACCGTGTCCTCCAGGTCATTCCTGCCAAGATACAGAACCACGAAAGCACGAAATTCTTGGCCGATGCACTAGACAAGAACATCAGCAATGACAACATCCCCGCGATTTTAGAGGGCATCCTTGACCTGCTGGACGACATGGACTGTTTCTCGCACGTCGTGGTACTTCTCGCCGAATTCAAGAATCATCCCGCGTTCATCCGTGATATCAAGGATCTCGTTCCATTCTAAATGGTACATTTCGTTGTATAACACGTTAAACTTAATTGGAGAGCATTCGACATTGATACGTGTCATGATAAAAGAAGTAAACTGCGGGTGGAACTCCAGCACGTTTCAAGTGCTCTGGTTTGTTGCAGCACTCCGGTGATAGATCTCGACCAAAAGCACCAATCCCCCTCTATATTTCCTCTTCGACTTTACATCCCGATTGCTGGGGTTCTACCCTTTTCCTTCCGGTTGTATGCGTATTCTTTCACGTTCTCTCCCATCCCAGCAAGATCCTCGTCTTGGTTATATTCAGCACGCTCGCGCGTGAGATGGATAGATCAATGCGGTGCTTGTATTCGGCTCTTCGATGCATGATTAGAAAGGAACGACCAGCTTAACGACATGCAGTTCACAACTGCGAAATAGCGGATTCGTCTAAAAACATCCCTTTTACACCCGTTCCTCATGTAAATGTTTACACCAGTGATATCAAACGATTAAATGGTCGTCTGGATAATAAGAAATCATCATCGTCGCATGCCGTGATGGTGATCGCCACGGTCTTGATCCAGAACTGGTTTCTCCGCGTGTCATATCCGATCCGGGAGACGTGTTTCATGCCAAAAAAACGAACCGAAAGATTATTGACTGGTATTCCTGAAAAGGGTATCGAGAATAGCGTGCCGGAATGGAAGATCGAGAATGTTGTCGCCACTGCAGAAGTAGAATTCGATGCACCGGGTGACCGGATCGAATTAAACCAGATCGCATTCACATACACGGATTGCGACTATAACCCCGAGCGCTTTCCGGGACTGTGCATGCGCGTCCAGGATCCAAAAGCCACGATTCTAATTTTCAGCACGGGCAAGATGGTCATAACTGGTTTGCGCCAGGCTTCCGATGCAGATATCATCATCAACAATGTCATGAAGAAGATGAAAAAAGCCCGTGTACGTGTTAAGAATGAACCCAAGATCACGATCCAGAACATCGTTGCCAGCGGTGATTTACACGTGTCGATCGACTTGGACAAAGCTTTCCTTATCATGGAAAATACCATGTATGAACCCGAAGTTTTTCCCGGGCTGATTTACCGGATGCAAGAACCGAAGGTCGTGTTTCTCATTTTCCGCACGGGCAGGCTCGTCTGCACGGGTGGAAAAACGAAAGAGATCGTCGGAGAAGCAGTCTTGAAATTAGCAGAGCAAATAAAAAACCACGAGCTAATTCGAGGTATCAAATAGAAACATGCTCGGAGGGATTCATCATCTTTATTTAAAGAGCGCGTAGGAATTGCCCTGCCAATCTTCTCGCAATATCTACGGGAGCTATGAGTGCTTCTTGCCCTCCGGATCGATGGATTGGTCCATTATCTAAAAACAAAAGTGGCGAACACGCGAACCGGATGCATGTGATCGCTAGCTCTGTGATACCCGGTGGTGCCCCAATCGGTTCTATAAACCGTACCAATCAAAACTACAACGGGGGTAGAAATCCTTTCCGCTTTTATAATGTATCGGCAAATTCTTTATTCGAGTTTATCACCTCCATATACTGCATCAACCCGAATCTGAAACTATGCAAATCCCGTTTCGGAAGGAGTATTCGAAAACCATCATTTTCGCTTTTAAAGAAGCATTTAGCAAGATTGATATCTGGAAAGTCCAGATATACATTCGCTAAAAAGTGTAGATCATGCCAAAGATCGAGATCGATATCGACGATGATCTCTACAAGATCGCCAAGGAATTAGCCGTGATAGAAGGCCAAGACATCGCCACGTTTCTGAACGATGCCTTGGCCGGTGCTATCATGACCATGCAGGAAATGTTGCTGTGATGTCCCGGAATACGAGATGGCACCATTTTTATTTTTTTTTCCTGGTTCTCCGAAAAGCTGGCACGTTAAGCCACCTCAAGTCGTGATCGGGATAATCCGTCGCGATCCAGAAAATCAGCCTCGAACCATATCGATCAAACGTAAAAACAAGTGGTGAACATTTTCGCCAGTCCTGGCGCTCGTTTTCACGAACAGGACCGAGTTTCGAACGCAAAATGCATCGATCAAATCCTGGTCAACTTCCGGGTTAACATCCGATTTGGCAACACCGCAAAGGATCCACTCCCCGCGAGGTCCCAGAAATGCAGGTGAATTTCAGTGCCATCACGAAATTCTTTTTCGGTGATGGTGAACTCCGAGCCCAAGGTGGGAAGGTAATACTCGCGGAATGCATTTCTCACATAACGTGACAAGAGTGCTGTTTTACCCACTTCCGGGTCTCCAAGGATTACGACCTT
>JAUQYW010000211.1 GCA_030587525.1 Candidatus Sigynarchaeota archaeon | reverse complement strand
AAACGCGGAAAATGTCCGGAACTTGTTTTTCTGGGAATCCGGCTCCAGCACGTGGCCGCTGGTCCTCCAGCAAGCCATCGAGAAGGAGGTCCAGCTGCAAGCCCTGGAAGACCTGGCGGCGGTGGCTTGCGTGCAGGTCGATCCCATCGAGCCTGCGGAATACCAGGTGCACGAGTACATCGACGTGAAAAAAGGCACAACGTTGCGATTCCCGAACAAGGCCCCGTATAGTCTCGTGCGATGCGGCGTGTTCACGAAAAAAGGCATCGCTTACCAGGGTTCCGTCGCCTGTATTTATCCCGACACGATTGATGCTAAGGTTAAGGCGCCAGAGCAATCGAGCCCGGGCGACGAGATCGAGGTGGAGATCGCGGTCCAGGTTCGCGGGCAAGAGCGCGAGCCGGTCAAGTGCCTCCTCATGATTATGGACTCGCGGATCGAGCGAAACAAGGATGACATCCGCGCGGGCAAGCAGCTCTTCGCGCATTTGCGGCAAGAGCAATCCCCGTGGAATAACGGCGAGGTGGAATCCCGGGAATCGATACGCAAGCGACGCGAGGAGGAAGAACGTAGGCGCGCGGAGGAGGATCGCCGTCGAACCGCGGCGGGTCCCCCCCGGTTATTCCAGCGTGCAGTCGGTGGAACCGGAGATGATGGCTCACCCGAGGCCGAGCCTGCGGAACTCGACTTGGATGCTGCCCCTCCACAGCCGAAAAAATACGCTATGAAAGAGAAATCAAAGCCATCTCCAGCTGCCGCGCCACCATCACGCGCTATGCCCGTTATGGCCTCGATTAACGTCATAAGCGCAGTAGCAGCGCCGGGCCCGGCACCAGTTCCACCATCGACCACAACGCCAGGACAAGCAGCTCCTTCAAAGGTAAGCCAAATACCATCAAAAGCCGGAACCTCCCAGTTGCAAGACGTGCTGCTGGAAATTCCCGAGGCGTCGATCGTCACGGCGCTGCGGCAAGAGGAGCAAGTGATCCTCGTCGGATTGCTCGACGTCACGCCCGGCCGCGCCTTGAAGACGAAGGTCATGCTCGGGGAACAAGTGTGCACGTGGCGGGTCGAAGCCATTTTCTTCCGCGGCGTGGACATCGCCGTCTCGAAAGTATACATCGAGGCGAAGCTGGAGCAGTTCGTCGAGGTTCACGTGCCGAGCTTCCTCGAACCGAAGGACAAGTGCAGCGCGCTGGTCACCTACCAGGTAACCGGACCCGCGGTGATCCGCGCCGAGACGTACCAGAACGTGCAAGAATTCAAGGTGGATGGGCAAGGTGTCTTGCAGCTGCCATTGACCGGCCCCACCGAGGTGATCGTCGAGCTGGAGCGTGGCGGCTCCGTGATCGATCGCGTGCAAAAGTCGGTTGCCAAGATAGGCACGGAGAAAGTCACGGTATCCCAGATAAGCCAGGGCCAGCCAGGCCAGGTCTTCGAGGGAGACCAGGTACTCGTTTACCCGTCGCCGGGCTTCATGCTCGTGGAGGGGATGAAAGCACTAGTCCAGTATCCCTATGGATGTGCCGAGCAGACGAGCTGCAAGATGTGCGGCCTCATCACGGCGTGGAAGGCAGGCGACCAGGGCGCGGTGCCTCTTTCTCCCGCGGACGTGCAAGACATCAAGGACAAGCTGGTCATTGGGATCAACCGTATGGGGCTCTTCTTCCGCGAGACAGCAAAAGGCGGCGAGTTCAGCTTGTGGGAAAACGGGACTCCCAGTCCCGATGTTTCGGCGAAGGTGTTGAAGAACCTGGCCAAGCTGCGCGACGTGGACTTGCCAGAAGCGGTGCCGCTCAAGCAAATGCTCGAGAAGGCAGCGCATTCCCTGATCGAGGCGAAGGTCAAGAACGCCGACCTGCTCGAATACAATCCTGCATTTGGTCCAGGTGAGATCGAATGCGTCGAGGACGCGGCGAGGTATCTCCTCGCGCCCGATCCCAAGTTTCATGCCCCGGCCATCGAATACTTGAAGGAACACGTAGAGGAAACAGACACCAGCGTGTCGTGGGAAGGAAAGCGGTCGTGGTGCGGTGCCGTGGAAGCAACGTGCTACGCGCTCGCCGGCCTTGTTCGGAGCGGAGCGGCATCCCCATATATCGACAAGGGCCTGGCGTTCATCGGGAAACATATGATCAACGGCCGGCTCCACTCGACCAGCGACACGGTCGCGATGCTGGAATTCTTCGCCGAGCTGGCAAAGCAGCAAGGCCCGGGAAAGAGCGATGCCAAGGTGAAGCGCGTCGCCGTCATCGATGGCAAGGAGGTCGTGCTGGACAAGGTGCCGGTTTCGGGCAAGAAGGTGGAATTGAAGGCAACCGCGTTCGTCCGGGTGGACAAGCGCTCCACGATCGACTACACGCAAGCATCATCGGCCTTCAAGTTCGATGTCAAGCTATCGTCGACCAACCTCGTGCTCGGCGACCGGGCGCAAGTGACGATCACGCCGAAGGAAAGCAGCATCTGCCCGATCGCGCACGTGTACCTTCCCGGCAACGTCGCGGCGATCGAATCAGGCACGAACATCCAGCTGATCGTCAGCCCGTTGAAGCAAGAGTCTCTCGCGCTCGATGTCATTGCCGTGCGCACGGGCACCTGCCAGATGCGCGTGCTGCTGCGCGACATGTACGACGAGGAAAAACTTGGCTGCACTTTGCCTATGAAAGTGACCGTGAACGCGCCCAAGCAATGATCGGGCGTTTTTCCTAATTTTTTTACGAAATATTTTCCCCTAGAACTATCCTTTTTTTATGCAATCACCGCATAAAATGCATCATGGTGACAGAATTCATCACGGAACCGGCGAAAAAGGTGCCGGTTCTCAAAGACGTGGATATCCTCGTCGTTGGGGGTTCCCAATCCGGCGTTGCGGCCGCCGTCGCTGCGAAGCGCGCGAACCCGGATGCAACAGTGTTGCTCGTCGAACAAGAAGGATACCTTGGCGGGCAAAGCGTTGGTGGTATGGTCGTGCACTGGGAATTCCGCGAGTACACGAACAATAAAGGGCAGGTCCTTGCCCGCGGCATCGGGAAGGAGATGATACGCCGCATCGTCGAGAAGGGACACAGCGACCCACTCTTCAAGGACTGGCTGGACGGTCGCGGGCCACCGTTCAAGGATGTGCCCGATGGCAGGGCGCATGCCGACATTCCCCTTGACGTGAACGACATCCAGCTGGTCCTGATCGAGATGTGCGAGGAAGCCGGGGTCGTGGTGCTCTTGCACGCGAAAGTGGTGGGGGCACTTCCCTTGGACACGGCAACCGGTTTTCCAGCTAGCCGGGGAGCATTCATCGAGACAATCGATGGCCGGCGCGCGATCAAGG
The DNA here is from genome assembly GCA_030587525.1 of Candidatus Sigynarchaeota archaeon. Taxonomy (GTDB): domain Archaea; phylum Asgardarchaeota; class Lokiarchaeia; order Sigyniarchaeales; family Sigyniarchaeaceae; genus Sigyniarchaeum; species Sigyniarchaeum tengchongense. The sequence continues at coordinate 20,443 of JAUQYW010000211.1, read as the reverse complement.
CAAAAATCATCGTGGATTGCTCTGCCTTCGCCGACATGGCATGGTACATCGGGGGAAAAGATGCCGTCATCATTCCCGAATCGCAAGCTATGTCCATGCAAGCGTACGTGTGGGTCGACAACGTGGATCTTGAAAAGTTCGTCAAGGAAGGCATTTGGGGTCACAGTTTCCAGATATTATACCCGAAAGACGAGAAGCAGATCTGGGAGCATGTCAAGCAAGGCAAGACATTCGTCATACGTGGATTCGCAGATATCATCAACAAGGCATTCGATACGGAGCCTGATTTGGCTGAAGCATACGAAAAAACGGGCGCTGTCCCCTTGATCTACTTCTGGCTCAAGACCGTGCGCACGCGCAAGGTCGAGTGCGGTGGCGAGACAAAGTACCTCGGAAACTTTGCAATCGAAGGACCCCAGTTCCTCTGGCGGCAAGTCGACCCGATGCTAGTTTCGAAGGCCGAGCTTAATCAACTCAAGGGGGCTCATATCCTAACGCGCGTGCACCAGTACTTGCCGGGCTGGGAAAAAGCGTTCCTGGACCGCACAGTCGCTAAGATCGGTTTTCGCGAGACGAGAATTCCTATCGGCTTGTATGCCCTCACGAAACACGATGTGTATAGCCACGCCAAGTTCGATGATGTTATCGGGCGAGGGAGTGGTCATGATATCGGGCGTGGTAATGTTGAAGCCGAATACGGCTACGACGTTCCCTACCGTGTCCTCGTCCCGGCGAAGATCGACGGCTTGTTATTCGGTGCACGGACGGTCAGCGTGGAATCCGACAAAAACGACGAGGGATTGACCGCGTTGAACGCGCACCGGGGCATTTCGGTTGCGATCGTCGTGAGCCAGGCGTCGGGCATCGCTGCGGCGCTGTGCGTGAAGAGCAAGGTCGAGCCGCGGAATCTCGAGATCAAGAAGCTGCAAGCTGAACTGAGACGGCAAGATGTCGTGCTCGAAACACCGAGGCAATGATCTGCATCGTTTTTTAATGAATAATAAAAAAAAGCAATATTTTTTTAACAATTCCTCTGAACCCGTTTCAGCCCACGTGGTGGTAATGCCCGAAGTGGTGATGGTGGAACGAGCTTCGTACATATACACGTGGCGCCGTAATGTACGAGAACGGGCGTGCCTGGATGAAGCTTTCCAAGTCTTCCTCGACCACGTACGCGAGGACGGCTTGTATCGCGGGAATCACCAGGTGCCTCCACCATTCAAGGTAGGCAGACGGGATGCTGTTTTCCGTGGCCAAGACTCCCGTGTTGATCGAGAGCGAGAACGCGTATTCCAGCAATTCGGGAATAAATTTCGCGCTTTGTCCACGCAAGATGTTCGATTCCGCGCGGATTAAAACTGCCCAGGTCTCTTCTGGCTCCCACGGGAATGACGCGCCGATCGCTGCAAAGACAGGTCGGTCCTTCAAGTTCGACTGGAATTTTTTCATGAAGAACGCGAATCGCTCGGGTTGCGGGGAAAACGCTAGCAGCAGTAAGGCGGCGAGCTCTTCCTTAGGATATGCCAGCTGATACGTGGTTTGATCTCCAGGAGTTTGGGCAAGGATGCGGCTCGGGCCAGACAGGTCAAGTAATCGTGCCAATCGACCAAGATAATTCTGATGCTCCACCTGCCCCTCGCGCAAGAGAATCGCCTCGATGAACTTGATAACAGGCAGAATGTCGTAGGCGATCGATGTCTTCTTGGCAAGCACGTTGTAAATCGCGCTGCCCGTCATGCCATAGCTTGATACTTGCATGATCGCGGAGTAGAGTCCAACTGATCGAGTCAACAACTCCCCAAAGAGATCGACGTCGGTCTCCTCGTCATCTTCTTCCCCACCTCCGGCACCTAATGTCAGAGCTAAGTTGAACGTCGGGGCGAGATCTATGCGTTCCATGTTCACGAGGTACGGTATCCAGAACGTGATCTTCTTGTATACCTTCATCGACATCTCGATCTGGGTTAAAATGGAAGCGAATTGCATGTCCAAGCGTTTCGTGAGATCCAAGAGGCCAGCGAGCTCGACCGTTGCATAGCGTGGTCGCGTTTCGATTTCATCGATCATCGCTGCACCGAGCGGCACCAGGATGACCCGGTACCCGTCGATCTTCACCGCGAGTTGCTGTTTCTCGTATTCCATGTTCATGGCAAGCATAGCGTCCCTGATCTCATTCGTTTGTTTCTCTTGAGCGGCGATGTTTTTCTTGAGTATGGCGATCTGCTTCTTGATGGCCGCGCCGGCCCCCGCGCCGAGATGGCTTGCTGCCTTCGTGACAGATGATAGCTTGGAAAACTCGGTTTCCGCGAGGAGCAGGTCTTTCTGCATCGATCGCAAGGTATTTGCGACGGCGTTGTACTTTTCCTTGGTCGTTTCAAGCTCGTGCACAACATTTTCGTTGTACTGGCTTTCTTGCACCGGCAGGATTAGGCCCCGGCTCTGCAATTCCTGGACTTCGGCGTCGGAAACCTTAATGTCCCGTTTTTCCCGGATGCTCTTCAAGATTTCTAATGCTCTGTTTGCTTGCATGGTTGTTCTCCTCTCAGATTTTCACGCCTTGGATAATTGGGATGACCACGGGGTCGATCGATGGGAACGTGGGGCTTTCAACGTACGCGTTCAAGCTGCCATCCACGATACGCGTGTACAAGAACGGGTCCTTCTCAATGGACATCTGGATGAAAAAAGACAAATTTTCCCGCTGTTTCGCCCAATCGAACGTATGACCATCGAGCAATGCCCTGTAAGCATCAATCTGGACGAGCGCGAACAGAAATTCAAACACCAGCTTGTCCCATTCCTTTCGCTGGATCGAGTGGACAAGCTCACGGCATTGTTGTACGGGCTTCAACGGAACAGTCCGCCAATCCAAGCCCTCGATGTCAGCGAAATGGATGATGCCGTCGGGTGCCACGATGGCATCTTTATCAAACCAGATATCGTAATATGCCAATGCAGATATATTACCGTCTCTCTCCTGCGCAGATCGCAAAAACAATGATAATAACGAGAGTCCGCTTTTTATAAAATTGATTTCGAATCGCTCGGCTTGCTTTGGCGTGTCGACGTGGAATTGGGCGAAAGCGGATGATGGATCGGCGAGCACGTGCGGGGATTCGAAGTAGAGTCGCATCCGTGATGGTACAAGGCGCATCTCCTGGTAGAAAGGTTTCGGGTATTGCCGAAACCAATAAAACATTCTCGCGGTATCCTCGATGATGCCGGCGAGCGGGACGATGCCGATAACCGGGCAGATGTACGCCCCGTTGATCGACGCGTTTTTAGTGAGCGACGAGAACTCGAGGCCGTCGTGGGCATTCGGAGAACCTTGAGCGCCGTACGGACTTTCGCCCATCCAGCTCTCGGCCATGATGAAGCCGGAGGGATTTCGGAGCTGCGCTACCCGAGGCAAGAGGGCAGGCTCGCGGCAAGCCGCAGCGATCTTCTCGGGCGTGAGCACGTCGCCGAAAAACATGTCCTCGTGGGCGCCGCAACCCTTGATAGACAAGTAATAGGTTCGGCCATCGATCTCGGTCGATCGGCTAGGGATGACCGCGTTTCGGTTCTCGTCACGGATCGCCGGGATCGTCGTGCCCTTCATCCCGTGGAATTCCGCGGTGCCTGGACCGAGATAGATGTTCACCCACTTCTCTAGGTGTTTCAGCACGGGATTCACCTCGCGATGCTTTGTTTCCACCTCGAGCAAGGTCGTGTCAATCTCCTTCAGCAATTGCGACGAGAGCGATGGTTCAGGTTTCGTGATGGTCTGGAAATCGTCGATGTTTTTCAATGCCGCCTCACCTTTGCCTTGATCTTTGCCGGCTTTTTTCCGATCATCACCATCTTGCCGACTGGGGTAGCATCCAGCCGGGCATAGATGCTCTTCGCTGGGCCGTTCCACTCGGCGATTTCCGTGATTGCCGTGGTGATGCCCATTTGCTTGAATGCTGACAATCGTGCAACGGCGAGTTTCTCGCCGATATCCTTGTTCCTGAAGGCGGGATGCACGTACAACCCGTAGAGCCAGCCCGTTGTTGCCGAAGTCGCCGCGAAACCAACTCCGATGATGGCCTCGGATCCGACGATTTGCGGCATCAGCTTGCGGGAGCCGACCTGGGTCAAAATACTCCGGGCCCAATCATCGTTAATGGGAATCGTCGCGACGAACGCGATATCGGTCTCGAGGGCATCCTTTACCCAAGATGCAAGCGCGGCGATCGTTCTTCCGCTATCCTCGGAAGCAATCATCTTCATCGTGGCATCGACGTACTTCTTGTCGAGTGGCTTGATGAGCGTCACATCCGTGGTGTAAACCTTCTCGTTTACCCCGCTTATTTGGTAGACGTCGTAAACCTCGGTGATCTTCGAGGTATACTTGTCCGTGGCCTGGACGAAGGCATATTGCACGCCGGCGTATTTTGCCATGGCATCCGTGATGTCACCAGGCCCGAAAAACAATCCAGAAACGCGATCCGCCTCCACGACACCCATGCCCAGGATTGACGTGTTGTCGTGCACGGAAATCACGGTACTTTTCGAATGCCGGGCTCTCTCGATAAAGGTATCGAGTATTGACGAATAAGGAGTGTCGATCGTCGTTTGCATCGCGGAAGGAGTGCCTTTCTGGATAATTAAACGGCTACCGGCCCTTTTTATGTGGCGCGGTGTCCATCGAAGCGGCTCGTACAAGCCGTATGTGATGAACGCGAAGAGCACGATCACGAACCAATAGGTCCAGAAATACGTGATGCCATCGAGCTCACGCCCCCAGCTCGCTCCGAGAACATGTGTTTGCGAATCGAGAGTGAACTGGCTTGAATAATAATTAACTACGCCTGTTGCCACCTCGTGATAAAAGTTCTGAACCAAGTATCCTTGCTCCGTGAAATAATACGTGTCCGTGAACGTCGCGTCCATATTATCATACTCGAGACCATGCGTGAATGACCCCATAGACGAGAGCCTGATTGCCATTTCTGGCAAGAGATATCCAGCCCAGATTTGCACTTTTTGGGTGATCCCGAAGGTATCATCGAGGATACGGCACGACGTGCTCCCGTTCGCGAGCTGGTACCAATCGTGCAATGGTACCTTGGAAAAACCCCCGGGCACGTGGAACCAGACGTTCTCGCCCGTGACGTTGTAATCCTGGTCATGACCCGCAATGTAATGCCCGTCGGTGGTCGAATAGGTAAAGGAATAATCGTGCGTCCGAGTCGTGTGATTAGCAAGAGTCCCTTCATCCCATTCGTAATAATCCCAGGATACAGTTGCTTGCACTTGGGCCACGCTTCCGGAAAAATCGGCGATATAATGCCCGTGTTCATAATAATCTTCTACATATCCTTCATACCAGCCATAGTTTCCTTGCAAATGATAGGATTCGATGTAATCGAACTCCAAATCGTGCGTCGTTGGGAGAACAAACATGAAAGCAAGGCCGATGAGCTGCAGAGTTACCAGAGGAATGAGCAAGGCGAGGAAAAACTTGAATGGTTTTCTCTTGAAAAACGTCCACTTCATGATCTTTTGAATTATATCACTCCTTCTTAAAGATTTCATGCCCGCGCATTTAATGCGTCTGTTGCCTCGATTTAGGCATTAAAAAACGATGCAAAACAAACCCACGTGCTATATTTTGGATTGTTTATCTAGCACTTGGAACAATGCCGTGATCACCAGCGGAAAGGTTATCGTGGCATCTCCCCACACGCTTTGATGGACGGTTCCTTCATAATACTTTCCCCACGATACATTCTCCGAGATTGTGCAGCCAGAGCAGCCGCCATCATCAGGTACGCCCGTATGGAATCGCACGGCGTAGTGATAGCCTCGAAACCGAGATTGGAAGCCCCTCGCATCTTCAAGATCAAAGATGTACGGGAATATTTGCTGCGCCCAATTGCGCGGAACCCCGCCTCCCAGGATGATGATGCCGTGATCGGAATGATTGCTGATGATGCTTGAAAAGTTTCCTATATCCCCCACTTCATCAAGGAGAATCGTGAAATCGTGGATCTCCCGGAATTTCATGAGATTGATCCCGAGTTCTGAGTCAGACGTTGCTCCGCAGAAGACCGGAACGCCGTGATCTGCTGCGATCTTGAGCATGCATCGCTTTGCTAAGCGTTTTCCGATGATCCCGAACATCTCCGACGGGGTTAGGGCGAGGCGCTTCGTGTCCGGGAACTCGTCGCGCAACATCGTGTAGAGAATCTTGCCCGCAGCTGCGAATTGTTTTCCCGCGACGAGCGTATCGTAAATCCGGTACATGCTTTTATTCCAGAGCTCCTCGTCCTTTTCATCACCCGTGCACAAGTAATGGGCTTGATCCCCTTCCTTACTGCCGAGGATGTTGATTAAGGAATGCGTGATGTTGGCACCCGTCGTGACGATGGCATTGATGATGCTGCGATCAAGTAGTTGGCATACGATCTCTTCCATGCCCGCGGGGATCATGGCACCGGACATTGCAAGCACGCGAAAACACGAAGGTGCCTTGACCATCTGTACCAGGATCTCCAAGGCCGTGCCAAGACCCTTCCCTTGCGAGCCACAGCATTGCAACGAAGCAACCGCGTTTGCCACGTCCGTGATCGCCGATGGATCGAAGGTTCCTCCTTGCTTTGCATCGCGTGGTTTTGTTTCAGGCACGTTTTGATCCATATTGAGTCCGCTTCACGATCGATTGTTTAGTGTCTTTGGGTGGTAAAGGGGGCGGATCATGAAATATGAAATCCAGTTCAAGCAAATCTTGCGAGATCAGCGGAAAACGAGGCAGAATCTTAACTTGTCTTAAAGATGTTTATTTTTGACCTTTCCGGACGAATAGCGGGCTGATATTTTCGGACGCGGACTCTTCTTCGAGGTTCAGTTTCTCGTAAGTTTCGTTGTAGACCGTGTTTATTTTCGAGGCAAATTCGGTGTCCTTCCCGCCCTCGAGCTTGAACAAGTCGTTGAAATCCATCAAGATTTGGACCTTTTCAATGCCGATGATGCTACCAATGTTTGCCGAGATGATTTGCTGCACGAGATTGAGGTCCTTGCCGAGCTCCATGCGCATCTGGTTGATAATCTTTACGATTTCTGAGAGGTCCTGGCCCCTCGCCGGGTCCTTCAACAAAGAGCCGTCCGGCAAAGCATAAATCTCGTCTCGTGCCGTTTCCGGATTCTTGACGACGACAGCGAGCAGTTTCCCGGCATATTTCATCAATTTATCACGGATCGCGTTGAATTCATAGGAGATCTCCGGCGTGGCAATCTTGATCTTGCTTAGCAGCTTCGCTTTCAAGTCGGCATGTGCGGAAATATTGCTGGAGATAGCAACCAGGATCTGCCGTTTGATGATGTTGGTCTGTTTCATGCGACTCTTGAGTTTTTCGACCATGTAGATCACGCCTTCGAGGGGGGAATACAAGTAATTGCATGTTTCCTCGAATTGCTTGGCGATCAAGTCGATCAAGCTCTCCTCGATCCGGCTTTCGCCTTTTTCCATCAATTTCAAGAAACGGTCGATGGACATGTCAACGATCGTCATGGATCCTTGCAATGCCTTATGAATGCGCTCGGCAAGGTCATTCAAGGCACTTTCCACGATGTTGTACCACACGAGATTGCGGAACTCGCTCCCCTTGATGAGGCCATCTCCCAAGGCGGCGAGAATGTAATATTGATCCAGGGATTTGCGCCCGCCGAAAAACTCGTCGACCAATTCCACGTGGCTATAGCGGTCCTGACTGCTGAACAAGAAAAGCAATCCGCGAAATATGTACGTGTAATATTGGAGTTCCTCTTGCCGGAATGGTTGGCGGGCAGCAGTGCCGATCCCGTTGTTGATGCGTTCTATGTTGATGAAATTTCCCACTTGAATGCAAGCGTGCCAGAGCATCTCGTTTTTATAGGATAATCCCTTGTCCGTGACCGTGCGGACGAAGGACGGGAGAGAAACAAAAACGTTCTTGAACTTGAACAGGTCCAACAAGTATTGCTTGTGCGAATCTAAGGTAAATTCTGGGAAATGATGGAAAAGCTCCTGGGCAAGAATATCGAACGAGAACGGCAAGTTGATCGTGAAATTAAGCACCGGTTCCATCTGATCCCTGGGTACTACAAACACGCGGCAAATCTCCTCCAGGATCGTGTTATCATACACGTTTTCCCCGTAGCCCTCCATGAGCCTGAAAAATTGAATGAGCTCCGGCATCGGATCGCCCACGTGCTTCTTCGTGATCGCTTGCAAGTAGGTTTCCTTGTTAAACAGAGCAAGCTCCACGAGATGGGAAAACCGTATCCTGGCCTCCTTGAGTAGCTCGGGATCTTCAAGTTCTTTCTTGATGCGGGTACGATACTCGTCGTCACACGGTGGGAAAAACAGCGTGGCACCAGTCGGGCTTCCCAGGATGTACTGCAAGGGAACCCGTTTTTTCTTTTCCTTGAACATGGCGCCGATGTACGTCATGTCGTGGGGGTCGAGCATGAAGACCGAGGGCTCAGGATCCAAGGTCGCATCCACAATCAGGTAAATCATGGCATTGAACACCACGGGAATGCCCGCCCGGCTCTTGGTATTTTCAAAATAGTATTTTATCTTCTTGTAGAAAATCTCGGCGAATTGGCGACGATCTTCCTCGAAAACTTTCTTGTCGTACTCATAGGAAAAAAGCTGGCTCACCGTGGTCATCTGGCCGCCGATCTTAACGGCGCGATCGCGGCATTCCTCGACCGCGATGTGCGATCGAAGTTTATCATAGTCCGCACCCTTGAGGATGTATCCTTTGCCTTCAAAATCCCGCGCGAAGATCTGTGCTCCCGAGTATTCCTTATCGCCGACCTTGTAGGTCTTGTACTTCGCTTCCTCCACGATGCAAGCAAGGTGGGTTTGCCGGGCATCCTTGCATTCTTGGGATGCCTCGACGTATTTCCCGGCCTCGTTGGCAAACAACCGGTCGACGTTGATCGTTTGGTTACCGCCGACACTGACGCTCATGAGCGCTGGATAATACATCACGTCGTTGAATACTTCGGAGAATGGCTTGATATCGAACATGTAGGCGGCCATATCTTCGAGCTGGGTGAACTCGCCGAACTTGAGCTGGTTTTCCGGGGTCAGGTTAGCGATTTCTCCTTCTTTCTCCTTGTACGCGTGAGCCTTCTTGCGGAGGTACCATTGTAGCGTGAACAAAGGAACCTCAGCGTTGCAAAATTGTCGCAAAAACATTTGAAGCACGTTATACCCGCATTGCCATCTCTCCTTGGCGTGACCTGCGAACACGTCGTAGATTTTCTTGTAACCTTCCCATCGCTGTAAATCAGCGTCTTGCGTCTGGGAATCGGCAGTTGGGGCAGTTGGGGACTGGCTCATGCTAAAGTTATCACGCGCAAATCTTTAGTATACTAATGGGCGCAAGGTTTTATTAAATTTCAATATGCGAAAATATTACGGGATTTGTTTCGGAAAGACGATTATTCAACCAGAATCTCCTTCGTCGTCGGATGGGTGACTGCAAATCGATGCAACTTCATAAAAAATTCTACCAAGTCTCGCCGAACCTTAAAATTCATGCCGGTGCGGTGAATTCAAGCATTATCACGATGCACGAAAAGGCCGTGATGATTGATTGTGACGACACGGTGGATCCAGAGTTACTCCATGCGGCGGGCTTGCCGATCCCTTCATCCATCCTTTGCACGCAACATCGTCGCACGCACACTGCTGGAATCCCTGCTTTTTTAATATTGGGAACGAAGATCGTTGGACCAAAATCAGAACGGAACCTGTTTGAAAAGAATGGCACATACTGGAAGGACCCGATAAATCGGTGGCACATCTATCACCACCAGCCAGGACCTCTTGTTCCCACCACGAGGATACCTCTTTCAGGGAAAGTGCGTGGAGGCGACGAGATCAAGTGTGAAGATATCGTGTTCACGGTTGTTGACACGCCGGGCATCACGAGTGGCTCTGTTTCATATTCTTGCGAGGTCGATGGTTACAAGATGGTCTTCTGCGGGGATCTCATCTATGGGGATGGCCAGATGGTTGATCTCTACTCGATGCAAGCAGCATATCGAGAGGTCGGTGATTATCATGGTTTCATCGGGAGTAAGGATTTACTGGTGGCAAGCGTCGAGCGGATCGTGGCACTGCATCCCGATATCTTGATACCTTCGCATGGTCCTGTTTTACACGGCTTCGATTCTATCCAGCAAGCAATCTCGGCGCTGAAAACACGGTTTTCCTCGTTATGGCTGAATTATGTGTCGATTTCAGCCCTGAACTTTTATTTTCCACGCATGTTTTCGGACCTTAGAACCGATCCCCAACGAATGGTCCCGGCCATTCAAATAGAACTTCCTTCGTTTCTGCAGCGGGTCACGGGAACCAGCTTCATACTCCTGTCCGATGATGGCATCGCGTTCCTGATCGATTGCGGGTCCCGCGACGTCGTGAAAAGGTTGAAACAATGGCAAGATCAAGGGAAAATCAAGGCCGTCGAGGCGTGCTGGATCACGCATTACCACGATGACCACGTGGATGGGTTGATCGACTTGATCGAGCAGTTCAAGTGTCCCGTGATCGTTGACCAGCATTTGACCGAGATCCTCGAGCATCCGGACCGATTTTTCTTGCCGTGCATATCTCCTGTTCACGTCGTTGTCTCAAAGAGCACGAAAGAACGGGAGAGATGGCAATGGCACGAATTCGCGCTCACGGCCATGCACCTTCCCGGTCAAACGTACTACCACGGCGGCCTGCTGGTGGAAGGTCACGATCACAAGATATTCATCGCCGGGGATTCAGCGAGCCCGTCCGGCATCGACGATTATTGCGCGCCGAACCGGACGTTTCTCCGGGAGAACACCGGTTATTTCAAGTGCATTTCATTATGGCGCGAGTTCATGCCTGACATCATCGTGAACAATCACCAAGAAAAGGGATTTACTTTTACGCTCGATCACCTCGCGTACATGGAGGGTCAGCTTCACGAGCGGGTCCGGATTCTAAAGAAACTCATCCCGTGGCCAGACCCCACCTTTGGATTGGATGAATCGTGGATAAGAGTGTATCCTTTCGAGCAAACCATCAAGGCAGGGGAGCGAGCACTGCTTGAAATCCACTTCACCAATCACGACACACAGCACGTGCAAGCCCGGGTCGAACCCGTCTTGCCGGAAGGCTGGTCACTCGATCTCGAACCAAATTCTCTCTCAGCTTCCGTGCCCCCTTGCACCGAGGGAATGACAGGTTCGTTCTTGGAAAATCCAGATGTTGCCATTCCCGTCGCATGTCGTTCTCCTTCAAGATCTCGAAAGCAACCGGTGGTCATCGCTATTCGCGCCTGGTGGGGAGAACGTTACCTGGGTCCAGTACGACACGCGATCGTTCATCTTCGATGATTTCTTTGCGTCGCGGCATCTCAACGGTGCACGCTACAATATAAACGATGTCGAGGGTCAACGATTAGAGCTCCGATCTTGCCGGTTGCTCAAAGCCATGAACATGTGACCCGTTCCCGAAAGTGGTGGGTGTGAAGGGCACAGACTATAAAAGTATATTTTACTTTTAAAGTAAAATATACACATACGTTTGAGAAGGCTATGCAAGGCAAAGCATTCCGGATGGCGAGGATCCTCGGTGCGGATAACCGGGCCATGCTGGTCGCCGCGGATCACGGTCTCATGCTCGGGCCGATTCCCGGCGTCATTAATCTCGAAGATACCCTCGGAAAAATCATCAAGGGTGGTTGCGATGGGATCCTCGTCTCGCCGGGGCAAGCCGTTAACCTCCATCACCTTTTTCACGGGAACCAGGCTCCTGCCCTGCTCGTTAGAGGGGATTACATCTCCGGCTTCCGTTCCCTAACGTACACCTTACCCAACGAGCAGATTCACCACATCAAGTTGATCTCCCCTCGGAAAGCCCTTGCACTCGGTGCCGATGCCACGGTCGTGTACTACATTTTAGGAAGGCCGGATGACCCGGACAATGACGAGGCGACCAACATCAAGGTCATCTCGGCCATGGCGAGGGAAAGCGAAGAATGTGGCTTGCCTTTCATCATCGAGCCTATGCCCTATGGCCCTAGAGTCACGGGCAGCAATTTCATAGATTTATTAAAGATCGGCATCCGAGTGGCGGAGGAGATCGGCGCGGACGGCATCAAGATCAACTATTCCGGCGACATCGCGTCGTTCAGGGACATCGTCCGCTCGGTCGACATCCCAGTCTTCATCCTCGGCGGCGCTAAGTCGAAGGGCTATCGCGAGGCATGCGAGCTCGTCGAGGAAGCCATCAAGGCCGGCGCAAATGGCACGGTTTTTGGCCGGCAAATACTCCAGGTGCCCAGTCCTGATGAACTCGCGCGGATCCTCAAACGCATCATCCACGAGAACGTGTCAACCAAGGAGATCTTTTCACACAAGGTCACTGGCCCTTCGAAGCTGAAGATTCACATCGACAAGTGCACCGGGTGCGGGATATGCTCCACGACATGCGCTCTTGCCCATTCCGGCACCGCGCATCCCACTTACCATGCCATCGAAGTTCAAAACGAGTTTCCCAAGAAATTGATTCCCCGGGTTTGTACCCGATGCGGAAAATGCATCAAGGCATGCCCCCGCAAAGCGCTGGCGTTCGATGAACTCGACGGGCACGTACGGGTCGACCAAGCATCGTGTGACCTGTGCCGGGGCAAGGAGAGCCTGGCTTGCGTCGCCGCGTGCCCGCTGCACGTGGTGAAACCGCCGGCTGGCGTGAATGATGCCCCGTACCCGCAATCAATCCCGTTTCTCTGCGATTTTTGCAAAGGCTATCCAGAATGCGTCGAATGGTGCCCGGTCGACGCGATCACGATCGAGGAGGCGAATGGCGACGGGTGATGGTGCAAACCGCGGGATCATCCTTCACATCGACTTGGCCACGCGACAGACCCGGGAGGAAGTAATTTCCCCCGACGTTTATCGACTACTCATCGGGGGTAAAGGACTCGGCATTTACCTGCTCCTTCGCACGCCTCGCGGTTGCAACCCGATTGGGCCCGAGAATGACTTGATCTTCGTGACCGGGCCGCTCACGGGCACACTCGCGCCGTGCTCGTGCAAATTTGGCATCATCACCAAGAGCCCGGCGACGAAGGCATTTCTCGATTCGTATTCCAGCGGGCGCATTGGCACGGCGATCAAGAGTGCCGGATACGACGCCATCGTCTTGCACGGGAAAGATACGAAAGAGCAAGTGATCGTTATCACGAATAGTAAGGTGGAGTTCCACGACGCGAAAGCGCTGGATGTCCAGGGCCTCGCGCCGGTGCAAATCGATGCGCGGTTGCGAAAAAGGTTTGGAAACGATTACGCGTGTGCGGGCATCGGCCTTGCAGGGGAACGACTGAGCCTGGTCTCGGGCATCTTCGCCGATCAACGATGTGCCGGGCGCGGTGGAGGCGGAGCCGTTATGGGGTCGAAGAACGTGAAAGCGATTCTCGTCAAAGGTTCCATTCCCATCGCGTTGAAGGATCCTGAGGCATTTCGGGCCGCGGCTTGGGTGGCACGTCGCTATATTCGCTCGGGCGAGAGCACCGTGCGGGCTTTGCCAACTTTTGGCACGGCGAACATCGTCGATGTGATCAACGCGACGCACGTGCTTCCCACGAGGAATTTCCAGGGTGGCCATTTTGTCGGTGCCGACAAGATATCCGGCTTGAGTTGGCGAGAACGCTATTGGAATGAACCGGTCAAGGACGGCCGCCGGTCGGGCAACATTGCTTGCACGCAATGCCCAATCTCGTGCAGCAAGATCGCACGGGCCAAGGACCAGCCTGGACCAAGCAATCCCGGGTTTCCCGAAACCGTGCCTGAGCTCGATGACCAGGTCGTCATCGATGGACCGGAATATGAAACCGTGTTTGCTCTCGGTTCAAACATCGATAATGCAGATCAAGACACGTTGATCAAAGCAAACTATCTCTGCGATCATTACGGCATCGACACGATCAGCACGGGCGTGATCATCGGCATGCTTATGGAAATGCGGCAGCGTGGCATCATCACGCCCGCCGACTTGGATGGCATCGCGCCAGCATGGAGTGATGCAAGTACCATATTCCAGATCATCAGGAAAATCGGGACCATGGAAGGTTGTGGCAAAACAATCGGCAATGGTGTTCGAGAGATCGCGAACCGGTGGCCCGCTGCCGCCAACCTCGCTATGCACGTGAAGGGGCTCGAGCTTCCCGGATACGACCCGCGGCACGCGAGGGGCATGGCGTTGTGCTACGCGGTGAGCGATCGCGGGGCGTGCCACTTACATGCGTTCACGGCATCGGTGGAAGCCATGGGCAACGCTGGCGGTGCTGACCCGTTCGATCTCGGCCCGCGGAAACTCGATCTCTTCTTGAACATGCAAGCAGAATCGAGTTTTGTCGATCAACAAATCTTATGCTTTTTCACGCTCAACGGTATTCAAGTCAAGGAGATTATCGGGCTCCTCCGGGCTGCTATCGGGAACGAGGTTTGCCGGGAAACCGATGCGGTGAAACGGCACGCTGCTCGCGTGCTTGCGTTAACCAGGCTATACAATTATCGTGAAGGATTGACTGCCGCGGATGATATGCTTCCCTCGCGCATTCTCAACGAGTCCCATGTAGAGGGCCCAGCTAAAGGTATGGTATTTCCAGATTTCAAAGCTGTATTGCAGAGTTATTACGCGGCCATGGGTTGGGATCCGACCGGGAAGCCCACGCGGGAAACCTTGGCGAACCTTGGAATTGGCAAGATTTTTCCCGATCTGTTAAAATAACGATAACCAGGTGAAGACACCATCATGAATACAGGACAATCCATCAGGATCCGGGATATCACGGACGAGACGGGTAGCGCACTCGTTCTCGATTTCACGAGGGGCTTTCTCGGGTCGGAATTCAAGAACATCACTGATGCTCTTTCCAACGTGACAGAAGAGAATACTGACGCGATCATCCTAAGTCCTGGCGAGGCGCAACGACATAATGACATTATATGCAAGAAACGTGTGCCGTTCATCGTCAAGTGCGACTGGTCCAACCGGCTCCTAGACGAGCGGTCGCTCTACCCGGCGCAGCGATTCCGGCAGGTTCTCGCGTGCAGCGCTGCCGACGTGTTGCGATTCGGGGCGTCGGCGGCGGTCATCGACGTGTTTTTCGGGACACCGGATATAGACACGGTCGAAGGCATCCAAGCACTGCGAGCGCTCGTGGAAGGCGGGGCAGAAGCGGGGCTACCCGTGATCGCTAGCATCATCCCGTTTGGATCCAGGGTGAGCAAGGATAATTACGCCGACGTGATCGGGCTTGGCATGCGCGTGTGCCTTGAAATCGGGGCGACAACGGCGGCCGTGCCCGTCGTTGCAGCGAGCGATGCGCGGAAATTGGTCGCCGCAAGCTCGAAATGCCCGTTGTTCGCGAACGCGGCTTTCACCTCCCCGCTCGCGCCGGTCAACAACTTCGCGGTATCGGTCAAAGCGATGCGCAGCGAGGGGATCCCGGCGGTCATCATCGACGGGTTCAACCTTCCCGCGCCCGTGGACGAGTTGCGGCGTATGTTTTTTAATCACTGACAACCGGGTGTATAAGCGCTGCACATTCTCCACAAGCCCGCGTGGCTGGTTGCTCTGGCCTTGTGGGCAATAACAGCTGGTCTTTTTTTTACCATCACGGAGATCTTGCACCTGTTTTTTTTCCTCGCAAGTGCAGCCTATCCTTGGTTAATAATCTTCGGAACCGGGCAGGTATCTGCCCTCGTTATTTTCATTGGTATCTGGCGATGGTTGAAAGGCCGATTTTTCAACGTGATCCCCAGCGCCTCGTTCGCGTACGACTTCGACGAGGGTCCATGGCTTCATTGGCGGGGCGATCCGCGCTCGACGATGACCATCAACTGGTTCACCAAGGAAACAGTTCCAGGCGTGCTCGAATGGGGGAAAACCAGAGCTGAACTGAAAAAAGTCGAGACTTCCGTAGCCAAGATGCACCGGATCGAGCTAGAGAATCTCGATCCAGGCACCAAATATCATTATCGCCTCATCGGATTTTCTAAAGACTCTAGTTTCCACGAGTTCACGACTGCACCCGATAATGCAATCGAGTTTAATTTTGGCGTTATCGGCGACACGCAAAATGGTGGTGGCGCATCGCAACCAGATTGGGCGTACCCTGCCTTGTTGAAATCCATAGCCACGGCGGATCCCGCGTTCATCGTGCACACGGGCGACATCACCGATCAAGGTAATGATTTACGCTCTTGGCACGAGATATTCAGCGCTTCCCCGCAGCTCCTCGCGAGCAAGCCGCTCCACGTGGCCCCGGGAAACCACGACACGGGAACGAACAAGATCGGCGATGAAACCGCGCGGAAGTATCCCGACGAAGGCGCCAATTTCGATTATTTCCTCGGTTACAAGTATCATACGCCCCAGGGCGAGGATGAAATCACGCCCTTCCGCGGCCGGTACTACTCGTTCACGTATGGGCATTGCTTCTTCTTGTTCATCGACACGCAAAATTCCAAGATGGCAGAACCGTCTAACCCTCAATGGAGCTACATCGAACGGGTGCTCGCCGGGGTGCCCGCTGGGCATTGGAAAATCGCGGTGATGCACCGCGACTTGATAGGCATCAAGAAAACCGCCGACGGCACGTATCGTCTAAAGCATGACAAGTTCGCCTCGTATATCCTTCCCCTTTTGGACAAGCACGCCGTGGATGTCGTGTTTCAAGGCCACGCGCACGTGTATTGCAACATTGCCTGGAAAATCGAAGATGACCCGTCCGTAATCAAATTGCCCGGGAGCAAGGGCAATTCTGTGCATTTCTTCACGAGCGGTGGTGGCGGGAACGAGCTGCGGAAGGGAAAGCCCGTCACGTCCGATGTCACGACTATTCCCGGGTTCAAGCGGTGGGAAAACTCGAGCCACTACTTGCTCGTCGGGATCCGGGATAACCAAATGGTGGTCGAAGCCCGGTATCCTGATGGTTCCTTGCTTGATCACGTGGTCTTTAAAAAGTAATGCTAGTTCGATTTATCGATGCGATGATATAGGTGGAATGCTGAAGTGAACATTATGGAATTCTCGAAACCAATTATGGACATCATCAAGGAACGCACGTCGTGGCGCACCTATACGGGAGCGCCGTTGGGACAAGCCGTGAAAGATAAGGTGCTCGCCTTGTTGGAGGAAAAGATTGAGAGCCCGCTCGGCGCGACGTGCAAGCTGCAATTCATCACGCAAGAAGGGCTGGACTTCATGCAAAAGCGGAAGCTCGGCACGTACGGGTTCATCGCGGGAGCTCGTGATTTCATCGCGGGCATCGTGAAGCGCGGGGATGCACGCGCGGTCGAACATCTCGGATACGTGCTCGAAACGGTCATCCTGCACGCGACCGACATCGGGCTAGGGACGTGCTGGCTCGGGGGGTCATTTAACAAGACCGGATTCGCTGAGCAGGCAAAGCTGGGCTCAGATGAAAGTATGCCGGCGGTCACACCGATCGGGTACCATCCGGTGGACCGCCGGTTTCTCGAAGGCATCATGCGCACGGTCGTGAAGGCCAATACCCGGAAGCCGTGGGCTTCCCTCTTTTTCGACGGGACGTTCACGGCGCCGCTCTCGGAAGAACGGGCCGGTGTGTTCAAGGATGCACTGGAAGGCGTGCGGCTCGGGCCATCAGCGACCAACACGCAACCTTGGCGTGTCGTGAAGGACAAGGACGTGGATGCGTTCCATTTTTACAGCGCTGGAGGGTGGCACCTGGACCGCGGCATCGCGATTTGCCATTTCGATCTCGTCAGCAAGGCAAAAGGCCACGCGGGAATATGGCGTGCCGAGGATCCGGGGATCGCAAAGCCGGAAGGCGTGAATTACGTGATATCCTGGCGCAAGGAATAGAACGATGATTGCTCCCTTTTTTAGGAAAATCCGGAGATGATATTCAAGTCTGTCTCTGACGCCATAACATCGAGATCAACGTTAAGTCGGTGCCCGGTATTGAGACTCTTTCTAGCGTTTCAAATCCAAGCCTGTTATAGATTGTTTCGTTCATAACCTTGAATGTTTCAACATAGCAAGGTATATTTTTCTCGTCAAGTTGATGAAACACGGGTTCGAGCAATTTTCTTGCACGGCCTTGCCCTTGAACGCGGGGATCGACCGCAAGATATATCAAGTATGAATGCGTTGCGGGGGCGTTTTTCTTGCGTATTTTTTCAGTAGTGCCTATAGCCGCAATTTCATACCGTTTCATCGCGGTTCTCCCGTACACCCGCACGAAGTTTATCCCGCCGCATTGTATCCAGCGCCAGGTCGTCATCGGCCCAGAACCTGGCTGGATGAAGATTGCGATGTCGTCGCAATCGAGAGAAGTCGCATAGACATCGCCGTATTTGAGCCCATATCGAACGAACATCAAGAAATGGGTATACAGTTTTTTCCGCCTTTCACTTTCATCCGGTAAAATCCAGACATGGAGGGGATAATCGACAAATGCATTCACCATCACTTGAGCCAGTTTTGGAATGTCTTTTTTCGTCGGCCGGTAGAGTTCAACCATCATGATGCACATCGTTCCTTTTGCTTGTGGCTATGCTCGCGCGCCTTTATTATGGGATGCCCGTTATTTCGCAGGCGGGGATGCATCATCCACGACACCTCCATATAGGTGCACCAAGATGATAATATCAGAATCTTGTTTGAGCTCATTATGATCCTTCGGTGAGAAAACAGCAAGGAAAACCACTTTATCTTAAAGAAAGAAAGGGTCTCGTACTGTATGAAGATCCACGTCTTGAGCGACCTCCACCTGGAGTTCGGGGGGATTCACATCCCGCCCGTCGATTGCGACGTGACCGTGATCGCAGGTGACATCCATCTTGGCCAACAAGCGTTGCCGTTACTCGAGAAATTGTGCCGCCAGGGCCCCGTCGTGTATGTCCTGGGAAACCACGAGTTCTACGAGCACGACTTCGATGCGGTCCTCGATTTTTGGAAATCATGTGACTTGAAGAATCTCGTGTTCCTCGAAAACCGGTCGGCAATCATTAAAAAGGTCAGGTTCGTGGGAGCCACGTTGTGGACAGACATGAACAAGCGCGACAAGGATACCATGAAGGTGGCGCGGTACTCCATGAATGATTACGTGCTTGCGACCAAGAACGGGCGCGTGCTGATGCCCGAGGACACGGTCGAACTGTTTGACCAGAGCAAGGCCTTCATCGAGCAAGAATTGTCGCGTCATTTCAATGGCCCCACGGTCGTCGTGACCCACCATCTCCCGACGTCCCGGAGCATCGCCCCGCAATACAAGGACGATCCCATGAATGCTTGCTTCGGATCCGACCTGGATCAGCTAATCTTGCGGCACCAGCCCGCGGCGTGGATCCACGGTCACACTCACGTGAGTTTTGATTACCACATCGAAAAAACGCGGGTGGTGTGCAATCCACGCGGGTACGCGGATAGCGAACCAAATCCTGCATTCAAGCGTGATCTCGTTATCGAAATCTAGCAAAAAAGTCATTTAGAGTCAGATGAAATCATCATCGTCGCCAGCACCTTCTTGCCCGGGTTCTTGCACGACGCCGTACTCCTTGATCTGCTCGACAAGTTTCTCGATCGCCGCCCCGACGATCTCCTTCGTCTTGGCACCCGTGCACACGATGCGCCCCGTGCTGAAGATGAGAAAGACGGTCTTGGGCTCGGCCATGCGGTAAATCAAGCCAGGAAACACTTCCGGCTCGTACATGGCGTTCTCCATGATGATCGATGCCTCGTTCAAGTCGATGCTCACGTGCAAGTCACCACTCGCGACGATGTTTTGCACGGTGATGACGGGCTCCGCATTGATGGCGACCTTCGCGCCCTTGATCTTCTTGATCACGTTGCTGACCACGGCTTCTGCTTCGGATGCCTGGCGCAAGCCGGTCACGACCATCTTTCCCGTGCTAAAAACAAGAACCGTGGCTTTTGGCTCTGCCACGCGCATGATCAGACCCGGGAATCGTTCCGGGTTATACGCGCAGTCCGTGTATTTCCGTGCGATCTGGTTCAAGTCGATCTTTCCTTCCGGTCCATCGAGAGGTACCACCACGGTTGCGACGACATTCTCAACGTTCCATTCGGGTTTGATTTCGGTCTTGGCGCCGGTAGGTTCATCAGTTGCTGGTTTCGCGGTTCGTTTCTTTGCCATGATCTCCCTAAATACCAATCGTGATGTAGATTTATTAAGGATTAGCTGTAAAACAATCCCACATGAGCGAAAAACTTGCCATAACGAGCAACATTATCATCGCCGCGAGCGTCTCGATCGGAATTTTCTTCATCACGCAGATTTTCCGCCATTTTAATGACGTCATCGAGCATCATGGAACGCTTCTCGCCGATGCTATGAAACTCCTCGTCGAATTGACTCCGGCATAC
>JAUQYW010000201.1 GCA_030587525.1 Candidatus Sigynarchaeota archaeon | reverse complement strand
GGCGGAGACGGCAGATTTACATCTTGACTCGAAGTAACACTGGTTATGAAATCCTCGATAAATTTATCGATTTCTGAATTAAATTGCTCCAATCGCACGTATCGATACGAAGTGGTTCCCTCAAATTCTACTTTTCCATCTTTACTAATCTTGTATGCAACCGTATAACGCATGGGAATGTTTTGAGTACCATAGAAGGGATCCAAATCACTCTGTTCATCTGGCTTAAATCTGAAATGCACAATAGTACCATCGTTAAGCTCTGCCACGTTCCAGTCAATTCCATCAATTTCTATAGGCTCTCTGTAATATTCGTGAATAACTCTTCTGCATTTCTCCATATCCGCAAGGAAGGTTTCGATATTATATCCCTTTGCAATAATAACGCCGATACCATCAACACGTTTTGTTTTTCGCAGAGATGATACTAGATCATGCAAAAAAGTCTTGTATAACTCAGGTTTCTGGGGGTTCTTGGATATTTTCGAATCCCACGGCATCGCGAAATCATAATCCCAGTCAATAACTCTGCCCGATGCGTCTTTTATAGGCGTCCTCTTTAATACAATGCAATCGAATTGGTCAAAATGTTTTAACCCTTTGGCTGGAAAATTCCAAACAACTTCCAAATTCCTTGCATCCAATACATCGCAGAAAAGACCTAACTCACTCCCAGTCGCTAATCTATTATATAATTGTCCCTCACCATATGCTTGTTTTAACCATTTGGTAAACATATTTTTGAACCTATTATCAGATCGCAATTTGTCGGCAATCTGCGCCCGCGTCATGTGGAATACGTCCCATGGCAATTTTTGCATATGCGTGAGTGTCGCATAGAGGATCGGATTGTTTGATTCTGTCACCCCTAATTTATTCGCGAAAGCGTTGTAGTCTTTGAGAACCTCGGGCGATCCACGTTTCTCCAAATTATTCAATCTTTTATTTATGGATGCAGTACCATCTTCAAAAACACGAACATTTACGCCCCCGACATGATTATCTGCCGATTTATAATCCGTGAACGTTCTTCCGCAAATCGGGCAGACCCATTCAGAAATCTCGTTTCCAGCTGCGTCGTGTATTCCATCGGAATCGTACATAGCTGCGAATTGGTGGACCGCCTCCAAGGGCAACCATGCATAGAATGGTGCTCCAAAATACGTCCACCAACCACCTGATCGTGGACATTTCGGTGGCGCCGTGTTCGTGGACGCATCGTCGTCCGTGAAGGTGAACGTGTAGCCCTGGTGCGTGGCGAGGAATTCCGTGACGAGCATGTTCTTGATCCTTGCCCACGACTCGATGTGCTGGACCCGGCCATCGTCCCAGGACGCGTCGAGCTTCAACGTTGCTTCCGGGTTCAGCCAGCACGCCGACCTGGTATCGGCGAGGTCGATGAAATCTTCCAGCGTCATGTCGACATCGGGAAACTCCGTGGCATAGGCGACGAGCCGGGTCTTGAGGGCCTGGTTCATCATGGCCGACGTGCGATAATCGTTGCGAGCGTCGATGTTCGGGAAATGCACCATCCGCGTGGCAATGTTGCCGAGGTGCTGCGGCCAGATTTGCGGCAGCATCGAGAGGCCTTTCAACTCATGCGCGAAGTAGAGCGAGTCGAGAGAGGCGAGGGCACTCACTTGCTTAGCCGTGACGAGCATGATGCGTGCCATGTGGAGCTCCTCGATGGCCGAAAGGTGCTGCTGGACATCTTCTTCGAGCATCTCCGTGCCGAACTCGTGATAATACATGTCGGTGATGTCGGTGATGACGCTGATCTCGCTGTTGACGCGCATCCGTATCTCGTGGCGGGCGCGGATGTAGGTGATGGCCTCGCCGATGAACGCGCCAGACTCGAGATCGTCGACGACGCCGAATGACAGGGCCTCCGAGAGCTGGTCGGCGAAGACCTCGGGCAGGTGGCAGACCTCGGTGAAGAACATGGTCATGCTGCCCTCGATGAGGGATTCATCGATTGCACTCTGCACCAACCCCGCGCCACCACCCGATCTCGTCCAGGTGAGCTGGAAGTTTTCCCACCACGACGTCTTC
This sequence comes from Candidatus Sigynarchaeota archaeon, assembly GCA_030587525.1. Classification (GTDB taxonomy): domain Archaea; phylum Asgardarchaeota; class Lokiarchaeia; order Sigyniarchaeales; family Sigyniarchaeaceae; genus Sigyniarchaeum; species Sigyniarchaeum tengchongense. The sequence continues at coordinate 998 of JAUQYW010000201.1, read as the reverse complement.
GGATAATGCCCCGTGACAGGATCTTTTTGACAAATTGCCGAGGACAACGCCATGGAAAGCACGAAGGACAGGGCCGCGCTGATGAATTCCTCGCCAATCCGGCAGGCTATGATGCGGGGGTCCCATTTGGCACCTTTCTTGTACAACGCCGAGTATTGCGAGAAATAGCACGAAAGCTGGTAATGGACCTTGTATGCTGGCGAGACCGTGTAATTCTTCGGGTCGATGTCCCACGCCGGCGGCTCGTCGTTGAAATCGGTGAACCGCGGGATCCACGGTGACTTTGCCACGGCAGCCATTGAAACCTCGCCAAGCTCGTTGACAATCGGCACGATGCGCGACAACTTGCCTCCTGTTCCGGTATCCAGGTCTCCTTCCGCGTCGGGCAATATCTCGTTCATATACCAGTCGTGCGCCCGGTGGCGATTGGGCGCGCTGCCATAGTCGGTTCCGACCAGCACGGGCACCGATAGCGGGATGTTCGTCGGCTGGTGGCCTCTCCCGTCGCTGACATCGATCGTGAACCAGCCAGCAGGCCGCACGAAACCGGATGCCCTCCAGTCTTCCTTCTCGAAGGTTTGTCCCAGGTAGGTCACCTCTCCATCGGGTTCGGGATCCCGCCTGATGTTGTTGGCGTCCCGCATCTTGTCGCGATAGACTTGCATGGCTTGCTGCCGGATATCCGTCGTGAGCAGATGGTACACCATGAAACAAAGCATGGTGATCGCGAACGTGAGCAGCTTTACCCGTATATCGCTTATCCCGTCCGTGACGAGTTGCGCAGATGCATATGCATGCGCGCCGGCCATGATCACGGCTGCTGGGATTACCTCGAGCACGATGAAGTCGAACAACCACAAGCCATCATGGCTCGCGATGAAATCGTTGAATGCCTGGTTCCAGCTGACGCCTTTTATCTTCTCGAAACCCGAATTTTCGCAGAGCCAGTAAGTAGGCCAAAACTGGTCACCCCGTCCCTCGTTGATGGCATCCTTGCT